>JAYUSF010000001.1:0-29399 GCA_043755815.1 Verrucomicrobiota bacterium
CGTTCTGAGCCAGAATCAAACTCTCCGTTAAAAAACTAACCGAAACAGGTTCGGCACTTAACATTACATTTGTCGCACAGACTTAATTTCAATGAACAAGACGAAAAATTAAAGACCGCGTCAACGGCCTTTCACTTTTAACGACTATCACCATTTTAATCGCCGGACCCAACGTGACGGGATCCTTGGTTCCTGTAAAACAATTTTAGACAAAACTTTCTTAAGCGGGTGTCGTGGTTGCGGTGATCGCCTGCCACCGCGGCGAACTCGCCGAGGATGTTCCCCTTTCCCAGCTTGGATTCCTGCCCCTACCGGACGCGCACCGCTGCCAAGATTTCATTCCGCTCCGACTTGCTGACGGTTTCCATTCGTTGCCAGCAGTTTTGTGTCACATTCTGCTGAAGCAACGGCCTCGGCTCGGCAAGAAAACCTCTGAGCCACGGTTCGGGGAAGGGTGATTGTCGTTCTATGCGTCGGGGTGCCCGCACCGGCAGTCGCTCCGCCATGGCTCAGTAGAATGTTTGGGGCGTCGCCATGGGCCGGGCCGGCACGCCGGGGAAGAGGGTCGGCGTGCGTTTCGACCCGGATCTCAAGTGCCTCGACCTCGACCTGAATTTCCCCTCCCGGAAATCGCTTCCCGCAGCCGGGGACCGGCTAGGCTTTCTCGGTCTACGACACCGAGCCGCGGTCCTGGCGGCACCTGAACTTCTTCCAGTTCGAGTGCTACGGAAACACCCCCCCGTCCCGCGCGTGGACGGCGGCCCGGGGGCGCCGTCAAAAGGGTGGCCGAAGCCGTCCGGGTGGTCAGCACCGACGAGGTTTGCCAGGCCCGGGGACAGAACTGCCTGACGATCTTCAGCGAACCCAAGGAGGCCGGGCGGCCGACGCGGGGCCTGCTGACCGTAGAAGGGCGGGACAGCGGCACGCTCCGAGAATTCGCCGACCACCTACGCCGACGCGTGCCGGCCCCGGAACGGATTGGCACGATCTGCCCGGACATGAGGCCGGTCCACCGCAAGGGATTCTCCGAGCAATTCGGCGGCTCGCTGCTCGTCTTCGACTGCTTCCCCGTAGTGCAGTTGGTCAGCCAGGCGCTCGATCAGGTCCGACGGCGGGAACGGGAGTTTCAGCGAGGCAGAGCGGGACACCCGGCGGCGGGTGTGGGCCGGCAAGCTCCAGACCGGCAAGGCGTTCAAACATCTCGACGCGCTGCGAACGATCATGCGGGAGCCGAAGGCCACGGTCGCCGAGCGCGACCTCAAGTGGTGGTGTGGTTGGGGGCGCGGGCGCGGATCCCGGAGATGAAGAGGACGGCCCGAATCCTCCGCGGCCACTGGGACGGCGTAGTCGCCTGCCTGCGGACCCGGGTGACCAATGGAGCGGCTGAGGCGCTAAACGGCATCCTCCAGACCGTGAAGCGAAAGTCCCGCGGCTTCCGCACCGTCGAATACTTCACCACCATGATCTACCTGGTGGCTTCGCATCTGAAGTTCGATCTCCCAGATCCACTCCCAGCTACCCACACAATCTCACCTTGAGGTCGGAAAAGGCACCTGACGTCGCCGCCGTTCCATCAGGACGGATTCTGGTTAAACTATTCCTGGCGACGCAACCCATACCGCTCGAAAACCCGAATCTATCGGGAGTCCACACAGCAACCTGTCTAACGCGACACGCTCAGGAACCAGGTCTGCATTTTGTTAACCGGCCGGATCGGAGGCCAGCCGTGAGGCAATGCCAGCAATCGTTCGGATCCCACTTTGCGAGTTCGAGAATGCGATCCCGGCGTATTCAACCCGTGCGGCAAGCCTATCGGCCGTGGCGTCCAGTTGGTCGGAAACAAACTTCCCTGGAAAAATGTGGGCGGTGAGGGATTCGAACCCCCGACCAACTGCGTGTAAAGCAGCTGCGCTAACCGCTGCGCCAACCGCCCAACCTGAAACATCGGAGAATTACCGGGCTTGGCCAAGCTTGGCCACAGCATTTTCCATCCAGAATTTTTTGAGCAAACCGGTCCCCGCTTTGCCTGTAAGCGTAAGTATAAGAACGCTCCCGGTGAGCATGCCGGAGAGTTCGCTGGCGATGTTCATGAGACCGGGCACGCGGGTGAGGCCGTTGCTCAGCACCGCCACCGCCGCCACGCCGAGCAATGTCCCATGCACCGAGCCGACGCCTCCGAAGATGCTCGTGCCGCCGAGCACGACCGCGGTGATGGCAAACAGTTCGTAGCCCGTGCCTGCGTCCGCCTTCGCAGTGCCGAAGCGCGCTGTGTAAGTGAGTGCCGCGATCGCCGCGACCACGCCCGCGAGCACGTAAGCCGTTGCGAGCCGGCGTTGCACCGGCAGTCCTGCGTAGCGCCCGCCTTCGGGTGCAAAACCGATCGCGCGGAACGAACGTCCGACCGTGGTGCGATGCACGAGCAGCCATACTGCGACTGCCGTCGCGATGAGAATCCACGCCTGCGTCGGCAGGCCCGCCAATTGCCCGGTGCCGAGAAAGAGAAACGACTGAGGGAAATTCGTGAACGCATCCACGCCCTGCGTGATCGCCTCGGCCAGACCGCGGTAGAGCGAGAACGTTGCCAGTGTGACGATGAGCGGGGGCAATCCGAGTCGCGTGATGACCAGCGCATTGAACCCGCCGCACAATCCGCCGATGCCGAGCGTGCAGACTCCCGCAAGCCACGGATCGAGGCCCGCGTCGCGCCACAATTTTCCAAAGAGCACCGCGCACAGTCCGAGGATCGAGCCGACCGAGAGATCGATGCCGCCCGTGAGGATGATGGGCGTCATCACGAGCGCGAGCAGACCGATCTCGACGGAGTGTCGCACGATGTTCGTCACATTATCCGTCGTGCCGAAGCGACGGCCGAAGGCGTTGAAGTAAATCACTTCCGCGATCAGCAGCAGCACGAGGATTGTCTCGTGGCGGAGTAGGACATCTTTGAAGCCGCGCCTGGCAATGCTCATCCGATGCTCCCTCCCTTTCTGCTGCGAAGCCCTTCGGCCACCACGGCCAGGAGGATGATCGCGCCTTGGATCGCCTTTTCCCAATACGGCTTGACGCCGACGTAAGTGAGAGCCGGGCCGATGCACACGAGCAGCAGCAGGCCCGCGAGCACGCCCCAGAGTCGGCCGCGTCCGCCGCTCACCGCCACGCCACCGACGACTGCAGCGGCGATGGCTTCGAGTTCCAGGCCGCGTCCGCTGTTCGGATCGACTTGCGGGGATTGCACCATGTTCAACACTGCGGCGAGTCCGGTGAGCGCGCCCATGAAGACGAAGACGAGGAACGTCGTGAGCTGCGGACGGATGCCGGCGAGTCGCGCCGCCTCCGCGTCCGTGCCGACGGCATAGACGAAACGGCCGGCGGAAAGATGCTTCATCGCGAACGCCATCAGCACGAGCAGACCGAACGCGATGCCGCACACGGTGAATTGCCCTGCGCTCATCGGCAGGCCGAACCATTGCGCGCCATCGGGAAGATTGATGAACACGCCTTGCTGCTTGAGCCGCAGCGCCTCGCGCATTGTCACCATCGTGGCGAGCGTGACGACGATGCTCGGCAATCGCAGTCCGGCGACGAGGACGCCATTCAATGCGCCGCCGAGCGCGCCCACGACGATCGCCGCGAGCATGGCCACGGGCCACGGGAGTCCGGACGCGGCGACGAGGCCCGCGCACGTCCCGCAGACGGCGAAGAGCGAACCGATGGAAATATCGATCTGCCGCGCGATGATCACGAGAGCCACGCCGCACGCGAGCACGAGCTTTGGCGCGGCGGCAGTCAGGCGCGAGAGCAGCGGCTGCGGCTGGAAGAAATTCGGCGCGAAGATGGCGAGCAGCAGGAGCATCACGCCCAGCGCGGCGGCTACGGAGAGTTCGCGGAAGTAGCGTTTCACGCGGCGGCTCCTTTCTCAGTCTGGCCGAGCGCTGCCATCATCACGGTGTGCGCGTCGCTCTTGCCGGGCAGCATCGCGGTGACGGTTCCGCCGCGCAGGACGGCGATGCGGTCGCTCATGCCGAGAACTTCCGGCAGATCGCTGGAGATCATCAGCACGGCGAGGCCGTCCTTCGCGAGGCGGCGAATGATTTTGTGAATCTCGCTCTTCGCGCCGACATCCACGCCCTGCGTCGGCTCGTCGAGGATGAGCAGCTTCGGCTTCGTCGCGAGCCAGCGCGCGAGGGAGACTTTCTGCTGGTTGCCGCCGGAGAGCGAACCGCCGGGCGCTTCGGGTCCGTAGGCTTTCACGCCGAGGTCGCGGATGTAATCGAGCGCGAGCGTGCGCTCGGCACCGAAACGGAGCCACGTGCCGGGAAAGAGACGATTGTGGATCGCCATCGTCATGTTGTGCGCGATGGGCATTTCGAGAATCACGCCGTGGCGTCGGCGATCCTCGGGCACGTAAGCGATGCCGTGCGCGACGGCCTCCTGTGGTGAAGTGATGACGACGCGCTGGCCGTTGAGGATGATTTCACCGGAGTCCGCGGGCGTGAGGCCGAAAAGGACGCGCGCAAGTTCGGTGCGGCCCGCACCGACGAGTCCCGCAAGGCCGACCACTTCACCTGCCCGCACGTCGAGCGAGATGTTCTTCACCCCGCTGGCAGTGCAGCCGAGATTCTTGAACGAGAGGACGACCTTGCCGGGTTGGCTCTCGGCGGGCGGAAAGATGGACGAGACCTCGCGCCCGACCATGAGCTTGATGAGTTCAGATTCAGTGAGTGGGCGTTGTTCTCCCGCAGATTCAGGGCGACCACAGATGGGGTCTTGGATTACATCTGCGGCTGTGCCAAATCTGCGGGAATCATTTGAGGAAGCGACTTCGCGAGTCCCCACGCTCTCGCCATCGCGCAGCACAGTCACGCGGTCGGCGAGGGCGAAGATTTCTTCGAGTCGATGCGAGATGTAGATGACGCCGACGCCGCTCGCGCGCAGGTCGCGCACAACCGCGAAGAGGAGGTGCTGCTCCTTCTGCGTAAGCGACGCGGTCGGCTCGTCCATGATGACGATGCGGGCGCCGGCGCCGAGCGCGCAGGCGATTTCGACAAGCTGCTGCTCGGGCATCGAGAGCGAGCGGACTTCGGCTTCGGGCGAAATCTCCGCGCCGATGCGCTGGAGCAGTTCCGATGCGCGCGTGCGGCGGGCGGACCAATCCACGCGGGCGAACGAACGGGTCTTCTCCAACCGCAGGCCGATGTTCTCGGCGACGGTGAGGTCGGGGAACAGCGCCGGTTGCTGATAGATGCAGGCGATGCCGAGCTTGTGCGCCCCTGCGGGCGTGAGCTGCGCCGCGCGTTCGCCGTTGATTTCAATGGTGCCGCCGTCGGGTTGGTGTGCGCCGGTGATGACCTTGATGAGCGTGGACTTGCCCGCACCGTTCTCGCCGAGCAACGCATGCACCTCGCCCGCTCGGAGGACGAACGACACGCCCTTCAGCGCGCGCACCGCACCGAAGGATTTCGTGACTGCTGTGAGTTGGAGGAGCGGATCGGCCATTCCCAGCCAAACAATTCTTCCCGCCATCAATCGGCCACGTGGCCCGACGCGGAACGGAAGTGCCTTGGCGCGCCGTCAGCCTGCGTCACCTTGCCGGCGGAGGCGAGTCCACCTTGCTCGATCCGTCGGTGCCGATTTCGACATTCAACCGGGCATTCGCGTCCGGAGAATTGGTCTTGGGACGCACTTTGATTCCATCGCTCAACACCTGGGCTCCCTTCTTGTCGAACCCGTAGAGATTGCGCCGGATAAAGTCGATCCGCTTGGCGATGCTCAGCTCCTCCTTCAGCTTCCGGACCTGATCCCGCAGAACCGCGAGGTCGGCGAACTTCCGTTCCAGTTCTGCCTTCTCCGCCAGCAAACGCTTCAATTCCCTCTGCAATAGCTGCCGGTCACCCTCGCTCGTGGCGAGTTTTTGTTCCGTCTCGGCGATCTTGTTGCTTAGGCCGCCAATCTCTGCGGTGAGTCCGTCCATCTTCTGCGTAAGCGCATCTTTCTCTCCTTCGAGACCGTGGATCTGCTTGTCGCGCCTTTCGATTTCCGTCCGAGCGGCCTCGGCGGCGGCCTTGGCCTCGGCTTCGGTGGTGGCCAGCGCAGTGGACACGAAGGTCCATTTGTTTGAGAAGCCGATCAGTTCCCTTTCGCGTTCGGAAAGGTCGGTGTTCAGCGTGGCATTGACCTTCTGCTGTTCGGCGAGCTTGAACGAGGTGGAGACCAACTGATTGGTCAGCCCGGTTACCGCAGCGGTGGCGGCGGCCTGTTCCTCAGCGGCCTTGCGGGTCGTAAAGAACCAGCCGGCCCCCAGCCCCAAGCAGGCAACCACCAGAATTCCGCTCAACAGTTTCGAGTTCATGTCCACGATGCGACGATGTGGGGGCGCCGGTGCGGTGGCAAGGCCAGTTGCCCGCCTTTTCCGTAGTTTTCGCAGGTTCCGTCTGCGTCGTTCCGCCCGCGCACTTGCCTAACCGACGAACCCGCTTAACGTGAATTCATGGAATTTCCCGACCAAATCGGGGTGATGATACTCAGCGGTTGCAGCCTCTTTCCAGGGGCCGTGCAGCCGCTATTCATCTTCGAGCCGCGCTATCGCGCCATGCTGGCGGACTCCTTGGACTCACACCGGCTGTTCTGTCTGGCGATGCAGCGTCCCGGCGCCTCCCGGGAAAGTCCCTGCCAGATCGCGGGGTTGGGCGTCATCCGCGCCTCGGTGAAGAATGGCAACGGCACCTCAAACATGATTTTGCAGGGGCTAACCCGGGTGCGGCTCGGAAAGATCGTCCAGACCAAACCCTATCGCGTGCACCTGATCGAGCCGATCCAAACGCAGCCCAAGGAAAGCCTGGTGCTCGACGCCCTGGTCGAGCGAACCTTGGACTTGGTTGACGCCCGTCTGCGCCTCGGCCTGCGGGTGCCGCTGGAAGTGTTTCATCAATTGGCCGGCGGCAGCGGTGGGGGGAAAACCTCCGTCGAGCACTGCGTCCGCGCACTGAGGGGGATGACCGATCCCGGCACCATGGCGGATTTGGTCACCACGCTCATGCTCTCCGAACCGGACGAGCGCCAGGTCATCCTCGAAAACCTCGAACTCGAGGATCGCCTTCAAAACCTCGTCCGATTTCTCGTCAGCGAGGTCAACCGCGCCCGGAAGGCGGCCAAGGTGTGAATCCGCCCCCCATCGACACGCTGGCTGATGCCACGCCAGAAGAGATTCATACCGAGCTTTTCGTCCAACTGGTCACCGGTCACGCGCAGATCGCGATGATGTTTCTCGGCAAGTATCCCAACCCACAGTCCGGGCAGTTCGAAACCGCCCAGCCAGAGGTCGCCAAGCTCTACATCGACCAGTTGGAAATGCTGGAAGTGAAGACCAAGGGCAACCTGGCCCCCGCGGAATCGGGACTGCTCAAGCAAATGCTAGGCGCCACCCGCATCGCCTTTGCGGAAGTCATCGACGCCCAACTGGCCGACACAAATCGTCCGACAAATCCTCCCAAAGGGGATTAAACGAAAAGCGGTGGCCCGTCCCAGGAGCCACCGCCCGCAAATCTGTTTCGAAGGCCGTTTACAGGCCCTTTGAGATGACAAGCTTCACCAGGTCGCCGACCCGGTTGCTGTAACCCCACTCGTTATCATACCAGCTGATGAGCTTGAAGAACTTCGAGTTCAGCTCGATGCCGGAGCCGGCGTCGAAGACGGAGCTGGCCTTTTCGTGGATGAAATCGCTGCTGACGACCTCGTCGCTGGTCCAGTTCAGGATGCCCGCGAGGTAGGTTTCGCTGGCCTTCTTCATGGCGGCGGAGATCTCGGCGTAGCTGGTTTCCTTCACGGTCTTCACGGTCAGGTCGACCACGGACACGGTCTGGACGGGCACGCGGAAGGCCATGCCGGTGAGCTTGCCCTTGACCTCGGGGCAGACCAGCGCGACGGCGCGGGCGGCACCGGTGGTGCTGGGGATGACGTTCTGCGCGGCGGTGCGGCCACCCTTCCAGTCCTTCTTGGAGGGGCCGTCCACCGTCTTCTGGGTCGCCGTGTAGGCGTGCACCGTGGTCATCAGGCCTTCGTCAATGCCGAAGCCTTCCTTGAGGAGCACGTGCACGAGGGGCGCGAGGCAGTTCGTGGTGCAGCTCGCGTTGGAGATGATGTGGTGCTTCGCGGCGTCGTATTTGTCGTGGTTCACGCCCATGACGACCGTGATGTCCTCGCCCTTCGCCGGGGCAGAAATGATGACCTTCTTGGCGCCGGCCGTGAGGTGGCCCTTGGCCTTCTCGGCCTCGGTAAAGAGGCCGGTGGACTCGATCACGATGTCCACGCCGAACTTGGCCCAGGGCAGCTCGGCGGGGGACTTGGCGGAGACGACGTGGATCTCGGCGCCGTTGACGACAAGGACGTCATCCTCGGCCTTGTCGGCGGCGGACTTCTTGGAGCTGACGGTGCCGTTGAAGCGACCCTGAGCGGTGTCGTATTTCAGCAGGTAGGCCAGGTTGTCGGCCGGCACGATGTCGCCGACCGCGACGACCTCGATGTCCTTGCCAACGAGGCCCTGCTCGACGAGGGCGCGGAAAACCAGACGGCCGATGCGGCCGAAACCATTGATCGCTACTTTGACTGCCATAGATTTCGTATTCGTTGTTTTGTGTCTCCGGAAAAAAGACGCGGCAGGCTAACGGTGAAGGGGGGCGGGTCAACGGGTTTTTGCCCCGAACCCGGCCCTTGCGCCAGCAAACGACGGCGGATTCAGAACGACAGCCAGAACAAGAACGGATACTCCTGAATCAGAGCGAAGGGGTTTCGTTGCTTCACGGCGCTCGCCGCGCCCCCGCCGAACTGGAGGCGGCCCGACCGCAGAACAGTGGGCTCGGGGAATGCTTTTTCCACCACCCGATGCCATACCCCATCGCGGCTGGCCTTTTCCAGGCGGCGGTCGGTCGCCGCCCAGTCGGCCCGGAGCGCGTCCAACCGGCCGGCCAGGCCGGGCGATCCAGCCGGTGCGTAGTCGTCAAAATCAAAATCGAAGCCCAGCAAACCACCCGTGCCAGCTGCGGGCTCCAATTCTACGATCACGGTCGAAACCGGTGTCGGTGCAGAAATGTCGGTCTCGCTTAGACGCCCCTCCGTTAGCGGCGCCCGCCCGGGCAACCCGTCCGCAGTGCCAAAGATGCCGACGCCAAAGTTGTCCCACCCGGCGGGGACCCTTTCCCCGGCCAAGGCATTGACCATCCATACGCAGGTCGCAACCGCAGCAACAAGCTGGCACATGATATCTTCGAGATTGCCCGACGGCCGGTGTTCTACAAGGACGGATCGTCCACGTGCCCTCGACTTTCTGATTCAGACAAAAATTTGCCGCAACCGGGCCATGGAACGTGGCAGCCTTCGGCCGTCACTCACATGAACAAGCGGGTCAAACACATCGCGTTCTTCAAGTTCAAGGCCGACCGCACGCCGGAGCAAATCGCCGAGGTCTGGCGCATCGTCGAGGATCTGCCCAAGCGCATTCCCGGCATCCTCGACCTGACTTGGGGCGTCAATAACAGCACCGAAGGCCTGTCGCAGGGGTTCACCCACAGCTTCGTCATGCTGTTCGAGAGTGTGGCCGCGCGCGACGCCTACCTGCCGCATCCGATCCACCAGGAGGCCGTGGGTTTGGTCGTGCCGCACCTGGAAGCGGTCATCGTCTGCGATCACGAGGTGACCGGCGCATGAAAATCTCCGTCGCGGTCGTCG
This sequence comes from Verrucomicrobiota bacterium, assembly GCA_043755815.1. Taxonomy (GTDB): domain Bacteria; phylum Verrucomicrobiota; class Verrucomicrobiia; order Limisphaerales; family UBA9464; genus CAIWAH01. Next base: position 9,721 of record JAYUSF010000001.1, read on the forward strand.
CCGTCCTGCTGGCGGCGCGTTGCGCCGTCGCGCAGGAGCTGAAGCAGGGCAACAACGCCGCCGCCCAGCCCCGCACCCCGTCCGAGCAGCAGGCGTCGTTCACCGTTCCCGCCGGCTTTTCGGTGGAACTGGTCGCCAGCGAGGAAACGGGCCTGCCCAAGCCGATCAACGTCGCGTTCGACGACGCCGGCCGGATGTGGTCCATGACCGCCACCGAATATCCACGCGACCAGGACCCGGCCGTCTGGCAGACGGCCGGCGAGGACCGCGTGGTCGTCTTCGATCAGCCGCTCGGGCCCGGTCCCCACACGGCGCGCACGTTTGCCGATGGCATGGTGATGACCATGAGCGTGCTGCCCTACCGCAACGGTGCGATCGTCGCGCAGGGCCCCGAGATGCTTTTCCTCGAAGACACCGATGGCGACGGCCAAGCCAACCGCCGTTCGGTGCTCCTTCACGGCTTCGGCGTGCAGGACACCCACACGCTGCCGCACCAGCTTGAGTTCCTGCCAGGCAACTGGATCGTCTTCTCCCAGGGTGTCCTGAACAACGGCACCGCCATCACCGCCACCGGCAAGTCGGTAAACTTCGACAAGACCGTCGTCGCGCGGTTCCGGGCCGACGGTTCGGACCTCGAAGTCATCGGCGCCGGCCTGAACAACATCTGGTGCTGGGCGCAGGACCGCACGGGGCACGTCTTCATCCACGAGGCCAATGACCTCGGTTACAGCCTCGTCCACTTTGAGCGCGACACGACCTACCCGAGCTTCATCAAACGCCTCGTCCATCCCGATTCGCCCTACCATCCGCCCACCGCGCCGAACCTCAGCCTCGGAGGCACCGGCTTCTCCGGTCTGGCGATCTCCGACGACCGCGAAGGCTCCTTCCCGAACCCGTGGCACAACGTGATCTTCGTCGCGAACCCCATCACGCGGCGGATCAACACCGTCTCCGCCACCCGCGGCGCGAACGGCGTGTATCGCTTCGAGCAACTGCCCGACCTCGTCTCGACCGACGACGAATTCTTCCGCCCCGTCGCCATCCGCTTCGGCCCCGACGGCTGCCTCTACATCGTGGACTGGTATAACCGCATCATCTCCCACAACGAAATCGACCGGAACCATCCCGCCCGCGACAAGACCCGCGGCCGCGTCTGGCGGGTGCGCCACGAAAGCCAGACCCGCCGCACCGCGCCCAACGTCGCCGCCGCGCCAAACCGAGCGCTGCTGAAACATCTGCAAGCGCCCTCCACCTGGGAGATGCGCGCCGCCTGGCACCAGATCGTCCAGCGCAACGCCCGCGAACTCATCCCCGCGCTGGCCGCCCTCGCGCGCGATTCGCGCCGGGCCGACGATCTCCGCATCCACGCGCTGTGGTGTCTCGAAGGGCTCGGGCATTACCAGGGTGCGCTCTACCGCGACCTGCTCGCCAGCCGCAGCGAAGACCTCCGCCACGAAGCCGTCCGCGCCCTGTCCACCGTGCGCCCGCCGCTCAAGGACGCCTTCGCGCTGCTTCAGGAACTCACCGACGAGCCGACCTTCCGTGTGCGTTGGGAAGTCCTCCGCTTCTTCCGCGACCACCCGGAACCGCTCGCCGCCGAACACCTCGCCTGGCTCCGCCGCTGGCGCACCACGCCGAACTTCGCGGACACGGTGAAGGGCTGGGAACGCGACTATCTCGCCCCCGGCGGCACCTACGAAAGCGCCTTCCAGAATCTCCTGCTGCAAATGGTCGAGGAGAAGGGCCGCGGCAAAATCGCCGTGCCGTCATCCAGCCGCTGGACGCAGGTCGTCGCCCGTCATCCCGGCAAGGACCCCGCCGGAAAACGCCAGGTGAACGCCCGCATTGCCCATCTCGTGCAGCGCGTGGACGCCGCCGCCAAGGCCGACCTCGCCCGTGGTCAGGCGCTGTTCCAGGCCACCTGCGCGGCCTGCCATTCCACGCGCAACGACGGCACCGGCTTCGGCCCGCCGCTCGCCGGCTCGAAGAACCGCACCACGGAAGCCGTGCTCACGTCCGTGCTCGATCCCAGCCAGGCGATCGAGGGGGTCTTCCGCACCTACCACGTCGAGACCACCGACGGCGAAACCTACGAAGGCTTCTTCGGCGACGAAACGGCCGACGCCCTGACCGTGCGCTTCGCCGGCGGCACCCAGCAGGTCATTCCCATCAAGAGCATCAAGGTCGCCGGCTACGTGGACGGCCAGTCCGTCATGCCCGAAGGCCTGCTCGACACCCTCACCAACGACCAGATCGTGGACCTCGTCCGCTACGTGCAGTCGCTGAAGTGATGGAATGGGAGTTTTGTCCGCTTGAATCGCACTGAGCGGTGATTGAACGTGCCGCGCGCTCAATCGCCGCCTGTGTGAACACGAACACCTCCGCCTCCATCCGAACCGCCACACTGTTCTTCGCCGTGTTTAGCTTGGTTCTTCGGGTGTATGCCACCGAGCAATCCATCGAGTGGTCCTCCCCGGCGACAAATACGATCTTGCTGCTCAACCAACCCTGCCCGCTTGCCGCAACTGCCAGCAGCGGACTGCCGGTGACGTTTCGGGTGGAAGCTGGCCCCGCAGTGATCGCCGGTGGCACCATCACGGCTACCAACATCGGCACCATTGTGCTGGTCGCGGAGCAGGCAGGGGACAACAGCTTTTCGGCCACAAGACTGCCCCGGATTTTAAATCGGTCGGAAGTTCGGACGAAACTCATTGGCCAGTGGCCCCGCGTTCCGCGCGGTAGCGCCCACAATAGCGCCTTCGACGTGTTCATCCAGGGCGACCGTGCATTTGTTGCACTGAGAGAGCGTGGCGTGGCGATCTTCAATGTCAGCGCCCCGACCAATCCGGTGGGTCTGGGTGGTATTGCCACCCAAGGAGACGTCTGGAGTTTGCAGGTCGAAGGCGATTTGGCCTACTTGGCTGAGGGAAACGCCGGGTTGCAGATCGTGGACGTCAGCGCCCCATCGAATCCAGTGCGGGTCGGTGGCCTCGACACCGTTGGGTTAGCCGTCGGAGTGCAAGTAGTGGGACACTTGGCCTACGTAGCAGCTTGGGATGGCGGTTTGCAGATTGTGGATATTCGCAATCCGGCGAAACCGGAGTTGAAGGGAAGCCTCGACATTGAGGGGTTTGCGTATGGCCTTCAGGTGCTGGGCGATCTCGCCTATGTTGCCGATCTGAACAACGGACTTCTGGTAATCGACGTGAGTCATCCTGAAAGTCCCGTGCAACTTGGCGAAAACAGCATTCCGGGGAGCACCGCCGCTGTCCAGGTGGTGGGAGATCTTGCCTACGTGGCTAATGTTCACTCAGGCCTCCAGATATTGGACATCAGTAATCCCAGGAATCCAGTGCGCGTAGGCGGCTACGGAATTCATGAGGGTGCCTGGGACGTTCAAGTGACGGGGAGTTTAGCTTACGTTGGGGCCGGATTCGGCGGTCTCCGGATTTTGGATGTAAGCAACCCTGCAAACCCTACACTGGTGGGCGGGTTTGACACCAGCGGGTATGCCCGGGGCGTTCAAGTAGCCGGGAACTTCGCCTATTTGGCAGATTGGGATTACGGCCTCCAGATCTTTGACGTTACCCAACCTCAATCACCATTTCGTGCCGGCGGTTTTGATCTCAATGCGACTGTGGCAGATGTGCAATTGGAGGGAAACCTCGCCTACGTGGCAAACGGGAGCGCGGGGCTTCAAATCTTAGACGTAAGCAACCCCGTCGACCCAATCCGTGTAGGTGGCTTCGACACCGACGGACAGACCGTGGACGTTCATGTGGTGGGAAAATCCGCATTCCTCGCGGATGATGTTGGCGGGTTGCTGGTGGTGGACGTGAGCAATCCTGTCAGCCCCGTTCGTTTGGGAAACATCTCGAAACTCATCAGGTCATCGAGCGTTCATGTGGTCGGCCAGCGGGCATACGCAACCGGTGCCAGCATGGTTTTGCCCGGGGGCCTGCGCATCTTCGATGTCAGCACACCAGGAAGCCTTGTGCCAGTTGGCCACTTCGGAACCTCTGCGGTGGACGTGGAGGTAGTCGGGCATCTCGCTTACATAGCGAACTCAATGTGGGGCCTGCTAGTCTTGGACGTAGGCAATCCGGAACAACCAATCCGTATGGGTAGCCTTCAGACGGCGGGTGATGCCTCGGGCATCCGCATGATGGGCAATCGTGCTTATGTAGCCGATGGCACTGCTGGTCTTCAGATTTTGGACTTAAGCAACCCTGCGACCCCGGCTTTTGTGGGAAGCTACAATACCCGCGGCTATTCCGTTGGGGTCGATGTGGTTGGAAACTTCGCTTATGTGGCGGACGAGGAAGAGGGCATCCAGATTGTTGACATCATCGCACCGCAGAGCGCTTCGCTTGCAGGAAACACACCTCCGGGCGGGATGGCTCGCAGGGTGAAGATCGTGGACAGTCTCGCCTATGTGGCAGATCGCGAATTGGGCCTGCAAGTCTTCAGTCTTCGGGAAAGCACCAGACAATCCTTGGACTTCACGTTGCCACGTATTGCAGATCAGGAGGCTTCGCCAATCACCTTGGTCGCCACCGCGGACAGCGGTCTGCCAATACGCTTCTCGGTGCTTTCTGGTCCAGCGACAGTGAAAGCCAATGAACTTTTACTGACTGGGAAGGGCAGTGTGGTAGTTCGCGCCGAGCAACCCGGAAACGATCAGTTTGCATCCACTTTGGTGGACCGAACTGTCATCGTGAATCCCGACATCCGATTCACGATGCCGCAGCTTGGCTTCGACGGCCGGTTGTTCACGTCGGTTAGCGGCGCCTACGTTTCGGAACTGGTATTCGAAGTGTCCACGGATTTGGCCAATTGGCGGACCGTCGAAGTTTGGAATGATGGTAACACTGTTGGTGTCTCGGTTGCCGCAGACGGCCGGAGTGAGTTTCTTCGTGCCCGATTAAAATAGTGGCCCTCGGTGGCGACGTTCATAGTGACCACTAAGCGCAGCCCGAGGTCCGGTTGAGTTCCAACACACGATGAACAGCAGCCGCAAAGTCCAAATCAGCACCTTGGGCAAAGTGCTGCTGGCCTGCTTCAGTCTCGCCAGTGGGCAGGATCTTTATGCCGCTTCCGAAGTCCGCCTCACCAGCCCCGCGGACTTTCAGGTGTTCCAACGCGCCACGGCTGAGCGCGGCCGGGTCCACGTCGCGGGACAACTCGCCGATGCGCCCGCAGGCAAGGTGTCCGTGAAGGTCCAGTTGACGGGTGCCGGAGCCGACCGCGCCTGGCGTTGGGTCGCTGATCTGGGCGCCGACGGGAAGAGCTTCGCCGGTGAGTTCGAGGCCCCCGCTGGCGGCTGGTATCAGCTCAACCTCCGGGTCGTGCGGGACGGCGTGGCCCTGGCGGAAACGAACGTCGCGCATGTCGGCGTGGGCGAAGTCTTCGTGGTGGCGGGCCAGTCGAACTCGGCGAATCACGGCGAGGAGAAGCTGTCGCCCGCCACTGATCTCGTCGTCGCGTTCTCGGGAACCCAGTGGCAGCCGGCCCGTGATCCGCAGCCGGGCGCATCGGGCGGGGGCGGGAGTTTCCTGCCGCCGTTCGGCGATGCGCTGGCGGCGCGCTTCAAGGTGCCGGTCGGCCTCGTCTCGGTGGGCGTCGGCGCGACCAGCGTGCGGGAATGGCTGCCACGCGGAACGAAGTTCCCTCAGCCGCCCACGCTCACGGGCAACGTCACGCAGCTCCCGTCCGGTGAATGGGAAAGCAACGGCACCCTGTTCGCCAACCTGACGGCCCGGCTGCGGCAGCTTGGCCCGCGCGGCTTCCGCGCGGTGCTCTGGCATCAGGGCGAGTCCGACGCCAACCAGCCGGACCCGGCCCGCACGTTGCCGGGCGAACTTTACCAGAAGTTCCTGGCACAGCTCATCCGCGATTCACGCCGCGAGGTGGGCTGGGACATCCCGTGGTTCGTCGCCCAGGCCAGCTACCACACGCCCGATGATCCGGGTTCGCCCGACCTTCGCGCCGCGCAGGCCGCGCTCTGGCAGGACGGCATCGCCCTCGAAGGCCCCGACACGGATGCGCTCACCGGCGACCTGCGCGACGGCGGTGGCAAGGGTGTCCACTTCAGCGGAAAGGGCCAGCGCGTCCACGGTGCGAAGTGGGCGGAGAAGGTGTTGCCCTGGCTCGAGCAGCAACTGGCCGCCGCCGCCGTGCCCAAGGTAGCCGGACCCACGCCGCGCCTGGTCCTGCCGGACACGGAGGAGTTCACGGTCGCCGGAAGACCGGCGTTTGTGTTCCTCCCGCCGCCCGGGAAGCGCACCTCGCCGCAGCCATGGATCTTCTACGCGCCCACGCTGCCAGCGTATCCCGACGGCGCGGAGCATTGGATGCACGCGCAGTTCCTCGCCGCCGGCATTGCGGTCGCGGGCGTGGACGTGGGCGAAGCCTACGGCAGTCCGGACAGCCATGGGGCGTTCGAGGCGCTACACCGTGAGCTGACGGAGCGGCGTGGCTTTGCTGGCAGGCCGTGTCTGTTTGGGCGCAGCCGCGGGGGGCTGTGGGTGACCAGTTGGGCCCTTGCCCATCCGGAGCGGGTCGCCGGCCTCATCGGCATCTATCCCGTCTTCGATTTTCGCACCTATCCCGGCCTCACGAACGCCGCCCCGGCTTATCGGCTGACCGCCGCCGAGCTGGATGCTCGCGCGACGGAGTTCAACCCCATCGCCCGGGTCCACCAGCTGGCCAAGGCGCGCATCCAGGCCGCGCTGATTCACGGCGACGTGGACACGGTGGTGCCGTTGCCACCGAACTCCGGTGAATTCGTGCGCCAGTATCGCGAGGCCGGTGCGGAGTCGCTGGTGAAGCTGATCGTCCTGCCGGGACAGGGACACAGTTTCTTCGAGGGCTTCTTCCAGTCGCAGGAGCTGGTGGACTTCGCCATTGCGAGGGCGCGGGAAGGAGCCGTGCGCTGAGTGCACGAAGCGCATTCTTTCCCCGTGCGCGGTTGCGCCGTTCCAGCGTGCTGCCGGTGTCCCGCCGGCAGAAGTCCTGACACCAACTGGGTGTGATGCCTGGCAGAACCGTGGGCGGGTTGCCCTGCAACCCGCTCGGCTTGCAGGGCAAGCCGCCCACACCACGAGACGGAGTTTCGCCGGAATTCATCCGCAGACGGCATGACACCAGCGCCAGCCCGGCGTGGGCTCCACCGCACCGCGGCCAGCCAACGACTGCCGGCGCGACGCCGGCAGCACTTTGAGCGCGCAGGTGTGTGGCCTTGTGTTGCCGGGGCGGTTGGTGCGTTCTATCCGCAGCGTCGTTCCATGAAACAGTTCACCCGCCAGCGCCGGCACATGACTCTTATCCTGCTGGGTCTGCTGTTGGTTTGGGCTGCTTGGGGGGAAACGCGGCCCGAGCCGGCGGAGCACTGGTCATTCAAGCCGGTAGAGCACCCCGTTCCGCCGGCGACCGTAAACCGGGAGTGGCCCCGCAATGACGTGGACCGCTTCATCCTCGCACGCTTGGAAAAGGAAGGACTCAGGCCCGCGCCGGAAACGGACCGCGTCCGGTGGCTGCGTCGCGTGAGCTTCGACCTCATCGGGTTGCCGACGACGCCGGAACAGGTAGCGGCGTTTGTGCAGGATCGTCGCAGCGACGCCTACGAGCGGGTTGTGGACGAACTGTTGAACTCACCGCGCTACGGCGAACGCTGGGCGCAGCACTGGCTGGACGTGGTGCGCTACGCGGACACGCACGGCTTCGAGGTGAACACGGAGCGCCCGCACGCCTGGCCGTATCGCGACTACGTCATCCGCGCCTTCAACCAGGATACGCCCTACGATCGCTTCATCCGCGAGCAAATCGTCGGTGACGCGCTGGGCGAGGATGCGGCGACGGGATTCCTGCTCACCGCTTCGGTGCTCCTGCCCGGCCAGATTGGCGCGGACGATGTCTCCAAGCGGCTCGCCCGGCAGGATGCGCTCGACGAAATCGTGGTGAACCTCGGGCAGACCTTCCTCGGCCTGAGCGTCGGCTGCGCGCGGTGTCACGACCACAAGTTCGATCCCATCAGTGCGCGCGACTACTACGCGATGCAGGCCTTCGTCGCGGGGGTGGAATACGAGAACCGCGAAATGCGCACGCCCGAGACGGAGGCGCAGCGCCGCGAGGAGGCGACCCTAAAGACACGCGTGGCGGAAATTGACCGGGCGCTGGCGAAGTTCGTGCCGTTGGCGCGGCCCGGTTCCGGTAAGACTCGGGAGACGAGCGCGAAGGAGAACGTCGAGACGTTCGCACCGGTCACGGCGAAGTTCGTCCGCTTTACCATCCACGAGGCGAACCTGCATCCGACGCTTGGCCTCATCGAGCCGTGCGTGGACGAGTTCGAGATTTTCACGGACGAAGCGCAGCCGCGGAACGTCGCGCTCGCGGGTCACGGCACGCAGGTGACGGCTTCCGGCAGCCGCACTTCGGACAGCCACAAGCTGGAGCACCTCAACGACGGCAAGTATGGCAACGGCCGGAGCTGGATGGCCGACGCGGCAGGGCGCGGCTGGATGCAGTTCGAGCTGCCGGAGCCGGTGCGCATCGCGAAGATCGTCTGGAGCCGGGACCGCGAGGGCGTCTTCAACGACCGCCTCGCCACGGCCTACACGCTGGAGGCGGGCACGTCGCCCGACACGTTGCAGACGCTGGTTTCCGTGCCGCCGCCAAGACCAGCCGTGAATGCCCGGGTGAACACCGACCGCTTCCCGCCGGTGAAGGCGAAGCGCGTGCGGTTTACGATTCGCGGCACGAACAATTTGGAGCCATGCGTGGACGAGCTGGAGGTGTTCGACACCTCGGGCGTGAACGTCGCGCTCGCCAGCGCCGGCACGACTGCGTCGTCGTCCGGCAACACGGTCGTGGCGGACCGTCACGAGCTACGCTTCGTGAACGACGGTGAATACGGCAATTCGCGGAGCTGGATGTCGGGCGAGCACGGGGGCGGCTGGGTGGCGTTGGAGTTTCCCGCAGAGCGGACCATTGATCGCGTCGTCTGGGGACGTGACCGCAAGGGCGAGTTCACGGACCGGCTCGCGACCAATTACGTGGTTGAAGTGGCAGGCGCTGCGGGCGAATGGCGAGTCGTGGCGGATGCCTCCGACCGGGCGACGAAATCATCGGGCGACAAGGCGGCGCAGATCAGCCTGGCCGGCCTGAAGCCCGACGAGGTGCAGGAGGCGACGCAGTTGCTGGACGAGAAGAAGTCGCTCGAAGGCCGGATTCGCGCGTCGGAGGAGAGCCGGCTGGCGTTCGCCGGAAAGTTTCGCACGCCGGACAAGATTCACCTGCTGCATCGCGGCGATCCGGAGCAGCCCAAGGGCGAAGTGGTGCCGGCGGTGCTAAGCGTGCTTGGTTCAAAGAAACTCACCCGCGAAACCGCCGAGCAGGAGCGGCGGCGCGTCCTCGCCGATTGGATCGCGGGCCCGGAAAATCCGCTTACTGCCCGAGTGATGGTGAACCGCATCTGGCAGGGCCACTTCGGCACCGGCCTCGTGGACACGCCGAGTGACTTCGGCAGGAACGGCGGCAAGCCGTCACATCCCGAACTGCTCGATTGGCTGGCGTCGGAGTTCGTCCGCTCCGGCTGGTCGGTGAAGCAGATGCACCGGCTCATCGTGCTGTCGGCGACGTATCGCCAGAGTTCCAGGGGGAGTAATCAGTATTCAGTAAACAGTGATCAGTCCGGCGAGCGCGGCGCGGAAAAACTGAACACTGACTCAATGATTACTGATTACTCTTCTGCGCAAGCGAGAGACTCCGACGTCCGCCTGCTGTGGCGCTTCCCGTCGCGCCGGTTGGACTCCGAGCCGATCCGCGACGCGATGCTCGCCGTCAGCGGCCGGCTCAACTTGAAGATGTATGGCCGTGGCTTCGACCTGTTCAACAACCGCGGCGGGCTCAGCGGCTTCACGCCGGTCGATTCCTTCAGCGGCGACGGTCTGCGCCGGATCATCTACGCCCACAAGGTCCGGCGTGAACGCGAGGCGGTCTTCGGGGCGTTCGACTGCCCGGATGCCGGCCAGAGCACCGCGCGTCGCCGCGAAAGCACCACGCCGATCCAGGCGCTGAACCTCTTCAACAGCCGCTTCACGATTGAGCAAGCCGAGGCGTTCGCCAGCCGCGTGAAGGCCGAGGGCGGTGAGGACGTCGGCGAGCAGATCCACCGCGCCTACGAGCTCGCGCTCAGCCGCCGGGCCAGCGCCGCCGAATTGGCCGACGCTATTCCGGTCGTGCGCGTGCATGGCCTGCCCGTGTTGTGTCGCGCCCTTTTTAACAGCAACGAGTTTCTGTTCATGCCATGAACTACACGCATCTCATCAAGGCGATCAACGGCGCCACCGCCGAGCTTCAGGGCCGGGCGGCGGCGGCAGTGAACCAGGCGTTGGTCCTACGCAACTGGCTGGTCGGCGCTTATCTCGTGGAGTTCGAGCAGAACGGGAAGGACCGGGCGAAGTATGGGGAACGGCTGCTGGAGCGGGTGGCGGAGGATCTCGCGACGAAGAGCATCAAGGGCCTCGATGAACGGACGCTCCGCGACTGCCGCGCCCTCTACGTGACGTATCCGCAGATTCGGGGGTCACTGCCCCCCGAATCCAGCAAGCGGCTCAAACTGCCCCCGGTCCCATCAACGCTGGCGGTTGAATTGCCCCAGGCCGAGCCGCAGCCGCTGACTGCCGGATCCCGGCTGGCAAAGGCGCTCATTCCAATTCGGGGGTCAGTGACCCCCGAATTGCCTACGCCGCTTTCCGCCGCGGTTTTGCTGCGCCTTTCCTGGACGCACCTCCAGGAGCTCCTCCAGCTCGACGCCCCGTGGAAGCGCGCCTTCTACGAGAACGAATGTCTCAGGGGCAACTGGTCGGTGCGCCAGCTCCGGCGGCAGGTCGGCACGCTGCTCTACGAGCGCGCCGGCCTGTCCAAGAACAAGGCCGCCGTCATCCAGCGCGCCCGTTCACAGGAGCCGCAGGAGACCATTGCCGACCTCATCCGCGACCCGTATGTGCTGGAGTTCACCGGGCTTGCGGAGCGGCCGGAGTATCGCGAATCCGATCTGGAGCGCGCGTTGCTCGACCACCTGCAGGGGTTCCTGCTCGAACTGGGCGAGGGCTTCTGCTTCGAGGCGCGGCAGCGGCGCATCACCGTCGGTGGAAAGCACGACTACATCGATCTGGTGTTCTACCATCGGCGCCTGCGCTGCCATGTGCTGATTGACCTCAAGATCCGCGCCTTCCAGCACGGCGACGCCGGGCAGATGAACTTTTATCTCAACTGGTGGAAGGCGAACGCGGTCGAGGACGGCGACCATCCGCCCATTGGCATCATCCTGTGCAGCGAGCGTGACCGCGTGGATGTCGAGTTCGCCGCCGCCGGCCTGAGCAACAAGCTCTTCGTCTCGCGCTATCTGGTGGCGCTGCCGACGGCCGAGCAGCTACGCGCCTTCCTGGAGAAGGACCGCGCGCGGATCGAGGGACTCATGCCAACGGCGGCGGGCAGAAGAAGATCGCCGAAGCCGCCACGTCGGGCCCGTTCAAAGAAAAGGTCCGGCCGATGAACCGGCACGCGGAACAACTCTCGGGCCACGGCCGCCACCTCCTGGATCGGCGCCGTTTCCTCGGCGGCACCGCCACCGCGCTCGGCTCCATCGCGCTGACGAACCTGCTCGGCCTCGACGGCCTGCTCGCCGCAAACGGACCGGTCATCAACCCCGCCCGGCCCTACGCACCGCGCGCACCGCATTTCCCCGCGAAGGCGAAGAACGTCATCGTGATCTTCTGCGCGGGCGCGGTGAGCCAGTTGGAGACGTGGGATTATAAGCCGGAGCTGATCCAGTGGGACGACAAGCCGCTCCCGGGTGGACCTTCGGTGACGTTCCAGGGTCCGGCTGGGAATCTCGCGAAGCCGCAGTATGCATTCCGGCCGCGCGGGCAGACGGGCAAGATGGTTTCCGACCTCATCCCGCATCTCGCGGAGCTGACCGACGATCTCGCATTCATCCATTCGCTCACGAGCAAGAGCAACACGCACGGGCCGGCGGAGAATTTCCTTTCGACGGGCTTCGTTCTGGATGGCTTTCCCAGCCTGGGTTCGTGGATCAGCTACGCGCTCGGCAGCGAGAACCAGGACTTGCCGGCATTCGTCTCGATCCTCGATCCGCGGGGCGTGCCGCAGAACGGCTCGAACAACTGGGGGCCGGGCTTCCTGCCGGCGGCGTTCCAGGGCACGACGTTCAGCGCAAAGGATCCGATCCGGCACCTTGCGCCGCCGGGAGTTTCCACTGACGCCGACCGCGCCGCTCGCTCGCTCCTGCAGAGGATGAACTCGCGGCACTTGGAGCAGAATCCCGGTGACAGCAAGCTGGCCGCCCGCATCGCCAGCTACGAGCTCGCCGCCCGCATGCAGCTCAGCGTGCCCGAGATCAGCGACCTTACCAACGAACCTGCCCACCTCCTGCGCAGCTATGGCGCGGACGACACCGCAAACCCCATCAAGGCCGGCTTCGCCAAGAACTGCATTCTCGCCCGCCGGCTCGTGGAACGTGGCGTCCGCTTCGTGCAGCTCTTCAACGGCGCCTACGCGAGCGGCGGCGAGCTGAACTGGGACGGCCACAACAAGCTGAAGGAGCAATACGACCGGCACGCGGCCATTCTCGATCAGCCCGCGGCGGCGCTGATCCGGGACCTCCGCCAGCGCGGTCTGCTCGAAGACACCCTCGTGGTCTGGTGCACGGAGTTCGGGCGCATGCCGTTCTTCCAGAAGGGGGCGCAGGGCCGCGACCACAATCCCGATGGCTTCACCTGCTGGCTCACCGGCGCGGGCGTGAAGCGCGGCGTGAGCCATGGCGTCACCGATGAACTCGGGCGGAAAGCAATCCACGACGTCCACCCGCTCTACGATCTCAACGCGACGATCCTGCACCTGCTCGGGCTCGACCACGGACAGCTCACCTTCGAGCACAACGGCGTGCAGCGGCGTCTTACGAATGTAGAAGGCGAAGTCATCCGCGCCGTCCTCGCGTGACGCTGATTTCCATGCCGGCGAAGTCCGCGTGAATGGGCCGCGCAGTTCCGTGGTCGGACGGAAGCCCGTGCATGAAGCTTCCGCTCCTTCCCCTGGTTCTCGTTTCCCTGTTCACCCTCCGGGCCGCTGCCGCCGCGCCGGTGGACTGGCTCATTGATCCGGCGCCGTTCAAGGCCCGCGTCAACGTCAGCGCGGACGGCCGGGAACTGGAGCTGAACAACGGCCTCATCCGCCGGGTGATCCGACTGCATCCCAACGCCGCCACGGTGGCGCTCGACAACCTGGTAAGCGGCGAGTCGCTCCTGCGCGGGGTGAAGCCCGAGGCGGTCGTCGAGCTGGACGGCCGGCGGTTCGAGATCGGCGGGCTCAAGGGACAGCCGAACTACGCGTTCCTCCGGCCGGAATGGGTGGACCAATTGCGAGCGGACCCGGCGGCGTTCCGCTTCGTGGGCTACGCGATCGGTCAGCCCCGGAAACGGTTCGCCTGGAAACGCACCCGGCATCACGCGCCCGATGTGCAGTGGCCGCCGGCCGGCGTGACTTTGCGCCTCGATTTCGCGGCGCCCCAGCCGACGAACGGCACGCCGGCACCGCCGATACGTGTCTCGGTCCATTACGAGCTCTACGACGGAGTTCCGAGCTACGCCAAATGGCTCACCGTTTCGAATGGCACCGACAAGAAGGTGCGCGTGGACCGGTTCTCCAGCGAAGTCCTCGCGGTGGTGGAACGCACCGCGGAGGTGGACGAGCTCAGCGACGGCCGCACGCCGCCGAATCTGCACGTCGAGACCGACATGGCCTTCGGCGGCATGATGGCTTCCGGTGCGAACCGCCGCTCCTTCCGGTGGCTCGCGGACCCCGATTTCCACACGCAGGTGAACTACGAGAAGAAGACACCCTGTCTGCTGGACGTCGGTCCCGACCTTGGGCCGGCGCAGGACGTGGCACCGGGCGGCACGTTCGAATCGTTCCGCGCCTGGGTGCTGCCGTTCGACAATCAGGACCGCGAACGCAGCGGCCTGGCGCTGCGCCGGCTGTATCGCATCATCGCCCCGTGGGTGACGGAAAACCCGCTGATGATGCACGTCGTCTCGTCGAACGGGCAGACGGTGACCAACGCGATTGACCAGTGCGCGGCGGTCGGCTTCGAGCTGCTGATCCTGAGCTTCGGCAGCGGGTTCGACATGGAAAACGAGAAGCCGGTGACGCTGGAGCGGGCCAAGAATTGGGCTGCCTACGCGAAGGGCAAAGGCATCGAGATCGGCAGCTACTCCCTGCTGGCCTCGCGCAGCGTGGGCGGCGGCAACGACGTCGTGATGCCGCCCGGACAGAAGCCGGCGTTCGGCAACTCGCCCTGCCTGCTCAGCCAGTGGGGCACGAATTACTTCCGCCGCCTCTACGAGTTCCATCGGGAGAGCGGCTTCACGCTGCTGGAGCGCGACGGCTCGTATCCCGGCGATGCCTGCGCGGCCACCAACCATCCGGGTCACCACGGTCTGGCCGATTCGCGTTGGAACCAGTGGCGCGAAATCGCCGACTTTTACCGATGGTGCCGGGCGCAGGGCTTCTACCTGAACGTGCCGGACCACTATTTCCTCACCGGTTCATCCAAAACCGGCATGGGCTACCGCGAGGTGAACTGGTCGCTGCCCCGCGCGCAGCAGGTCATCCACACGCGCCAGAACATCTTCGATGGCACCTGGCAGAAGCTGCCGAGCATGGGCTGGATGTTCGTCCCGCTCACCGAATACCAAGGTGGCGGAGCGGCCGCGACCATCGAGCCGCTGGACCAGCATCTCGACCACTACGAGAGGATGATCGAGAGCAACCTCGCGCTGGGCGTGCAGGCCTGTTACCGCGGACCGCGGCTCTTCGACACCGAGCGCACCAAGGCCATGGTGAAGTCCAAGGTGGACTGGTTCAAAGCGCACCGCGACATCCTCGAAAGCGACCTCGTCCACGGCCGTCGCGCCGATGCCCGCGACCTCGACTGGATGCTGCACGCGAACCCCAAGCTGAAGGAGAGGGGGTTGCTCGCAGTGTTCAATCCGCTCGACGAGCCAGTCACGAAAATACTTCGCGTGAATCTCTACTACACCGGCCTGACCGACGTGGCGCAGATCCGTGAACAGGGAGGCTCCGCCAAGCGCTACCCGCTGGCCCGGGACTACAGCGTGGACGTGCCCGTCACCGTCCCAGCACAGGGCATGAACTGGTTCGTCGTCGAATGAACGGGCCGCCCCACCAGGCTGCCGTCCAGATCAGAACGACCAGCGATACTTGAGCCCGATGCTGATCCCGGGATCCTTCGGCGCGGGCATCAGCTTCAGCCCTTCGAACGTCTTCTCCGGATTGAAAATCCCCAGCCCAGTGGGCTGGGTCAGACGCGGATCCACCCATCGTTGGAGGAACGCATTCCAGTCGCTCGTCAGCCGCACGACCGCCAGCGAGGGCAACAGTCCCTCCATCTGTTCGCCGAGATTCTGCAGCAGCAGATCCCGGGGGGGCACCTCGGGCACCTCCACGCGGTTGGTGTAGCCCCAAAAGCCTGGCAGCAGACTCACGCTGCCCCAGACCTGCTGGTCGGCCAGCAGTTCATAGCGCATGAAGCTTGCGGTTGCGCTGAATGGGGGCGGCGGCATCCGCGGCTCGAGCTTCGGGCGCGGCGGCGCATTCGTCGAAGTCGGGACCACGGCGACCGAAGCCGGTGGAACCGGAGTGCGCTGCGCGCGCCACAGCAAGCCGGCGAGGCTGGCGACGAGCAACAACCCGAAAACAACTTTGGTGCGATTGCCCGCCATGGCGTCACTCGGAACGCGGGCAGCATGGTCCGGCCGGCGGGCCGAAGGCGAGTTCACAACGCGGCTAGCCCACACGATTCGGCCCAGCCGGCTTCGGGCGCTGTTTCCGGCCCGCTCACACTTTCACCCCCGAGAACTTTTCGTCACAAAGAAGGCCGCCTTGAAAAGACGGGTGGACACGGACTTTCACGGCGGCAAGGCAGTGGAAGAAATCACGGACAATGCTGGCGGGCGAAGCCGGAGCCTCTGGAAGGGCCCGGCGTGCATCACCGCGCTCTTCCTGCTGATCCTCCTGCTGGCGAGCCATTTCGTTGACGGATGGAACTGGCCTCCCGGGGCCTTTGTTTTTGTCGGCGCCGTTTTCTTCGCCCTGGGTCTCAGCTACAAGCTGGCAACCCGAAACACGGGCTCACCGGCCTACCGGGCCGCCGTCGGCATTGCGTTTGCGGCGGGGTTCCTCCTCATGTGGGGAAACTTCGTCCAAATGGCCGACGTCAATCCTGCCGCCGCGATGTATTTCGGGGTGCCCATTGTGGGGGCCACCGGCGCCGCGGTGGGGCGCTTACGGTCGAAAGGCATGGCCCGAGCCCTGTTCGCCACCGCGCTCGCTCAAGCCTTGGTCCTGGCGGCCGTGCTGATCCTGCTGATTGCCCGAAATCCCCAGGTTGCCTCCTGGACACCGCCTGAATGGAGGGGCGTTGTTGGAAATGCGTTTCACGTCCTGCTTTTTGCCGCGTCGGCCTGGTTGTTTCGGAAAGCCGGCCGTGAGGGGTCCGCACCGGGTGCCGTCTGACCCGAACGCTGCCAGAACTTTGGCCGGTTCAGCGGAATTTGCAGCGCCTGTGGTCGTGCCAACGGCAGTCGCCCTGCCTGCAACTCAGGCCCCGTAGCGGTCGGGATTCAGCAGTCGCACGTCAATGGACGGCGGCTCGCCGGACATGATTTCAGAAACCAACCGGCCAGTGATCGGACCGAGGCTGAGCCCCATCATCGCGTGGCCGGTGGCGAGCGTGAGGTTCGCGAATTTTGCCGTCCGCCCGACGTAGGGCAGGCCGTCGGGGGAGCACGGTCGCAGGCCCCGCCAAGGCTGGATTCCGGCAAAATCGTCGGCCCGGAACGCCGGATAATACTTCGGCAACGCCTTCACGATGCCGCGGACGCGGACCGGGTTGATGTCCTCGTTGAGTCCGGCGATTTCCATCGTGCCCCCGACCCGGAGGGCACCGCCCATCGGCGTCACCGCAACGCGCGCCTCGGTCAGAATGGTGCAGAGCTGGGGCAACTGGCGCGGGTTTGGCAGCGTGAGGCTGTAACCCTTGCCCGCCTGCATGGGCAGTTCGAGCGCCAGTTTCGTGGCGACCGTGGGGGACCAGGAACCGCCGGCGAGGATAAATTCATCGGCCTCGACTTCCGTGCCGTCGCCAAGCTGGGCGGCGTCAAGGCCGCGGTCTTTCCCGACGCGGAAGTCGGCCACTTCGGTATTCCAGACAAATTTCACCCCGAGCATTTCCGCCTGCTGTTTCAGCCCGGCCATGAAACGTCCCGGGGTGAGGTGGCAATCCTTCGGAAAGAAGACCGAGCCGGCGACGTCGAGCGTGGCCCCCGGGTCCAGCGCGGCCGTCTGCTTCGCGTCCAGCACTTCGGCGGGGAGGCCCAGTTCACGGGCGCGGGTCGCCGCCTTGGCTTCTTCGTCCAGCGTGTGTTGCGTCTTGCAGAGCATGAGCAGGCCCTGCTTCACGAGGCCGAAATCGTTGCCCGGCAGCGTGGCCAGTTCCTCAAACTCGCGGCGGCTCGCCAGACTGAGGTCACGCAGCAGCGGCGCGGACCGGGCGACGTGTCCGGGCGAACAGGCACGCCAGAACAGGTAACCCCAGTTCAAAAGGTCCAGGTCGAGCCGGGGTTTGATCCAGAACGGGGATTCTGGATTCCACATCCACTTCAGCCCCAATTCCACCATGCCCGGCGCGGCCAGCGGCATGAAGTGGCTCGGCACGATCATCCCGGCGTTGCCAAAGGAGCAGCCGTCGCGCTGCTCGGGATTGCGGTCGACCACCGTCACGCGCAGCCCGCGCCGCGCGCAGTAATACGCCGTGCTCAGGCCGATGACGCCGCCGCCAAGGATCAGGATGTGCTTTGGTTCGCTCATGTCGCGTGGGCACAACCGTGTTGGTGGCGGCGAGAGAAGTCTTGTTGGGAATGCCAGTTCGCCCCGCCAACCGCGGCACAGACCCTCAACTGGGCGACGGGAAGATTTAGCGTCGGAGCCACTCCAGCGCGGAATCGGTCGTATCGTGGCCGCCCAGCGTCTTCAACTCGGCGGAACCCAATGCGATCAGCCCATCGACGTCCCCATACTTGGCGCCACCCGGGAGAAAGTCCGGCGACCGCAAATCCAGCACCTTGCCGAAGCGAAAATCACCCAACCGGACCGCGACCCGATCCAGCGCCCTGCCTGCCTGTGCCCTCGCCGCGACCGCGATCGGAGCGGTGGCGTCCAGCGCCACCAGGCTGAGGCGCTTCGTCTTCCGTTCGTCAGCGCGGATCATCTTCACGGCGGTGAGCACATCGTGAACGCGGTGAACGAACACGGCGGGGTTGTAGCCGAAGGTGTAGGCCGCCGCTTCGCGCGGATTCTTCACTCGGGGCGTGACCGCCAGAGGCTTGCCGTCGGCGAGGGATTCACCCTGATAGAGCAGGTCCATTCCCAGCACCGTCGCGCCGCCATCCACGAGCTTCTGGACTTCCGGCTTCAGCGTGCCATCCGCCCCGTAGAGGCCGGCTTTGCCCTCGGCGCTGAGCCACAGGACCGTGTCGCCGTTCCACTGCTTGGGATAGCAGAACACGGCGGCGAGTTCCTCGTGGTAGCTGGTGTTGCGCAGCAGGCCGGCCATCTGAATCCAGCTTCCCCGGTCCTGTTTGTCCTTCATGGCCCACTCGGCGTTTCCGGCATCATCGAGTCCGCCGTCGAGCACGATGTCCCAGCCGCCGCGGAGCACCTCGCGATGCTTCTCCGGTGAGCTGGCCGCCAGTTCGGCCAACTGCCGTTCCGAATCTTCATGCCACAGCTTGAGCAGGCCACGTTCAAAGTCAGGATCAGCGGCCTTGGGTGCCGGGTGTTCGGCATCCCAGACACTGAGGAATTCCCGCGGGACGCCGCGGTAGTCGCGCTCCAGCACCGGTTCCTTGTTGCCGAGTTTGAAGTGCCGGTTCAGCCAGTTGTAAAAGGCGGTCCGCGAGACGGCGTTGTAGTTGTGCGGGAAGTGTTCGCCGCGGTGCAGCATCACGTTGTCCGGCGCTCCGAGCAGCGCGTAGAGCCGATTCAGCTCCGGGAACCCCTTGGTCGCCATCTCCTTCGTCCAGTCATTGGCGGTGGTCATGCCGAGCGGCTTCGGCGCAAAGAGCGCGGCGAATTCCACATTGCCCGTGTCCACGCGGAGCAGGCTCGCATTTTCACAAGTGCAGCCGCCCTGCATCGCCGTGCTGACCATAACACACGGGAAAATGGCCGCGGGCCGCGGATCGATGGCTCCAAGGATGAACGTCTGCGTGCCGCCGCCACTCGCGCCGGTGACGCCGATGCGTTTTGCGTCCACTTCCGGCAGCGACTCCACAAAATCCAGCGCCCGGATGTTGTTCCATGTTTGGAGGCCCATGATGCTTTGCAGATGCCCCTCAGCCTGCGGACTGTAGAAGCCCCACTGCGCCGCATCGTTCATTTCAGGCCGCTGCTTCTTGAAGCCATGGACAAGGTAATGAGAGAACTGCACGCTGTCCGCATTCCCTATCATGTCGTAGAAGAAGACCGTGCAGCCCATGCGCGCGAGCGTCGCGCAGCGGCTCTGCAGCGGGCTTCCG
>JAYUSF010000002.1:0-8807 GCA_043755815.1 Verrucomicrobiota bacterium
GTGGTCCGGGTGGAGCAGAATCCGTGGTTCAACTTCCTTTATGGCGCCCTGACGGGCCACGACTGCGAGCCGGTCGTCTCCGTCGAGCATCTGCGCGGCTGGCCGCTCGATCTGCGGGTTTGGTCCTATCAGAATTCCCACCGCAGCGACCTGCGCACTCCGTCCGGCTACATGGCGCTCAAGGGTGGCACCCGGACGTTCCCGCCGCGCGAGACGGAGCCGCTGCGCTGGGATCACTGGCTGATGCAGGCCGACGGCGGCGCCGGCGGCAATGACGTGGTCGAACCTGGCGCATGGCTGCTCGCGTATTGGATGGGGCGACACCATGGATTCATCGCCGCCCCCACCGTGACGGAGCCAGCGCTGCTCACGGTTGAGCACAGTCTGAACAGGGAACTCGGGGCGAAGCCCTACGGTGGCCCGCCCCGCCCCTAGAGCGTTTCCATAAATCATGTAGCGTAGCCGGCGTGTAAAAAGAACCCATGGCAGTCTGCGGGGGTGACGGCGGCGAAAGCGGCTCCGGCCGCCTTGTGCAGCTGGCGGGCGTTCCGTGGCTCCCGGCCTTTCAGCCGCTGCTTGACCTTGTGCCACATCGGCTCGATCGGGTTGAAGTCCGGCGAATACGGCGGCAGATACTCCAGCCGGGCCCCGGCGCCTTCGATCGCCGCCCGCCCGCCCGGCACCTTGTGCGTGGCCAGATTGTCCAGGACCACCACATCACCGGGGGCCAGCGTGCCCACCAGCCCTTGCTTCACCCAGGCCAGAAACAACTCTCCATCCATCGCCCCTTCAAACAGCCACGGTGCCTGGGGGCCTTTGAGGCGCACGGCGGCGATCATGGTGGTCGTCTGATAATGGCCGTGAGGGATCTGGCAGACCAGTCGCTGGCCGAGGGGGCTGCGCCCGTGGCGCCGGGTCATCTGCGTATGGGCCCCGCTTTCATCCACGAACACCAGGCGGTCAGCGGACACGCCGGCCAGCTGTTGGGGCCACTGCTTTCTTTGCGCTGCCACGTCGGGCCGCGACTGCTCGCTGGCGTGCAGCGTTTTTTTTACCGCTCCACCCCAGCCGGGTGAGCCAGAGGTCCATGGTCGAGGTGGGCCGCCTGAAGGCCGCAGCCAATTCCTCCAGCGTGGCGTCCGGACGCCGCGCCAACATTTGAAGCAGGCGCGCCTTGCGTGGTTCGGTCAGGAGGGTTTTGCGTCCGCACAGATGGGTTTGCGGCTCCAGCGTGCCGCGCGCTTGGAACTGCTGGCGCACCCGGCGCACAGCGGCGACGCAGTAGCCGAGGCTGCCGGCAATCGCGGTCGTGCCTTGGCCTTGGTCATAAAGTTCGAGGATGCGTTCGCGGACCGCCACAGGGATGGCTCTCACTGCGCTGAGCTTGCCGCCACCTCCACCAGAACGCTACATCATTTATGGAAGTTCTCTAATCCAGTGGCCCGCGGCTGCCGAGGGAATCGAACCGGCGCTGCGTCGACGAATCCGGTTTCGCGAAGCCAATTGGCAAGACCGCTCTTGCCAAGCGGATCGGAATGGCATTCCTTGGGTTCGGTTCACCCTGTTCTCCTATGCGCACACTCTCATCCTGCCGCCGTGCCCAGGCGCCGACCGCGTCCACGGGTTTCACCCTGATCGAATTGCTGGTCGTGATCGCCATCATCGCGATTTTGGCCGGAATGCTGTTGCCAGCCCTGAGCAAAGCCAAGACGAAGGCTACCGGCATCCTGTGCATGAACAGCTCCCATCAGTTGATGATGGCCTGGAAGCTTTACAACACCGACAACAACGACCGCTTGGTCGGCGCCGCCAGCTGGACCGTTCCCGGCACGACCCGTGAGACGCCCAATTGGACCGGCGGCAGTTGGCTCGACAACACGAAGGGCAAGGAAAAGGACCCCAACAACTGGGATCACGAAACCTATACCAAGAAGAGCGTCCTCTGGCCCTACTGCGGCGGCTCCATCGGCATCTGGCATTGTCCGGCGGACTACACGACCGCCTACGACGGGCGCCAAAAGAAAACCGTCCCGCGGATCCGGAGCATGTCGATGAACAACTGGGTGGGCGGTCCCGGCTGGGGAGAATCCGGCCCCAAGTGGCGGGTCTACACGAAGGAATCGGACCTTCAAATCCCCGGTCCGTCCTCCACCTTCGTGCTGCTCGACGAACGTGAGGATTCCATCAACGACGGTTACTTCGTGACCGACATGACCGGCTTCAAGGAAGGCGACCCCTCGGGCATGTCCAAGCTGGTGGACTACCCCGCCTCCTATCACAACGCCGCCGCCGGGATCGCGTTTGCCGACGGCCACTCGGAAATCCATAAGTGGCAGTCGGCCGAGCTGAAGCGCCCGATCAAGAAGGGGCAACTCCTCCAGTTGAACATCTCCATCGGTAATAAGCCTGACCTGAAGAAGGACGTTCACTGGATGGCTGACCGCAGCACACGGCAATAGTTGTCAGCCGAACGATCTGTATCGCTTAGCCGGGCCTTGGTTGGCGCACTCGGGCCAGGGAAGGTGGGGGGCGCCGCAACCTCCGACTGGTTGCCCGGCTGATCGCACCCTTGGATGCTCGGAGGCCATAAACTGGGCCCGTGCGAGCGGATCGGGTTCGGTGGGTTTTAACGGTGGCGATTTCGCTCATCCAGGTTGCGAACGCAGAGGTGCCAAGCCCCGGCTGTTGCGGGTGAATGGGTTCCCCGAGAAGCCGTGTGTGCGCATCAACGGCCGGGATGCGACGCTGATTCTCCCGCAGACCTTCGAGGCCGTGTCAGGACGGCTCATGCTGACCCTGACCAACTTCGCCATCATGGAACTGCTCGTAACGGCACTCGACGGGGTGAACATCCGGGGCGATGCCGGTCCGTGCGAGATGCGTTTTTTTTGGCCGGCCGCGCCTGCGGAATTCTTCCTCGAGGACTTGGCAGCGGCGCCGTTTGGTGAATGGCGGGAGGTTCCCGGTCCGCCTCGTGCCAACGGGAGCAAGCTCGTCTACGGTGCCGGAACCGAAGCCGCGGCCGGATGCTTACGGCTCAGGTGGCAGATTGGATAGGTGCCAGCGAAAGTGCGCCGTGGCGCCGCGTGAGCGCGCAACCGGACAACGGCGCTTACTCAAATTTGCGAACGGCCCGCGGGTTGCATTTGAAGCGCCCGTTGCCGCTTCAGGGAGGTTGAGCCCCGGGATTGGCAACTCAGGGAGCCCACAGGGTTCCCCCAAGGAGTCCAACAACCATCGATTATGAATGCACACCCCTCATCCGTGCTGCGCCTTGCCCTGGTGGCTCTGGCGGCAGCTTGGACCGGCCTGAGCCAGGCCGAAGAGCCGGGGCCTTCCGGAACCCGGATTTCGTCCCCCGAATTTGTGGGCGGCCAGTTGCGCCTGAACTGGAATTCGGGCGGTGAACTGCAGGCCGCGCCTTCGCCGAACGGCCCGTGGACAGGCGTTGATGCGCCGACCCTGCGCCAGAGTGCCTCGGCCATTCCCGTCGTGCCGGAACACAAGTTTTTCCGAATCGTGGACAACGGTGTTCCGACCGCGGCAATGCCGCTGGTGAACACCGATCCGTCGCGTCCGTTCAAGATCGCCAAGGCGTTTCTGCGGAAAGCGGTCTCCGACCATGGCAATGCGGTGATCGAGGCCGAACTGGAAGCCGGCCAGAACCCGCCGACGGTCTTCCCGCTGCTCCAGGACGAACGGGTGCTGGTCTTCCGCGATGACGGCCAAAGCGGCGACTCCAAGGCGGGCGACGGGACGTTTACCGCCCCGTTGTTCATTAATGAAAACGACTTCATTGCCGCCAACGATTTCATCAAGGCGATGCCGCCGGCGTTTCAGGTGGTCGGCAATTTTTCCGGCCGCGAAGCGAAGAGCGGCATCCTGCCGACGCTGTTTGACCTTGAGGCGTTTCTCAAAGGTGAGCGGATCCAGGTGCATCCTTCGCCGTTCGACGGCCGCGGCCTGATTCCGGACCTCGGCGGTGCTGGTCCGAACCGGCGGATCAGCCGGTCGAGCCTTCGGGCCGCGCAGCAGCTGATCCGTGAGATTTGCACCACCAACATCGTCGCCCGCGACCAGGTCATCCTCACCAACCGGCTGGTCAGCCTGCCCGGCGGCATCATGACGAATGTCTTCTGCGAGCTGGTGCAGAAAGGCTTCCGGGACCGCCGGCTGACCAATGTCGTCTGCGAGCAGAAGGTCGTCGGTTTCAGGGAGAGTTTGCTGACCAACGTGGCGTGCGAACAGAAGGTCATCGGTTTCAAGGACGGCCTGCTCACCAATGTGATCTGTGAGCCGCGCATCGTCGGCTTCAAGGATCCGCGGATCATCACCAACGTGGAATGCCACGAGGTCATCATCGATCCCGGCCCGACCACCGGCATTACCAACGTCTGCTTTACCAATGTGGTCCTCAATCCGCTGCGGTTCCTTAGCAACGTGGTGTGCCCGCCCATCCTCATCGATCCGATCGTCACGGGTGTGGATTTGACCGCGTCGGCCGGGACGAAAGGCGGCGTTATCCGCGTCGCCACGACCACGCCGCTGCCCGGCCCGTGCATCACGAACGTCACCGCCTTCCCGGATGCGCCGGAGTTCTTCACGAATGTGTTCTGCGAACAGATCTTCATCCCCATCCCGATGGAGCCGGTGAAACGGCTGATCTGCCGGACCAATGTCTTTGCGGACTCCAGCCCGGTTCCCGTCATCGAGATGGTCTGCGTCACCAACGTGGTGCCCAACCCGACCCCGATGCCCATCCTGGAATTGGTGTGCACCACGAACGTGTTTCCGAACCCGACCCCGGTTCCCATCTTGGAACTCGTCTGTGTCACCAACGTGGTCAGTGACCCGACCCCGGAGCCGATCTTCGTGGAAGAATGCCGGACCAACCTGGTCGAGCTGCCGCCGCGCGAGTTCCTCACCAACCTCTTCCTCACGAACGTGGTGTTCACCACCAACATTACCTGCACCAACGTGATTGTGGGCGGTGGCGGCGACACGAATGTCATTGAGCTCCCGATCGACGATTTCCTGAACCGCCCGCCGTTCTGGGGCAAGAGCCTGCTCATCACGGACCTTTCGGTGGTCGAAGATCCGGCGCGCACGTTTGACCCCTGCCATCCCGAACGCAGCACCAAGCTCGGTGCCTGGACCTTCGGCCGGCTGATGATCGACATGTGCAACCAGTCTGCCACGGGCATTGATCCGAGCGAGTTCGCCCGCCGCTGGCTCCGGTCCTGGCAGCATGACCTTTCGATCAACTTCGACGGGGTCACCAACCGGAATCCCGAAATCGTCGCCCAGGCCATTGCCGACTGGGAAGCGGCCAGCGGCGGCCCGGGAGCCCCGCTTGACCTCGGCATCGCGCCGTTCCGGCTGCTCGCCCTCGTCAACCGCCTCGATCTGCGCGGTAACCCCGGTTACGGCGGCGTCAACGACAGCGATCCTTGCAACCCGTCCTGCATCGGCGGCGAAGGCCGCTTCGTGTTCGCCCTTGTGCCCGGCCTGCGGCGCACCGGTGGCGGTGGCGGCGGTTACGGTGGTGGCGGCGACGGCGTGACGCAGAGTTCCTGCGAGGCGTCCCAGTTCACCGTCATCTTTGAATACTGCATCCCCAAGCGCACCTGCGCCGAGATCAAGCAGTTCGCCCTCGAATGGTATGCGCTGTCGCAGAAGCCGTTTGGCACCGCCTTCAACGCGGCCCTCCAGACCATCACCGACCAGTTCGCCAAGGCGGGGGCCGATCCTTCGCGCAAGCCCAACCTCAGCGCCCTGAACCAGCTCCGCGCCAACGAACTGCTCCGCGAACCGTGGGATCTCCGCGAATGGCGCCTGTTCAACAACGACAGCGATGCCGGCTGGCTCCGCGAGGTCACCGTCAAGCAGACCCCGGACTTCGACCTGAACTTCGGCCAGAAGATCGTGGATTACTGCCTCGCCAATGCGGGCGACATCCTCGCCGAAAAACACCGGGTGCCGCTGCAGTTCAAGCGCGAGCCGTTCCTCGGCGGCGACGCCCCGATGCCCACGAAGAACTTCTTCTGGGACGGCCCTCAGCCCACCGGAACGATCCCCGGCGAAGTCCGGCACAAGTTTTCGCTCAACACCTGCAACGGCTGCCACGCCGGCGAAACCGGCACGCCGTTCACCCACGTGTTCCCGCGGTCGGCGGGGCAGGAAGCCGCCCTCAGCGACTTCCTCACCGGCCGGAACATGCCGAAACTGGACCCGGCGGATCACACCACGCCGCGCTTCTTCACCGACCTCAAGCGCCGGGAGGACGACCTCCTCCGGCTGATCAAGGAGCCGTGCTTCTTCCAGCTCTTCCACGAGCCGGTCCACTTCGAGCACTGAGCTCCGATGAACCGCGGCGCCTGGGGCCGCGGCTGGGAAACGCGGCCCGGTGGGATCTGCTCCTGCCGGGCCGCAATGCGTTGGCTTCGGCTCACTCCGGCTTGGGCATGTCCTTGCCGAGCCGGAGATATTCCCAAACTGATTGGATCGTCTTGGGACCGTCACCGCCCTGGATGTCGGGCAGCGGACTGCGGCCGTCTTCGTCGAAGTAGACCGGCATCTTCGAGTCGGCCTGGAGCGAAGTCGGCGCCCGCAGCCAGCGGCGGAAGAAGGACGGCTGCAACCGGTCAAAGGACTGGCCGAGGTTGATGCCCGGCGCCTCAAACACCTGCGTCGCGCCGAGCCCGTTCACCGGATGGCAACTGATGCACTGCAGGCCGCCCTGTGAGCCGGTCAGCTTGTGGCCGGACTTGACCAGTTCATCGGCTTCCGCCGGCTTGGGATCGGGGGCCGATTTCGGACCGAACCCGTGAATCGTGGAAAGACCCTCGGCGAGATTTTGTGCGTAGGCGGGAAAGGCCGGCATGCGCGACTCCAGCCATGGACGCGGCTTCCACGTTTCGGTGCCGGCAATGAACTTCGCCGCCCACTCGGGCTTCAGTTTGCCGTAGAGGATCTCGAAGCCGGGGAAGCCCTCAAATTTGCCGTGACACTCGCGGCAGTTCAGATGTCGGGCCTGTCGTTCGGTGAAGTCCGCCGGAGCGTGGCGCGTGAGCGAAGCGCGGTCTGTTGCGGCGAAGGCGCGGAGCGCGGCACGCTCTTCGCCGGTGAAGGCGTAGGCCGGGGCCTTGGAACCTTCCGCCGGGGCGTCCGCGAGGCAGCCGGTGGTCCATTTGCCCGCGGCAAGTTCCGCGAGCGGCTTGGCGACGAGTTCGGACTTCGCACCATCGAGTGCATGACAGTTCAGGCAGCCCACACTGGCGATGAGTTTCTTGCCCTTCTCGATCAGGGCCGAATCGGACGGAGCGCCGACCGTCTCCGCCTTGTCGGCGACGGAGCCCAGAAACTCGGCGAGGTTCTTCGCTTCGTCCGCCGAAAGCTTGAAGTTCGGCATCCGGATCCATGCAAAGTGCTCCTCGGGTTTCTGGAGGAATGCCGCCAGTGCGCCGGGCACAAACTTGGCATTTACCTGCCTGTGCGAAATCTGGTGCGGCAGCGCTTCTCCGCCGTCGGGAGAAGTGTGGCAGGCGCCGCAATGCAGCTTTTCGAACAGCGCTTTGCCCGCCTCGGCGTCTCCCTTGGCCGACTCGAACTTGGCGGTGCCTTTAAGCGACCCGAGGTAGGCCGCGACCGCCTCGGAAATGGCCTTTGCGTCGACACCCCGGAACATCTGCGGCATCGGCGTGCCGGCGCGGAGGGCGTGGGGATTGGCAATCCATTCTGCCAGCCAGGTAAAGTTGCGGCGTGCGCCGATCCCGTTGAAGGACGGCGCATCCATCGCCAGCTCCGGCATGCCGCCGGGCGCGGCATGGCACTTCACGCAGCGGGCTTCGGCGAACAGGTCGCGGCCGGCCCGGACGAGCTGCGCCGCCCTGAGTTCGTCCGATTGCACTGGCCGAAGTTCAGCCAGGGGCAGCGGGTTGTAGGGCGTCTCCTTGTTGGACCAGAAGAGCCGGACGAAAGCGTCGCCGCTTTCCGGCCCGGCATACTCGGCCACCAGTTTGTTGGCGCCCTTGTTCAGTCGGACGGTCTTGCCGTCCACCGGTTTGTCCCCGGTGCCATCGGCGTCCAGGGCGACCGTTTCACCGACCGTCAGCTTGAGGTGCCCGGTGAATTCGCCGTGGAAGGCGAAGTCGGCGCGCAGTTCCGCGCTGATCGTTCCCTCCCAGCGGGCCGTGAATTTTCCCGGGGCCACGAACGGCGTGGCCGGCTGGCCCGCCGGCACGTTGAGCCAGACGTTGGGCGCGAGGCTGACATCGGATTTGCCGCCGGCGGCAACGGTCAGCGTGAGTCCCCGAACCTCCGCCTCCGCGGCCAGGGCGGTGCCGGCCAGGGTGGACAGGAGGAAGGTCAACGCAGCGCAACGGCGGAGCAGGTTCAGCGCAGGCATGGCAGAAGGACGGGCGAACATGGTGACGGCTTCAGAAAAGTCGGCGCGACGGTAGGGAGGCAGCCGGCGCTGGCAAAACGAAAAACCCGGCGAGCCGTTTCATCGACTGCACCGGGTTGGCAATGGCTTGTGAGCTTGGAATCGCGGTCAGTTCAGCGCGTTCCCGGACGGGATCTCGTGGATCGTCTGCTGGATGTCCTGGGCGATGGGCGTGCCGTCCTTCGCCTTGAGGTCCCACTTGAGCGACTGCTGGTTGGCCAGCTTCAGGTCGGCGATCTTGAGGGTCACGGTCCTGCCATCGTCGCTGAGCTTGGCCGCGGTGATGTCAATCGGTTCGCGGCCCTTCTTCTTCGGGTCGGCGATGTTCACCTCGGGCGAGCCGTAGCTTTCGCTGCGGATG
>JAYUSF010000003.1:0-8800 GCA_043755815.1 Verrucomicrobiota bacterium
GACCGGCGCTACACAAGGTGGCAACCCCGACCCGGGGTTCGACCTCGAACCCTTCGTCATCTACCGCTGCGTCGTCAGCTCGCGGGCCTACGGGCTCGACACCGACGCCTCCGACACCGACCGCCGCGGCATTTACCTCGCGCCCGCCGACCTCCAGTGGTCCCTCTTCGGCGCGCCCGAACAGTTCGAGGACAACGCCTCGCAGAGCTGCTACTGGGAATTGCAGAAGTTCCTGACCATGGCGCTCAAGGCGAACCCCAACATCCTGGAGTGCCTCTACTCGCCGCTGGTCGAGAAGGTCACGCCGCTGGGAGCGGAGCTGGTCGCCGCCCGCCAAGGCTTCCTGAGCCAGATGATTTTCCAGACCTTCAACGGCTACGCCATGAGCCAGTTCAAGAAGATCGAGCAGGACATCCGGAACCAGGGCGCGGTGCGCTGGAAACATGCCATGCACCTGCTGCGCCTGCTGCTCACCGGCGCAGCCACGTTGCGCGAAGCCCGCGTGCCCGTGCGCGTCGAGGCGCACCGCGACCGGCTGCTTGTGGTCAAACGGGGCGAGATGCCCTGGGCCGACGTAGACGCCTGGCGTCAGGAACTCCACCGCGACTTTGAGAGCGCACTGGCCGAGACCAAACTGCCTGAACGGCCCGACTACGAGGCCGCGAACCGATTCCTGCTGAAGGCACGGCGGGAGATGGCTGACCAGGCACCAGTAACTCAATAGCCTCATCCCATGCTGCTCACCTTGACGACTTCGCACCGCCCGGCGACGGACCTGGGCTATTTGCTCCGCAAGAACCCGGCGCGATCCCAGTCGTTTGAACTCACGTTCGGCAACGTCCATGTCTTCTATCCTGAAGCGGGCGAGGAACGCTGCTCGGTGGCGCTGCTGGTGGAGGTGGACCCGGTGGGACTCGTGCGCAAGCGGCGTGGCCCATCCGGTGAGGGCGGCTTGCTTGAGCAATACGTCAACGACCGGCCCTACGCCGCCTCGTCGTTTCTCAGCGTGGCCATCGCAGAGGTCTTCGGCAGCGCACTGTCAGGCACGGAGTGCAAAGACCATCCGGGACTGTCCCAGACTCCGCTGCCGCTGCGCGTCCAAATTCCCGCGTTGCCGTGTCGTGGCGGCGAGGAATTCCTGCGCAAGCTCTTTGAGCCGCTCGGCTATCGCGTCAGGGCCACGCGCCTGCCACTCGATGAAACCTTCCCAGCCTGGGGCGAGAGCGCCTATCACCGCGTCGAGCTGGAGGCCACGCTGCCGCTGCATCAGCTTCTCAGCCACCTCTACGTGCTCGTGCCGGTGCTCGACAACGACAAGCACTACTGGGTGGGCGACGACGAGGTGAGCAAGCTACTGCGCCACGGAGAAGGCTGGCTCTCCGCCCATCCCGAACGCGACGCCATCACGCGCCGCTACCTCAAGCACCAGCGCAGTCTCGTCACCGATGCGCTCGCCCAGCTCGTGGACGAGAGCGACCCGCATCCCGACGACACCGCCGAGGCGCAGGCGCAGGAGGAGGCGACGGTCGAGCGTGCCTTGAGCCTGAATGAGCAGCGGCTCGGGACCGTGCTCGCCGTGCTCAAGGCCGCTGGCGGAACCTCCTTGCTCGACCTTGGCTGCGGCGAAGGAAAGCTGCTGCGAATGCTGCTCAAGGAACGCCAGTTCACCCGCATCGTCGGGCTGGACGTGTCGCATCGCGTCCTGGAGATGGCGGTGGAGAACCTGCATTACGACCGCCTGCCCGCGCTGCAAAAGGAGCGGCTCAAGCTCCTGCACGGCTCGCTCATGTATCGGGACGAGCGGCTGGCCGGCTTCGATGCTGCCGCCGTCGTGGAGGTGGTTGAACACCTTGACCCGCCGCGCCTGGCGGCGTTCGAGCGCGTGCTCTTCGAGTTCGCCCGGCCCGGCACCGTGGTGCTCACCACACCCAACCGCGAATACAACGTGAAGTGGGAGACGCTTCCGGCGGGCAAGTTCCGCCACCGTGACCACCGCTTCGAGTGGACGCGTGCGGAGTTTCAGGCGTGGGCCAACGGCATCGCCGCCCGTTTCGGCTACGCGGTGCGGTTTCTGCCCGTCGGGCCGGAGGACGCGACCGTCGGCTCACCGACGCAGATGGGGGTCTTTGAAAGGGCCAGGCCATGAGTGTCACCAAGGACTACGCGGCGGAATACCGCAACGACCCGCGCTCGACGGACGAGCTGCTTGGTTTAGCGCTGACCAAGGATGCGGACCGTGACAACGACGACTATTGGAAGCCAGTTGCCGCGCTGCAACATCGGCTGCCGCAGATTCTGGAACGAGTTCGTGATTTGAGCAGCAGCAGCGAGGAGAAGAGCCGCGATACGGCGGCAACGATTCTTGGCCAGGGCTGGGTGGGCACGAAGTTTGCCTCGGAGCGCTGCGCAGAGATTCTGTTGGCGATGTTGGCGAAAGAACAGTCAGCCTCCGTTCTTGCCTCGATCAGCTTTGCGTTGGGGCAAATGCACGACCCGCGTGCGGTAGAGCCATTGGTCGGTCTGAGCGGGCACGCGGATGCTCATGTGAGGTATGCGGTGGTTACCAGTTTGTGCGGCCAGGATGACCCCCAGGCCATCGCGGCGATGATCGCCTGCTCGTCCGACCCTGACCGGGACGTGCGCAACTGGGCCACCTTCGGGCTGGGGGCGCAGATCGACACAGACACCCCGGCAATTCGTGAAGCCCTCTTCGCCCGGCTCGACGAGGAGGACGATGAGATACGCGGGGAGGCCATCGTCGGACTGGCACGCCGGGGTGACCTCCGAGTGCTGGCACCGTTTCTCAAGGAACTCAATTCGGCTGAGCCAGAAGTCCTCAATGAATGGATTCTGACTCATGACGCAGCCGAGGCTTTGGCGGCCCATGCCAATTCCACCAGCCCAAAGGAATTGCTGCCGGTCCTGACCAAGCTGGCGGCCCTCGGCATCGGGGAGAAGGACCAGATTCAAGCGGCCATAGCCCGCTGCACATCACCCACGCAATGAAGCTCACCGTTCCCGAACTCTCCCTCGTCGTGCTGGTCGGCGTGTCCGGCTCCGGCAAGAGCACGTTTGCGCGGCGGCACTTCAAGCCAACGGAGGTGCTTTCCTCGGACTACTGTCGCGGGCTGGTGTCCGATGAGGAGAACAGCCAGGCGGCGACGAAGGACGCGTTTGACGTGCTCCACTTCATTGCGCGCAAGCGGCTCGCACTGGGCAAGCTCACGGTGGTGGACGCCACCAACGTCCAGCCGGAAGCGCGCAAGCCGCTGGTGCAGCTCGCACGGGAGTTCCACTGCCTGCCCGTGGCCATCGTGCTCGACGTGCCGGAGCGAGTCGCCCACGAGCGCAACCAGACACGGCCCGACCGCAATTTCGGCCCGCACGTCATCCGGCAGCAGGCGACGCAGTTGCACCAGTCGCTGCGCGGGCTGGAGCGCGAAGGTTTTCGCCATGTGCATGTGCTCAAGTCGCTGGAGGAAATCGAGACGGTCGAAATCGTGCGTGAGCCGTTGTGGAACAACCTGAAGCACGAGCACGGCCCGTTCGACCTCATCGGCGACGTGCACGGGTGCTTCGATGAGCTGGTCGAGCTGCTGACGAAGCTCGGCTATGTAGCCGCCGAGGTAACGAGGCGGACCGAAAACGAGACCCCAGTTGAGGCGCCGGAATCCACCTCCTCACGTCGGTGGCTACACCCAGAAGGTCGCAAGCTGGTCTTCGTCGGCGACTTGGTAGATCGCGGACCGAAAGTGCCTGAAGTCGTCCGGCTCGTGATGGACAGCGTGAAGTTCGGCAGCGCGCTGTGCGTGCCGGGCAACCACGACATGAAGTTCATGCGCAAGGTCTGGGGCAAGGACGTGCAAATCACCCACGGGCTGGCGGAGACCCTGGCCCAGTTTGAAGCCTACGAGCAGCACCACCGGGGGTTCAGCCGCGTCGCGGCGGAGTTCATTGACTCGCTCGTGAGCCATTACGTGCTCGACGACGGCAAGCTGGTGGTCGCCCACGCGGGCATGAAGGAGTCCATGCAGGGACGCGGTTCCGGGGCGGTGCGTGAGTTCGCCCTATTTGGCGAGACCACGGGGGAGACGGACGAGTTCGGCCTGCCGGTGCGCTACAACTGGGCTGCCGAATATCGCGGCTCGGCGGCGGTGGTGTATGGGCACACGCCGGTGCCAGAGCCGGAGTGGCTGAACCGCACCCTCAACATAGACACCGGCTGCGTCTTCGGCGGGAAGCTGACGGCGCTGCGGTATCCGGAGCGGGAACTTGTCTCGGTTCAGGCAAAGCAGACTTACGCCGAGCCGCGCAAGCCGTTCCTGTTGCCGGAAGCTCAGGCACCGACCTTGAGCGCGCAGCAGCAGCACGACGACTTGCTCGACCTCGCTGACGTGATGGGCAAGCGCATCGTCAGCACGCGCCTGCACGGAAACGTGACCATCCGGGAGGAGAACGCCACCGCCGCGCTGGAGGTGATGAGCCGCTTCGCAACGAATCCCAAGTGGCTGATTTACCTGCCGCCCACGATGTCGCCCAGTGGCACGAGCCAACAACCCGGCCTGCTGGAGCATCCGGCGGAAGCGTTCGCCTACTATCGGCACGAAGGTGTGCCCCGTGTGGTCTGCGAAGAGAAGCACATGGGATCACGCGCTGTCGTGATTGTCTGCCGCGATGAGGACGTGGCGAGGAAGCGCTTTGGCGTGACGGGCGAGGGCTTTGGCGTCTGCTACACCCGCACGGGTCGGCGGTTCTTCGAGGACGCCGCTGTTGAGACCGGCTTTCTCGAACGGGTGAGGGAGGCAGTGACGCGGGCCGAGTTCTGGGACGAGTTCCAAACCGACTGGGTCTGCCTCGACTGCGAGCTGATGCCGTGGTCGGCGAAGGCGCAGGGATTGCTGAAAGAGCAATACGCACCGGTGGGCGCGTCCGCCGGGGCGATGCTGGGCGACGCGGTCGGGCTGCTGGAACAAGCTCAAGGCCGTGGCCTGGACGTGGGTGACCTGCTCCTCCGCACGGGTGCTCGGCGCGAAATGGCATCTGCCTACGTCGCGTCCTACCGCCGCTACTGCTGGCCGGTGAACTCGGTGGACGACCTCAAGCTCGCCCCGTTCCACCTGCTGGCAGCGGAGGGCAAGGTCCATGTGGACAAGCCCAACGACTGGCACATGCAGACTTTGGCGCGGCTTGCCGGGGGCATCCTCATCGCCACGCCGTTTCAGGTCGTCGAGGTGACCAATCCCGATAGCGAGGCCGCCGCCGTCCGCTGGTGGGAGGAACTCACCGCGCTGGGTGGAGAGGGCATGGTGGTGAAGCCGCTCGACTTTGTGGCGCGTGGCAAGCGCGGGCTGATTCAACCGGCGGTCAAATGCCGTGGGCGGGAATATCTGCGCATCATCTACGGCCCGGAATACACCTCGCCCGAAAACCTGGAGCGGCTGCGCTCACGCGGTCTGCACGCGAAACGGTCGCTCGCCCTGCGGGAGTTCGCCCTCGGTGTCGAGGCGTTGGAGCGGTTCACACGCGGCGAGCCGCTGCGCCGTGTTCACGAATGTGTCTTCGGCGTGTTGGCCATGGAGAGCGAGCCGGTGGACCCGCGCTTGTAAGCGCTTCGCTATCTATGACCATCGACCCACGCCTTCACCGCATCGTCACCGCCCAGCCGTATGCGCTGCACTTCGCCACAATCAGCGGGGCGCATCTCTACGGCTTCCCGTCGCCGGGATTGGCTTTCGGCAGACACTTCCCTAGTTTGCCGGCATGAAATCTCTGGACCGGGTCACTTGGAATCCCAACGTCATGGGCGGACGGCCCTGCCTCCGCGGCCTGCGGGTCACGGTGGGCACGGTCACCGGACTGGTCGCCAGCGGCCATTCGCACGCGGATATTCTGAAGCTCTATCCGTATCTGGAAGCTGAGGACATCACGCAGGCACTGAAGTATGCCGCGTGGCGGGCCGAGGAGGTCGAACTGCCCTTGCAGCCGGCATGAAGCTGCTGGTGGACATGAACCTCTCGCCCGACTGGGTGGCGGTGCTCCGGGCGGCGGGCTGGGTAGCGGCGCATTGGTCGCAGGTCGGGAATCCCCGCGCCACCGATACGGAGATCATGGCGTGGGCCGTCGAGCGCGGGTGGGTGGTCTTCACGCACGACTTGGATTTCGGATCGTTGCTGGCGCTGACCCACGCGGGCGGTCCCAGCGTCATCCAGGTGCGCACCCAGGACGTGTCGCCCGCCGCCATCGGAGGATTGGTTACCGGCGCTCTGCTGCAATTTCGGTCCCAGTTGGAAGCCGGCGCCCTAGTCATTCTCGACGAGGCTCGCGTTCGGGCGCGCATTCTGCCGCTGAGCCGCTGAACCCAGTTCCCAGCCATCGCTTGTCGCTGCGTAGCCATGACCATTGATCCACGCCTCCGCCGCATCGTCGCGGCCCAGCCGTATCCGCTGCCGGAGGCGGACCTTCCGCTTCGCCACGATCCGCGGGGCGCATCTTTACAGGGTCCCGTCGTTGGAAAATGGCCGTGCGCGACACTGTTTGCCGTGGCAGGCTGAAGGCGTCATCGAAACCGTATGAGCCTCAAGAAACAGGGTTCCCGCGAGCGCAAGGCCGGACGATGGGCGGCCCGGTTGATGGCGTCCGTCGGCGCGGTGCTGGCGGTGCGTCCCGAGGCCGACCCGGACAACGTGCGGCACACGCTGATCCTGCTGGAGCATCCGCCGCTTGACCGTCTGAGGAAAAGTCTGACCCGTGGCCGCACCTCCGCTCAACGCCGGTGAACTGCGTTTCCTGAGCGCCCTGCTGCGGCGCAAGGTCCGCTTCATCGTGGTCGGTCTGTCCGCCGCCGCCTTGCAGGGCGCGCCGGTGGTGACCCAGGACGTGGACCTTTGGTTCGAGAACCTGGATGACCCACAAATCCGCGAAGCGCTGCGGGAAGTGAAGGCGGCTTACGTTCCTCCGTCCGTCCAGAACCCGCCGATGTTCGTGGGCGGCGGGGTGGAGCTGTTCGACATTGTTCTCAGGATGGACGGACTGGGTGCATTTGCGGAGGAGTGGGGAAACTGTGTGGTTGTGATGGTGGGCCGTCAGCGGCTCATGGTGCTGCGGGTGGATCGAATCCTCGCCAGCAAGCGGGCGGCTAACCGCACCAAAGACCGGCTGGTCATTCCTGTGCTGGAAGATTCACTGACGACCAGCCAAGTGGCCACCCGGCGGAAACGGAAGAAGGCGGCAGCAAGGAAACGCACACTCCCGTCATGACCATCGACCCCCGCCTTCACCGCATCGTCGCGGCCCAGCCGTATCCGTTGCTATTCGCCACGATCAGCGGAGCGCATCTTTACGGGTTCCCGTCGCCAGGTTGGCCGTTCGGTCTGCCCCAACGGGGCAGCGTATCCTAGCCCAACGTTGCCGCCCCGCGGCTACGTTGGGTCAGCAGCGCCTATGTCCCACCAACCTCAACGAGGTTGCGCCCGGCGTCCTCCCGCGATGAGGCCGCAACCCCATTCGGGGTTGATCATCGGTCGTGGTCGCACTCCCAAGGTAGGCGGCTTCGCGCCAACCTTGGGCTACGGGCGGAACGCCGTTGGCGTTCACGTGCCGCGACGCGGCGGGAATCGGTTTTGCCTGAATCCCGGGTGGAACTTTTCCTGGCATTCGAACCATCCTCGAC
Source organism: Verrucomicrobiota bacterium (assembly GCA_043755815.1). Lineage (GTDB taxonomy): Bacteria > Verrucomicrobiota > Verrucomicrobiia > Limisphaerales > UBA9464 > CAIWAH01. Next base: position 7,670 of record JAYUSF010000003.1, read on the forward strand.
CCATGCCCCAGTCCTTCGCGGCCGTTCACGTGCATCTCGTGTTCTCCACCAAGGGACGTCGGCCGTGGTTCGGGGACGCGGCGCTCCGTGACTCCCTCCATGCCCAGGTCGGCGCCATCTCCAAACACCTGGATTGTCCGCCCATTCTGGTTGGCGGGGTGGAGGACCATTTGCATCTGCGCGGCGATCTGGGCCGGACGGTTTCAGTCGCGGAATGGGTGAAGGAACTGAAGCGCGTCTCCAATCGCTGGCTCAAGGAACAGGGCGCGGAATTCGCCGATTTCGAGTGGCAGGGCGGTTACGCGGCATTCTCCGTCAGCCAATCGAACCTTGTTCCGGTGCGGGACTACATCGCGGGCCAGGAAGAGCACCATCGGAAGGTGGACTTCAAGACTGAGCTGATGGCGTTGCTGCGGCGGCATGGTTTGGAATGGGACGAGCGCTATGTATGGGACTGAGGGCACAACCCCTGCGGGGTTGATCGCCTTTCGGAACCGTGTTCCCAAGGTAGGCGCTCCGCGCCAACCCTGGGCTACGGACCGAACGCCGTTGGCGTTCTCTTCAGGCGCAAGCTCCGGTCTTGAACCAAGGCCGGACTCCAATCGAACGGCTGCCGGTTTTCTGAACCTTCCGCTCCACTTCTCGCAGTCGGCCCGAACTCGAACTTGCCCCGGACGATTTATCCCCTGTTCTCTTCAGCGCGCCGAAAGGACACCAATGACCATTGATCCACGCCTCCGCCGCATCGTCGCGGCCCAGCCGTATCGGCTGCCGGAGGCGGAACTTCCGCTTCGCCACAATCAGCGGGGCGCATCTCTACGGGTTCCCGTCGCCGGACTCGGACTTTGACCTGCGCGGGGCGCACATCCTGCAGTTGGAACGGGTGGTCGGGTTGGAGGTCAACGATGAGACGGTGGAGCAGGAGATGATTGTCCCACCTCACCCTAACCCTCCCCATCGGATGCGGAGAGGGAACCGCGCTGGAGATGGACATCGTCTCGCACGACGTCCGGAAGTTCTTTGGCCTGCTGCTTAGTAATACTAGGTTAAGTGTTGATTGATTTTGCTGAGGGGTGGTGCCAAGGTGTCCGGCATGACCGCGAAGGAACTGGCGGGCGTGGAGTCCCGGTT
>JAYUSF010000004.1:0-29106 GCA_043755815.1 Verrucomicrobiota bacterium
GACCCATTGCTACACCAAAAAGCTGGCCAACCTCGCCGCCAGCATCCTCCTCTACCTGCTCAAAAAAACGTAATCAATACCTATTGAGCAATCCCCGAAATCTGAAGAGCGCCATCCACCACCCAACCGCGAAGCATTTCGATCGAATCGCCGTCGCGCTCGGCGTCTGGTGGGTAAGGGAGAGGTCTCATCGTTCGTAAGAGATTATGTTTCGCAGCCTCCCGACTTCCAGCCGATCTGCCATCCCGCATTTTGCACCTCCAGCCATGTCATGAGCGGGGCGGAGTAGTCGCACCAAGCGGGTGCTGAAGTCTTGGTTCTACACCGCAACTCGGACGCTGGTGGCTTTAGGAGATGGTGGCCAAGACCCCCCGAACCACTTTCCACTTACCGTTCACTTTAACCAGACGATAGAGGTAGCTGCCGGCATTTCGGCCGTTCCGATACCATCCGCCAAACGTTTCAACGTCAGTAGCGGAAAGTCGTCTGATGGGAGCGGTTGCACTCAAAATTGTTCCAGGCGCACCCGTTGTTTTGTCCACAACGCCGGTGAGGGTCGCCCGACATTGCGAAGACACCTTGGGCTGGGGCTGGTTTCCGGAAAAGCGACGCATGAAAGCATCATCTGGGTCGGCTTCCTTGCCGTTGGCGCGAATCGAAAAATAAACAGCCTCATCGCCAGCTTTGTAAGGCCTGAGCATGCTTCGCAAAACCACCTCCCGGATGTCCAACTCTTCCGTCGGCCCAAGGGGCGGCTTGGTGACGCAGCCAGACAGAAGCAATGCCAACACAAACGCGAGCAGAGTGGCGGATGCTTTCATGTGTCTAAATGGGCCGGGGATCGAAGATCGGAGCTACTCCCACCCAATCTGCCGTCCCGCATTCTGTTTCTCCAGCCATGCCATGAGCGGGGCGAAGTAGTCGCGCATGGCGCGGGTGCTGAGGTCTTCGCCGGTGGTTTCCCGGAGCAGCGTGCGCCAATCGCGGGTGCCGCCGTGTTCGAGCATCTTCCGCAGGAACGCGCCGACTTCTTTGTTCCCGGCGTAATTGCAGTTCTGCGGCGGCTGTTTGAGGATGTTTTTGGCGATGTAGTCGTTGAACTGGAACTTCAGCACCGTGGCGATGGCGTAACTGTAGTAGTAGCAGGGGTTGTCGTTGATGTGCGTCTTTGTCGCAGCGTCGCAGAACTCCTCGCCGCGGGAGCCCGCGCCGCCGGGCGGCTCGACGCCTTGGAACTTCGCCACGTGGTCCCACCAGCGGCGGTTCCATTCCGAGGTCGGCAACCCCTGCGAATACACGTCGGCTTCCCAGTGCGTCATCGTGCCGCTGGCCCAGAAGAGAAACGGCACGGAGTGCAACAGCGCGTTGTCGAGCAGGATGGCCGTGGGATCGGCCTGGAAGTCCGCCGGCAGGATGTTCATCGCCTTGAGGTAGGGAATCTGGCTGGAAGCGAGCCCGATGAGTTCGCCGACGCCCTCGTGGAAGGCTGGGTTCGCGCCAATGCGGAGGAGCGGCGGCACCTCGGGCCGCGTGTAGGCGATGAAGTAGTAGGCGTGGCCCAGCTCGTGGTGCGCGGTGTTGAACCACCATTGGTTCGGCTCGACGCTCATGAGCGAGCGGATGTCGTTCTCCAAGTCCACGTGCCAGCAGGAGGCGTGGGAATTCTTCAGGCGCGCTTCGCCGGGCTTCGCAGGGAACAGGTCGGACTTGGTCCAAAAGCTCGCGGGCAGGTTCGGGAACCCGATCCCGACCCAGAACTGCTCCGCGGTCTTGGTCACCCACACCGGGTCGCGTTTCTCGAAATGGGTGTCGAGATTGGCCGCGTCCACGAGGCCGCCCCATTCCTGCGCCCAGCGGTTGTTGAGCCAGTGGGCCGGGATGCGTTTGGGCACGGGTTGGTTGAACTTCTTCGCCAGCTCGTGTTTCGCCCAGGTGTGCATCTGGAGGTAGAGCGGACGGAGCTCACGGAGGAAGTCGTCGTTCAGCTTCACCATCTCGGCGGCGCTCATGCCGTAACCGGCGACCTGGAGCGCGAAGTAGTCGGCGTGGCCCAGCTCGCGGGCGCAGCCGTTGCGCAGGCCGACGAGGTTGACGAGGCCCGGCTTGAGCGCGGGTCCGGTGAGCTTCGAGGCCTCCCAGGCGGACCGGCGGGCGGCGAGATCGGCGGACTTGCTGAGAATGCGGTCGAGGTCGTTGGCGGCGACGTTCGAGCCGCCCAGCTTGAACTGGAAGCCGTTGAGCGTGGAGTTCTGCGCGGTCTCGGCGGCGATACGTTTGCTGACGAGCTCCGGATTCGTCATCGGCCCTTCGGCGGCGTTGAGCAGCGCCTTCTCCAACTGGCGAATCTGGAGGTCGGTCAGTTCGCCGCGCTGCGCGAGCAACTCCTTCGCCTCGCGGATGATGGCCGGGTTGCCGTTGAAGGCGGCGCGGGCCTTGCCGGCGACTTCGGCCGCGGCGTCATGTTCGGGCTTCACGTCGGTGGCGGCCTTCCACTGCGCCTCCTGCTCGATGCGGGAGAGCGACTGGTAGGCGGAGTTGACGAGCGAGAGGAAGCGGTCGGCGCGTTCCTGCGCGGGCGCGGCGGCGAGAAGAACCGTCGGGGCCAGCAGCGCGAGCAGCGCCGCGGAGCGGAGATTCAGCATGCAGCGACGCTACCGCTGCGGGCGTGGGCGGCAAGCCGCCGCTCAGTAACCGCTCTGGTTCAAGGTCACCATCTCGGTCAGGTGCCGGTCGTCGGTGCGGATGCGCGCGGCGAGCGTGCGGCCCAAGGCGAGCAACACGGGCGTGCCGATGTCGGGCCGGTTGGCGCAGAGTTTCTTGAATGCCGGTGCGGAGACCTTGAACAGCGTCACCGAGGCGTCGGTAACCGCATCGGTCACCCTCGGGCCACCGTCGAACATCGAGATCTGGCCGAACACGCCGCCGGCTTCCTGCACCGCGATCAGGATTTCCCGATCCTTGACCGAGATGCGGAGCCGGACCTGGCCGTCGATCACGAAGAACATGGAGTCTCCCAGCGTGCCGGCCCGCATGACCGCGGTGAAGGCCGGGAAGCGGACGACTGCGCCGATGCGGGCGACTTCGGTCAGCTGTTCGTCGTTCAGCTCGGACAGCACGCGCACCCGCCGCAAGATTCCCGGACGGACGGCGGCGCCCGGGCCGGAGTCCTGGGTGGAGAGCGCCACGTCGGGCGGATCCAGTTCGCTGAACAGCTCGCGCAGGTGGGGCAGGTGCGCGGCCTTCTGCCAGCGCTCGGTGCCGACGCAGAGCACCCAGGTCTCGGCGGTGATGCGTTCGTCCCGGGCCCAGTCGAGGAGTTGCTGGAGGTCCACGGGGCCGTAGCAGACATCGTCCAAGGCCAGCACCTTGAACCCAGGTGAGGATACTGTCGCGGGCATGGAGCAAGGTGAACGCCGCCCGCGAGAACTGGCAAAGCAAAAGGAGCCGAGTTCCGCGTCGGATGCGGGGCCAGCATTGGGAGATCATCCGGAAGATTGCCTGACCGCCGGGGGCGGGTTAGGAAAACCCCATGAACTCCAACCCACGTGCCAGGCTACGCCGGCTGATTCTCGGCGGCGCCCTGACCGCCACCCTCCCGGTCCACGCGCTGATCTTCATCAACAGCGGCGACCCGGCCTTCAACAGCTCCGCGCCGGGCGGCGCTTTGGAGAACAGCGGTTGGCAGTATCAGGGAACCTGGGGTGGTCTGCTCGGGACCCCGGTCGCGCCGGATTTCTTCCTGACGGCGAAGCATGGCGGCGGTTCGGTGGGCGACGGGTTTTCGTATCAGGGAACGGGCTTCAGCACCGTCGCCCGGTTCGATCATCCGACCGCCGACCTGACGCTCTGGCAGGTTTCGGGGGCGTTCCCGACTTACGCCCCGCTGTATTCCGGAGCCGATGAGGCGGGGAAAGGCCTTGTCGTCTTCGGCCGCAGTGCCACGCGGGGAGATGAAGTCGTGGTCAGTGGCGCCTCCGTGTCGGATCTGCGCGGCTGGCTTTGGAATGGCAGTGGGGGCGGGACTCAGCGCTGGGGAGAAAACGTCGTGGATGCCACCACGGTCTACGCGGGCGCGGATTACCTCGTCGCCGGCTTCAGCCGGACGGGCGGGGTCAACGAAGCGACGCTCGCGGGCGGCGATTCGGGCGGCGGCGTCTTCATTCAGGAAGGCGGGATCTGGAAACTCGCCGGCATCAACTACGCGGTCGAAGCCGAATTTCGCACCAGTGCGGGCGGGGCGACGTTCCTTGCGGCGATCTTCGATGGGGGTGGGCTTTATGCGGACTTGGGCAGTGGCTTCGTCGAGTTGACGGATCGGCCGGCGGATCGCGAGACCAGCTTTTACGCGACCCGGGTATCCAGCTACGCCGGGTGGATTCAGGGCGTCGTGGCGGTTCCGGAACCCAACCCCATGCCGATCGTCAGCGGGTTGGCGCTGCTGGCGCTGGCCGCCGAGAGACGGCTCCGGCGTGCCCGTTGAGCCCTGAAAACTTCGCCTCGACAGGCCGGACGCGGTTCCTAGGCTCCGCGTCCCTGTATGAATCGCACTCCGCACGTGGCCGTCGTCGGCGCCACTGGCGCCGTCGGGGTCGAGATGATCGCAACCTTGGAGCGGCGTAATTTCCCGGTCGGGAAACTCACGCTGCTCGCCTCTGCCCGTTCCGCGGGCAAGAAGCTCAAGTTCCGGGGCACCGACGTCACCGTGACCGAGCTGACCAAGGATTCGTTCAAGGGCATCGACATCGCGCTGTTCAGCGCGGGCGGGGCCATTTCGAAGGAGTTCGCCCCGATCGCCGCGGCGGCCGGCTGCGTCGTGGTGGACAACTCCAGCGCCTTCCGCATGGACCCCAACGTCCCGCTCGTCGTCCCCGAAATCAACGGCGCTGACGTGAAGGGGCACAGGGGCATCCTCGCCAACCCGAACTGCACCACCGCCATCACGCTGATGGCGCTCTACCCGCTGCACCAGGCGTTCGGCGTGACCCGCGTGTTCGCCTCCAGCTACCAGGCCGTGTCCGGCACGGGCGCCGCCGCCATCGAGGAACTCGCGGGCCAGACCCGGAACTGGGCCGGGCAGAACCGCGCCTGGGATGCGGCGAAGCTGGATTCCGAACCCACCGTCTATCCGCACCAGATCGCCTTCAACGTGCTGCCGCAGGTCGATTCGTTCCTCGACACCGGCTACACCAAGGAAGAGATGAAGATGGAAAACGAGGGCCGAAAGATCATGCACCTGCCCGGCTTCCGCGCTTCCGTGACTTGCGTCCGCGTGCCGGTATTCCGGGCGCATTCCGTGGCGGTCAGCGCCGAATTCAGCCGGCCTGTTTCCCTCGAAGCCGCCCGCGCCGCCCTGGCCAAGGCGCCCGGTCTCGACGTGGTGGATGATCCTGCCAACAAGGCTTACCCGATGCCGCTCGACGTCTCGGGCAAATACAACTGCTCTGTGGGCCGCCTCCGGCTCGACTGCGCGTTGGACAACGGCCTGTGCTTCTGGGTCGCCGGAGACCAGCTCCTCAAGGGAGCGGCGCTCAACGCGGTCCAGATCGCCGAAGAGCTGCTCAAGTAACCGGCGGGCAACGTTGCTTACCCACGACCCTGTCACGCCATGAGTGTCGAGCCAACGAACCTGACCGAGGATCCGTTGGCCCAGCGCATGGCCGCCTTGGGCGTGCGGGAGGAGGAGTTGGAAGAGACGTTCGTCCGGTCAGGCGGTCACGGCGGCCAGAACGTCAACAAGGTCGCCACCTGCGTGATGCTGGTTCACAAGCCGACGGGCCTCAGCGTGAAATGCCAGACGACCCGGCATCAGGGTCAGAACCGCCAGCTCGCCCGCGAGCAGTTGCTCGACAAGCTCGAGGCCCGGAAGCGGGCCGCCGTGGCCGCCCAACGGGCCGAACGCGAAAAGGTGCGCCGCCAGAAGCGTGGGCGGAGCAAGGCTGCCAAACGGCGCATCCTGGCCGACAAGGCGCACAATTCGGCGCGCAAGGCCCTGCGGCGACCGGGGAAATTCGACTGAGCGTTCGCTGGTTCGTTACCGCCGGATTGACCCGCCGCGGGCGGCATGGTGACTTTTCCCCATGTCGAACCCCGACCTGAAGGTTGAGCATCTCGTCCACGGAACCGGCCCGTCCCCAAAAAGGGGCGCCACGGTCACCGTTCACTACACCGGTTGGCTCACCGACGGCACCAAGTTCGACAGCTCGTTGGACCGCGACGAACCGTTCGAATTCGTGCTCGGCACCGGCCAGGTCATCGGAGGGTGGGACCTCGGTGTCGCCGCGATGAAGGTCGGCGACAAGGTGAAGCTGACCATTCCGCCGCATCTGGCTTACGGACCCGGGGGATATCCGGGAGCGATCCCGCCCAACGCGACCCTTGTGTTTGAGGTCGAGCTGCTCACCGTTGGTTAGCGGGTCCAGCCGCGGCACCTTTCCAAGCCCGCCCCAGCTTCTTTAGTTCGAGCGCCGGAGCCGCCTCACCGGCTTTCCTACCGCCGTTTACCCCGGCGTGGCCGACCCCAAGCTTGCGCTGCGACAGCTTTTGCGCAGGTCCGCCAAAAAATGGCCGGCGTGCGCTAAAAATGGGAGAGCCAGCCAAGCGTCATAAGGGCTACTGCTCTGTCAGTCGGCACAGAAGTTCACCGGTGTCCCATGAAGAAAGGGAAAACAACCGATCCGGCCCGAGCGACTGGCCCCTTAGGCAGAATCTGAACCGTGGGAATCCTTATGAGACATCCAACCTTGAAAACCCAACCGCAGGCGATGGGCCGACCTTGGTGGGCACGAATCGCAACCGCTTTGGTGCTGGGCGCCCTCTTTACTGCCCCAACCCAGGCCCAGGAAAACTCCTTCAAACTGATCAAACCCACCGAGGGCGGAATCATCGTCAGCCCGGTGATCACCAACATCGCTGACGGTGACAGCGTGGTGGTGAAATGGCTGGGACTGACTCCACCCTACACCCTCCAGCGCAAGCCCGCGGTTTCCGGCGGGACATGGACGGATGTGGCCGGTCCAACGAGCGACACCACGGCGACCGTAGCCAAGCAGGGTGAATCTGGATTTTTCCGCGTTTTGGGCGGTGACCCTGCGTATACCGGTGCCGACGCCTGTGTCGAATGTCACAACGTGGCCCCGCAAAAAACGCACTCGGGCTGGCTCAACACCCGTCATGCCACAGCCTTGGACACCCTGAAGAAGGTCGGTCAGGACAAGAACGCCTCCTGCCTGCCGTGCCATACGGTCGGTTATGGGGCCGGCGGTTTCGTGAATGAGGCAACCACTCCTCACCTCGCGGGCGTCCAGTGCGAAAACTGCCACGGGCCGGCAGGTGACCATATCTCCTGGGCCAGCGGCAGCCAGTTGCCCCCCAAGGTGCTGCCGATCACCACAGCCAACGCGATGCTGTGCGGCGGATGCCACAATGGCTTCCACCATCCGACCTATGACGAATGGAAGACCGCCGGGCATGCCGAGGTCATCGCGTCCGTAGCCTCGGGATTCATGAACACCAACATCGTGAGCGCCCAGGGCCGGATGAGTTCCTGCGGTTCCTGCCACTCCGGGTCGGTGCGTTTCCAGATGCTTCAGGCGGCCACCAAGTTTACCGGCAACAACCGGACCAACGTCGCGTGGCCAACCGGCATTGAGGCTTCCGAGACGAGCGTGACCTGCGTGACCTGCCACGACACCCACAATGTCCGCGTCTACACCAACGTGATCACCGGAAAAGCCTACACGAACCAGCTCCGGAACCCGATCACGTCCACCAATCTCTTCTCCTACAACACGGGCGGCACCTTCGCCTCGCAGTATAATCCGGACATCAGCATCTGCGGCCAGTGTCACAACGCCCGCGGCGCTGCCGTGACCGGCAACAGCCGTCCGCCGCATTATTCGCCGCAATACAATATCATGCTCGGCGCCATCGGCGTGACCGATGCCATGACCCCGCAGCAGGGCGCTCACCGCAACAATCCTTCGCAATGCGTGGGCTGCCACACGCACCGGCACAACGAAGATGGTGAAACTCCCGGCAACCCGACCTATACTGGCCACGGCTTCCGCTGGACCGTCGAAGCCTGTCAGGAGTGCCACAAGAATCCGACCGGGCCGCTCTCCGCGACGAACCTGCTCTCCACGACCCAGGTCGAAATCGGGGGCCTGATCACCCAGACCAAGAGTCTCCTGGATATCTGGGCGACCACCAAGAATACCAACACTTGGGCGACGCTCTACGGTGCGTTGGGCTGGGAATACACCACGCCAGGTCACCTTTCGAACCCGACCGGCAGCAGTTCGATCAAGGGCCCGACGGACGGCTCCAGTGGCTCGGTGAACATGCAGACCCAGATTCCCCTAGGAATTCGCGAGGCCCGCTTCAACCTGTATCTCATCGAGCACGACGGCAGCAAAGGCATCCACAATGCGCCGTATGCCCGCTACCTGCTCGAAGTCGCGCAACGCAAGGTGAACGCCGAGTTGGCCAAATAGCGCATGGCTGAAACGGCCGATCCATTCGGCCCCGCATAGGTCGCCCGCAGTCCAGTGGACTGCGGGCGTTTTCATTGTGGGTGGCGCCCTGTTGGCGGCGGCGGTGTTCAAACCGTCAGTTGATGCCCGCGGCCCACCGCGGCTATGGTCCGGATCAGCATGAATTCCGGCCCGACCGAGCGGCGCACCCGACGACTGCTGACGACCGGGGCCTTCCTCTTCGCGGTCGCCAGCATCGCGTGGTCGACGATTTCCATCCGGAGCTGGTTGGCGGAAGAACGCGCTTCCCGGCGGGCGGAGGTTGGCCGCTGGAACCGGGAGGCGGACCTGCCCGAAGAACGGATGCCGGCGCCCACCAAGGCTCTTGCCGCCCTCGCCTCGCCCAATCCAACCGCATCCGTCACCCACGCCGACGCACTGTTCCGCACGACCCACGTGTGGACCGTTCATCTGAAATTCACGCCGGACCAGTGGCAGCAGATTGAGCCGCGCCAGATTGAGCCGCTGGACCGGAACTGGGGCCAGAACGGTGAATTTCGCCTGCGCAATCCGGCGGCAAAACGCAACGGCCTCGCCGGGGTCCGGGGCCTTGAGTTCGACTGGGTGCGCGCCGACATCCAGTTCGAGGACCGTGCCCTTCCCGGGGTCGCCGTGCGCTACAAGGGCAACGGCACCTACCTGCGTTCCCAGCGTTCGCTCAAGCGCCCGTTCAAGGTGGACCTCAACAAGTTCACGAAAGCCAACGCCCTGGCCGGTCGCACCACGCTGAACTTCGCCAACCTCGTGACCGACGACTCGTGCCTGCACGACACGCTCGCCTATGAGGTCTACCGGGCCGCCGGCGTGCCCGCGCCCCGCACGGCGTTTGCCCGCCTGTTCCTCACGACCAACGGACCGTCGGTCCAGCACCTGGGCGTCTATGCGCTGATCGAGAACCTCGACCAGGATTTCTCCGCGGAACGGTTCGGCACGCGGCAGGGCGTCATGTTCAAGCCGGTGACTCCAAACCTGTTTGCCGACCTCGGCGACGACTGGTCCGACTACGAAGGCGCTTACGACCCGAAGAACAAACCCACGGCGGCGCAGTCGCGACGGGTGATCGAATTCAGCCGACTGCTCACCCACGCCAATGACACCGAGTTTTCCGCCCGGGCCGGCGAGTTTATCGAACTGGACGAGTTTGCCCGCTTCCTGGCCGTAACCGTCCTGCTGTCGAGCTACGACAGCTTCCTCAGCAATGGGCAGAACTTTTACCTGTGGCTGTCGCCCGACACCCAGCGGTTCCAGTTCCTGCCGTGGGATCTCGACAACGCCTGGGGCAAGTTTGGCGCGGCCGGTTCCGCCACTGACCGCGCGGAGGCCAGCATCATGCACCCGTGGATCGGTGAGCATCGTCTGCTCGAACGCCTCTTCACCGTGCCCGATTTTCAACGGCGCTACCGGTCCGCGCTGGAGGGGCTGCTGGCCGACGTTTTCGTCCCGGAGAAACTCCACCGTCGCGTTGATGAACTGGCCACGGTGCTGCGTCCACTGGTCGCCGAAGAATCGGCCCGCAAACTGGCGCGCTTCGAGAAGGCGGTCACCTTGACGCGGCGGGAGGACCCGGAGGATGACGGCCGGGGCTTCGGCCGGAACCGCCCGCCGCATCCCTTGAAGTGGTTTATCGCGGAGCGGACCCGGTCGGTCCGCGCGCAACTGGATGGGAAAAGCGAAGGCGTCCGTCTCGAGCGGTGGAGATGATCGGTCGGCAGCCTGTTTCCGAAGTCCGGCGTTCCGTCATTCGGCGTTGGATCGGACGCGGACGAAGGTCGACTCGCCCGCGATCGGCACCACCACCCGCAGCGCCTTGGGGCGCAGGGCGATTTCCGCGGGCAGTTCACCCACGTTGTCCCCTTCGAGATGCAGGGGCATCGGGTCGGGTGACGTCAGGGAGATGCGCTCGCCCCGCAGGTGAACCACGTCGCGACAGCGGGCAAAGTCGTCGCGCAGGAGCGCCGGAAAGATTCTCGCCACGGCCAGCCACGTCATGCGGGGCACGAGCGCCACGTCGAGCTGGCCATCGTCCAGCCGCGCATGCGGAAACACCGGATAACGCCCACCCAGAAAGCGGCCATTGCCGACGGCGACGAGCTCGCCGGTGAGCGATTGGCCCCCGACGGTGGCGGTCACCCGCGGTCGCGGTCCGCGCATCGCCAGCACGCAGGCCCAGACGTAGGCGAGCGGACCGAGCTTCTTCTTCAATTCCCAGCTCACCAGGCCGATGGCCCGTGAATCCAAACCCGCACCCGCCATCTGCGCAAACGCCCGCGTATGCCGCGCACCCGGCGGACCGAATTCCACGAGCGGGAGGTCGATCGTTCGTTCCGCACCCTGCTGAATCACCGACCACGCGCCCGCAAACGCCATCGGGATGCCCAGTTCCTTGGCGAAGACATTTACGGTGCCCAAGGGCAAGACACCGAGCCGCGCCCCTTCGAGCCCGCCGGGGGCGTCGACGAGGCCGTTGAGCACTTCGTTGACCGTGCCGTCGCCGCCCGCCGCGACGAGGGTCTCGCAGCCTTCCCGCACCAGATTCACCGCCAGTTCACGGGCGTGACCCGCGTGCCGGGTCGGCTCCAGCCGCGCCTGACCGGCGAGTTCGCCGAGCTGGCGGCGAAGGTGCCGGGCTTTGTCGCCGCGGGCGGTGGGGTTGAAGATGACGGCAATCATGGGAACTCAAAAGCGGGCCACGGTGAAGGCGTGCTCAAACCAGAGTCCGTTCAGCTCGAACTGAAGCCGGTTCTCATCCCGCCCGGGCTCCCCGGCAAAGCCGCCCCCGAACCAATGGAACTGGTTGCGTTCGCGGATAAGCGTGCACAGTTCGGCGAACATCTCGGGATCGAGCCCGATCAGGCCGTAACGGTCGCGGCGAAACTCTTCCTTCCTCATGATGCGGAGCAGCTCTTCAACCTCGGCCGGCGAGGGGTTCACGACCCAGATCTGGGCGTCGGGGCATTTCACGGCCAGCTTGTGCAGCTTGGCCGGACTGCATTCGCCACACTCGACCCACAGCCGGGGCCGCATGTCGTAGCCAAGCTCAGCCAGGTCCGGCACGAAGGGGATCGAATCGTTCCCCACGTCGGTCTGGACCTGGAGCCGTTCACGGTAGAACAGCACCCAGCCGAGAAACTTGAGCGCGATGTGGCGGACCGATTCGTTCGGCCCGAGACCGAACAGGACTTTGTGCGGCAGCGGGCGGCGACGGTCGTCACTGGTGCAATGAAAGGTGAACTTCGCGGCCAAGCGGCCCCACGATGAAAAGGCCGGCCGGGAAAGCCAGTTTTGAGTTGGGCGGACCCGGGGCGGGGCCATCGGGAAGTCACGGAGGCGGGAAACGAATTGCGGAGCCGCACGGTTATGCCGCGCCTGATCCGAAGAAGGCCGGTTCTCCCGCATGCCTGTTTCTCCGGCTCAGTTCCCTCACCGCCGCGGCAGGTGAAACACCTCGGGCAGCTCCCGGCTCACCGGACTGTCGTCGGGATTTGCCGGCATCACTTCCCGCATGTGACGCCACCATCGGCGGCAGACGGCCGTGTCGGCGATGGCCTGCCACTGGATTTCGTCCACAAACTCCACGTAGGCGAACAACTGTCGCGTCTCCGCGTGCAAGAAGATGGAATAGGAGTGAACCCCGTGGGCGCGCAGCGTCGCCTCCAACTCAGGCCAGATGGGATTGTGCCGGCGCGCGTATTCGGCTTCCTGGCCGGCGTGGACGGACATGACGAAGGCCTTGCGAATCATGGTGGCGGTTTGGGACGAGCGTCGTGGTTGGCCGGGGTCAGCGTTCCGGTCGGAGCAGTTGGGCGAAGCGCCGTCGCGCCTCCGCCCAGGCGCTTCCGGAGTCGGCCACCGGTTCGTGGCTCTGGAGGTCACTCGAGCGGAGCGCCGCTTCGCGCAACTGCCCCAGTGACCCGAGTTCGCCGAGCGCCTTCGCCTGCACCAGAACGTTTCCCATCACCGTCGCCTCGGCCGGTCCAGCCAGCACGGGCCGCCGACACGCATTGGCGGTGAGCTGGTTCAACAACGCGTTCCGCGAACCGCCACCCACGACGTGGACGACCCCGATCGGCTCGCCGCCGAGCTCTTCCAACTGCTCCAGCACGAGCGCGTATTTGAGCGCGAGGCTTTCCAACACGCACCGGATCAGGGTGCCTTCTTGGCCTGGAACCGGCTGGTTCGTCGCGCGGCAATACGCCTGGATTTCCGCCGGCATGTCAGTGGGGTTGAGGAAGCGCGGATCGTCTGGGTTCACGAACGAACGCAGTGGCGGAGCGGCCTCCGCGAGCGCGGTGAGCCGGGCGTAGTCGGCGGTGCCGCCACGCTGCACGAATGCGTGCCGGCAACGCTGCACCAACCAGAGTCCCATCACGTTCTTGAGCACCCGCCAGGTGCCGTCCACGCCGCCTTCGTTGGTCACGTTCAGTTCCAGCGCCCGCGCGGAAAGCATCGGCACGGACGATTCGATGCCGACGAGCGACCAGGTGCCCGAGCTGATGTAGGCCCAATCGGTCCGGCCGGTCTGCGCCGTCGGCACCGCCGCAACGGCCGATCCGGTGTCATGCGTGGCCGGCGCGATCACCGGAATGCGGTCGAGGCCGGTCAGTGACGCAACCGATTCGCGAAGCCCTCCCAGCCGGGTGCCAGGTGGGATCAACTCCGGCAAGCAGTGCGTCGGCAGGCCGAGCCGCTCCAACAACTCCACCGACCAGGCCCGGCCCGTGGGATCGCAGAACTGCGTGGTGGTCGCGTTCGTAAATTCCGCCACCCGGCTGCCGCTCAGGCACCAGTTCAGCCAGTCCGGCATCATCAGGAACGTGTCGGCGGCACGGAAGACTTCCGGACTCGCCGCGAAGTGCGCCTGCCATTGGTAAAGCGTGTTGATCTCCAGGAACTGCGCTCCGGTTGCGGCAAAGATGTCTTTGCGCGGAACCTGTTGCAGCGTTGCCGCCAGGCGGCCCCGGGTGCGCGGATCACGATAGCAGAAAGGCAACCCGAGCAGTTCACCCGACGCCGACAGCAGCGCGTAATCGAGGCCCCAGGTGTCTACTCCCACCGAGGCGAGGCGACGGCCGAACCGCTGCGCGGCGAGGCCTAGCCCGTGCTGGATCTCATGCCAAAGGCGGGGTGCATCCCAGCGCAGAGTGCCGGCCACCGAAACTGGCCAGTTCGGGAAACGGTGCAACTCCTCCAACGTGATGACGGCCCCGTCCCAGCGACCGGCCATTACGCGCCCGCTTTCCGCGCCGAGATCAATTCCAAGAATGACCTGTTCGTCCATGGGTGACCGCGAGACCTTGCGCCAATCCCTGCGACCCGTGAATGCGGAAGTGGCCGGATTGGGGTCCATACAACTGCTTGGACCCTTCCGCGAAACCCGGTTTCATCCGTCCCGCCGCTCATGAAATCACCTGTCGTCCGGTTTTTCGTCCAAGCCCTGCTAGGGTTGCTGGTTCTGGTGTTCGGCCTGGCCGCCTTCCTGTTTGCCCGCGCCGCGTGGGTCTTTCGGGACCGGGTCGCCGGCTACTCGTTGAAGGTCGCGATCGATGCCCGGAAGTCCGCCGCCGCGCCCAAGCCGTTCCGCGTCGGTTTCGGCCGCGAGAACATCACCCCCGGGGTCGGCCCAAACCTGCCCCCAGTCTGGATGGCCGGCTTCAGCAACGACCATCCGGCCACCGGCGTCCATGATGACCTGTTCGCGGTCGCCACGGCCTTGGATGACGGGCATTCCCGGGTCGGCCTGTTGGTGCTGGATGCCATCGGCTTCTTCCACGACGACGTGGTGGCCGTGCGACAAGCCGTGCCAGCCGACGCCAACTTCGACTACGTGATCGTCTGCGCGACCCACAACCACTCGACGCCGGACCTCATGGGCCTGTGGGGACCGACCCTGAAGCTGGGAAAACTCAATCTGCCCAAGCTCGGGAAGGTGGACCTGGAACTTCCCCGGTCCGGCGTGGACCCGGCCTATCGCGCCCGCGTCATCGCGGCGGCGGTGAAGGCGCTGACGGATGCCAGCAAGTCACTGCAACCGGCCAAGGTCGCACTGCACGAGGTGAAGGTGGACCCCACTGGCCTGGTCAAGGACACCCGCCAACCGCAGGTCTTCGACGCCGACCTGCGCATGATGCTCTTCACCAATCCCGATTCCGGCGCGGTGCTCGGTTCCATCGTCGGCTGGGGCAACCACCCGGAAACGCCCTGGTCCGGCAACACCGAACTGACCGCGGATTTTCCCGGCGTGATCCGCGACAGCCTGGAAAGGGGCGTCATCTATGACGGCGAGACGAAGCTCCGCGGTTTGGGTGGCACCCATGTCTTCGTGAACGCCTGCGTGGGGGGCCTGATGACGACGCATCCAAGCACGACGGTGCATGACCCGTTTCTAAATCAGGACTTCGGAAAGCCGTCGCACGACAAGACCCGCGCGCTGGGCAACCGCCTCGTCAAAATGCTGCTGGAGCGCATCGCCAGCTCCAATGCACCAGCGGCCGCCACCGCGCCGATCGGGGTGCAGGCGCACACGCTGGAATTGCCGCTGGCCAACAAGGGATTCTACGCCGCCGCGATGCTGGGGCTGTTCGAGCGGGGACACAGCCGCTTCGGGAACCTGCGCACTGAGGTCGCCTTCCTCACGGTCGGCGACGCGAGCATCGCGTGCATCCCGGGGGAGATTTACCCGGAGATCGTCAACGGCGGCGTGGTGCGCGCGCCCGGCGGCGACTACGACATCGAGCCCCTGGAGATTCCACCGCTGCGCGAACTGATGCCCGGCAAGGTGAAATTTCTCTTCGGCCTGGCGAACGACGAGATCGGCTACATCATCCCGAAGTCCGAATGGGATCAGAAACCGCCCTATCTGTTCGGTGCCAAGGGCGCGCCCTACGGCGAGGTGAACTCGGTCGGCCCGGAAACCGCCTTCCTGCTCCACGCCGCCATGCGCGAGCTGATCAGCGCGGCGGGCAAATGACATTCGAGGCCGACAACTCCCCTTGCGCCGCCCGGGCCAAACCCGAACCCTTCGCCCATGTCCGACTTCGACATCCATTACGTGGCCAAGCTTGCGCGCATCGAACTGACGCCCGAGGAGGAACTGAAGCTGGGCGACCAACTCGGCCATATCCTCGGCTACGTCGCCAAGCTGAAGGAAGTGGACGTCTCCGGCGTGGAGCCCACGGCGCACGCCTTTCCGCTGGTGAACGTAATGCGCCCGGATGAGGTCACCGGATCCCTCGACCACGATGAGGCGATGAAAAATGCCCCGGCGAAGGCAGGCGGGCTGTTCGTGGTGCCGAAGATCGTAGAGTGAACCGCCGAGGCCACCGCCCCAGATGACGGAGCGGCCCACCGTGGACACCGGCCCAGGGCAGACCTAGCCCGCGATCGCGTTCATTTCGACCGGCTCAACGCTCACGCCCATTTTCTTGAGCCACTTGAGGCCGGATTCGATTTCGGCGGGCGCCCCTTCCAGCTCGAGGCACAGGATGCCCACCTCGTCCGACACGCTCGCCTGCCGCACGTTGGTCACGATCGCGAACTTGTGACCGAGCTCCCAGATGACCGGGCGCTTGATGAGCCTGGTCGGGTAGGTCAGCCAGACCCGCGTCTGGGTGGGCTTGGCGAACTTGGCGGAGGAAGTGGCTTTCTTGGCGGGCATGGCGAAGGGTCTCGGTAGGGAATTGAACTGCGGACGGCGGCTTAGCCCCCGGCGATGGCCGGGATGATGCTGATTTCGTCACCATCCTTCACCGGTGTCTCGTTGTTCTGCAGGAAGCGGATATCCTCCTCGTTGACGTAGACGTTGACGAAGCGGCGGACCTGGCCGGCGTCATCCACGAGGCGTTCCTGGATGCCGGGGAACTGGCGCTGCAGCTCGGCGATGACCGAGCCGACGGTTCCGGCGGCGACTTCAACGAGTTCCTGCTCGTGGGTGAGCTTGCGGAGCGGCGTGGGGATGCGGACTTTTGCGGGCATGATGCTCTGACTGGTTGGGCCAAGTGTTGGTGATTCCGGCGGTGAGGCAAGCCGGCTTTTCCGGCGGCCCCGGAAACGGGCGCATCCCAGACCCTGTTCTGGCAAACAAACATCTCCCGTTGTTCGAAGCTGGGAAAGGCGGCGTCCGTCAGCTACTGGCAAGACCATGAACTCCGCCGCCGCCCCGGACCGTCCGCTTCCTTCCCGTCGCCAATTCCTCCGAACCTCAGGCCGCCTTGCCGCCGTCTCCGCGCTGGCGGGCGTCGTCTTGCCGCACGTCCACGCCGTGGAGAACCACACCCTCCAGTTGGCCCTCATCGGCTGCGGCGGGCGCGGTTCCGGAGCGGTGGCCAACGCGATGTCCGCGGGCGGACTCGTGCTCGGTGACCATTCGGGACGGCAGGCCGCCCCGGGCGAACAGCCGCTGGGGCCGGTGAAACTCGTGGCGATGGCCGACATCCGGCCGGATCGCCTGACTGGCAGTCACACCACGCTCAGGGAGACGCTCGGCGCGGCGGTTGACGTCCCGGCCGAACGCCGGTTCCTCGGCTTCGACTCCTTCCGCAAGGCCATCGACTGCCTGCGCCCTGGCGACGTGGCGGTGCTGGCGACGTTTTCCTCCTTCCGGGCGCAGCACTTCGAATACGCCGTCGAGCGGGGGGTGAACGTGTTCATGGAAAAGACCTTTGGCCCAGATCCCGGCAGCATCCAGCGCCTGCTGCGCGCCGCGGAAAAGGCGGAGCAGAAGAACCTCAAGGTCGCCTGCGGCCTGATGTGCCGGCACTCCTCGGCGCGCCAGGCGATGATCGAGCAGATCCGCGACGGCCGGCTCGGCGACATCCTGAACCTCCGCGCCTACCGGATGGACCCCGGCTATTTCCTGCCGGCTTTCGCCCGGAACCAGAACGAGTTGCTCTGGCAGCTCAGCCCCGGCCATCCGTATCAGTTCATGTGGTCTTCCGGCGGCATCTTCATCGAGCTGATGATCCACCAGATGGACGAGTGTTTCTGGATCAAGGACGGCTGGCCCGTGTCGGCGCACGGCGTGGGCGGCCGGTTCGCCGGCAGCACCGACGCCAGCCAGAACCTCGACAGCTATTCGGTGGAATTCACCTTCGCCGACGGCAGCAAGGGCATGGTCACCGGCCGTTACATTCCCAACTGTCATCCCGATTTCGCGACCTACATCCATGGCACCAAGGCCGCCGCCAAATTCTCCGGCGACATTCACGCGTCCGACGGCGTGATCTACAGGGACCAGCACACCGACCGGAACAACGTGGCGTGGCGCCCGGCCAAGGAGACGGTCAACCCCTGGCAGGCCGAGTGGGACGTGTTGCTTGACGCCATCCGGAACAACAAACCGCACAACGAGGTGAAGCGCGCCGCCTATTCCAACCTCGGCGCCATGATGGGCCGGGCCGCGGTTCACATGGGCCGGATCATCACCTGGGACGAGATCTCGAAGTCCCAGTTCCGGTTTTTTCCAGACTCTGACCAACTCACCGAAACCAGCCCCGCGCCGGTTCAGGCGGATGCCCAGGGCCGCTACCCGGCGCCGGTTCCCGGCAAGTGGGTTGAAGTCTGAACATGCTCACTGAAACAAGGGATTCCAGCCCCTGAAACTGCTGCGAGGGGGGCGCGCGTTCACTTTGACGAGGTGGCCCGAGTCGCGTTGATCGCGCTAGTGTCCGCTGAACCGCTACGGGGGGCACGCGTTCACTGCCTCCCGGCAACTCGTTGAGGCCGATTGCCGAAGCGTTCGCTTTGCGAGCACGAGGCATTCGGTCGCGAACCCCAACTTGCCCTGGAGGCTTTGAACTGCATTTCACCCAATTCCCACGCGGCGGCGAGCATGCCCAGGAGGGGTGTGCGGCACCGTCGCGCTCGCGGCCATAGGCTGCCGTAGTTTGTCTGTCAAAGACCGCGGGTTTCGCGGCTCCCCGGACCGGTTCAACGTCGAGGTGCCAAGGCCATTGAAGGCGACGACACATGCCTCGACCATCTTTGCTCCTATAGAGCGGAGTTGTTGTAGCTGGACGGAAGGTGCCCCGGCAAGCCTGTGGCGGACTCAAATCACCGTCATCGTCCCGCGCCGGTCCGGCAGGCTTTCGCCGAGCGTCACGGCCGCCTCGCGCGCGACGGCCTCATCGCCGCCGAGATCGAGGATCAGGCATTGGTCTTCCTTGAGGTTCAGTTCGGCTTCCAAGGCCGTCTGCATCCGCACGCGGTCGATCGCCCGCAGGCAGCAGAAGAAGACGCTGTATTGCCACGGCTCGCCGTAGCCTTTGAGAGTCTTGTGAACCCGGCGCAGGCGCTTGGCGTCCCGGACGTCGTAGCAGACGAGGTAAGCGCGGCGCATGGCTCAGCGGGTGGTGAGGAAATCCAACTCGGCGACTTCACCGAGCAACCAAGCGGCGATCAGCCGGGCGTGCAGGCCCAACATCCGGCGGTAGGTCAGCCGGTAGCCGAAGGTGGGGTGCGTGACCTCCGCGTTCATCCGCCGGTCGTAGGCGGCGAAGAAGGCGCGGCGGCCCGGCTCGGTGAAGACGCAGCCGGCGGCGGAGTGGAAGAAGTGGCCGTCGCCCAGTTCACCGCGGTTGAAGGCGGCAAGCGCGAGCGAATCGGAGATCAGCGGGCGGAAGGGTTCCATGAGGTCGAGCGCCAGCGCGGGGCGGCCAGGCTTGCTGGAGTGGAAGCCGCCGAGCGTCGGCTCCAGTCGGGCCATGCGGAGCGCGGCGGTGCATTCATGCGTGAGCATCGCGTAGGCGAAGGAGAGGCAGGCATTGATCGGTTCGGGCGGAGGACGGCGATCCCGGCCATGCTTCGCGAACCCGGCGGCCAGTTCCGCGTCCTTGAAGGCGGAGGGCAGGTGCGCGAAGTAGAGCGCCGCCGCTTGGCCTTCGTGGCCGCGCACGGAGTCGAGTGAATCGGCCTGTCCGGCGGCGCGGGCGTGGTGGGCCATCTCCGTGAGAGCCCGCTCGAAGGAGATCCGACCATCGGTTCCTGGCCCCGTAGCAGCCGACGTGAGGAGGCTCTGAACATCTTGGGCTTCGATCTCCGATTGGCGCTCGGATGGGGAAGCCGGAGCCTCGTCACCTCGGCTGCTACCGGGCTCCGCCGGCTTCGCGTTTCGCATAAGCAGGGTGCGCTGGTTCTGGATCTTGGCGACTACCAGCGCGCGGGCGAGGGCCAGCTTCACCGCGGGATCTTCCAGCCGCAGCACTTGGGCGCGGCGCACGGTGGCACTCACGCTGTCGAGCGGGTCGGTCATCGCCTGGAGCCGGCCGGCGGCGCTGAGCCATGCCACGGGCACGCCTTTTTCCGCCAGCACGGCCACGGCCTGCGAACTGATCTGCACCTGCCCGAGCAGATACACGCTCTCCACTCCGGCGAGCGGCTGTTCCTTGAGCACGCGGCCTTCGCTGTCGGTGATCCGGAGCGATTCGCCGCGCACGCCGGCCTTCGCGCCGTATTTTTGGATGATGATGTGTTCGCCCTCAGCGCGCGGCGGCCAGAGTTTGCGGGGCGGACGGGCCTCGCCGGCGGCTTCCGTCTCGGCTTCGGCCCGGAGGAAGTTCACCTCATCGGGCAGGCAGATGGGTTGCAGCGAACAGCGGGCGCAGCGCGGGTCGTGGACGAGCGGGGGCGGACGGACACCAGACGCGGCGGTCGCCTGCGCGGCGGCCAAGCAGGCACGGGCTTCCGCGCGCAGCACGTCGTCCACCGGGATTTCGAGCCGCAGCTTTTCGGCGGCGTAATAGAGCACCGCGCGCGGCACCGTGTAGCCGGCTTCCTCCAGCAACAGGGCTTGCAGCCCGACCTGCACGCGGTCGGTGGGCCACGCTTCGGGTGTGGCGAGCGGCGGGTCGTCCACATCGCCGAGGTCTTCCGGCGGAGGCGAGAGCGCGGCGCGCTTGGGGCTACCTTTGCGATACTCGACCGGGATGGCGGTGGTGCCCGCGATCTCGGCGAGGTCGAGCTTGGCGGTGAGTTGCAGGGCTACGGAGAAGAGCGTGAGCGAGCGGACGGCGCGGGGTTTGGCGGCATCCTCCTCCTGCCCGCCGGTTCCTTCCGCGGGCGGAGTCGCGGCCTTCGAGGGCTTGTCCACACGGCGGTGGACGGCGATGCCCTGCTCGGTGTCGGTGCTGGGCAGGAACACGCCATCGACCTGCATGAAGTGGAACAGGCGCGGGCAGTAGGCGTGTTCGGCGATGTTGCGGGCCTGCCACATGATGAAGGCGAGGTTTAAGGTTCCAAGTTTCAGGTCGGGCTACATCGGCACGTCGTCTTCGGGCGGCAGTCCGTTGTGGGCGCGAAGGATTTCAGCGACGCGGCGCTGAACGCCGGACCAGTAGGCGGTGGACTCGACCCAGACTCCCGTCGTCAAGGCGTTGGCCGCCGGATCGCGCCATAGATTGACGAACTCGCGCTCGGCTTTGCCCTTCTTTGCGGCTGCCGCTGCGGGTGGCGGTGCAAGCTGCTTCACGTCGTTGAACAGCGGGCAGCCCTTCACGGTTTCGGGTTTAGGCGCATTGGTGCCACGGACACACGGGACCAGCCACCAACTGCCTTCCCAATCCGGGTCTAGCAAAGCCTTGAGGCCGATGTTGGCGGCGGCGTTGAGGTCGGCCTGCAGACCCTTCGTGGCGGGCGAAGCCGGATTGGCGGAGACGAACAGGTCGGCTCCCTCGCGCACAAGGCGGACCGAGCGGCGTTGCTTCTGCTCCGTGCTCCAGCCGACGGCGGCTTTGACCCAGTGGTCGTAGGTGTCGAGCAGCAGTTGTTCGCCTGCCTTCCGTTCGCCGGGTTTCTTGACCCGGACCCGTTCGGCTTCGCGTGCCGAATACCCGCCGTCACGCAGGAAGTCGGCGAGCGAGACATCCGTGCAGCGGAGTCCGGGTGCGCCCGTGCGGCTGTCTTGCCGCGAGGTGTAGGCGGGCGGCACTTCGCGGAGATGCAGGCCGCTCAACTGGCAGGCTTCGGCCAGATGCTTCTGCACCTTGCTGCTGCTCCACTGCATGAGCTGGCGGTTCTCGCGCCGCGTTTGTAACTGGTCGGGCCGGTAGTTCGACAGGCTCTCGATGGCGACGGTGTGGCAGGGGACGAAGCGTGGTTCCAGTTTCCCCAGACGCTGCCGCGAAAGCCGTGCAGCCACTTTGTCATCCGCGTTGCGCTCGTCGGGCGACGGCGACGCCGGGGCAAGGCCCAGCGCGGAGGCGGCGATGCGACTGGCCAGTTGTTTCACACGCTGCTCGCGCAAGCGGTCCATCGCATCGAGCGTGCGCTGGCCGAACGCCTCGTCCGCCGTGGGATGTGTGCCGTCGGGACGAAGCCGCGTGAAGAACGCCTTCTGCACCTGATAGAAGCTGCGAAGCGTCGCGAGCCGCGTCACCGACAAGCCACCAGTGCGGCGAGAAGCGATCCGTTGTCCTCGGGCCGCGCCCCGAAGACCGCGCGGACGCAACCAATCCCGCACCCTTGCCAGCAGCGGGCGAAGAGCGGCATCGCTCCGGTGCCAACCCGCTTCCCATGCCTTGGCGATGGCGGCGCAATCGCCTTCGGTGAGCGCCGCCGCCATGGCGGCCAGTTTGGCGGAGTTCCGCTCGTCTCGCTTCTTGCGGGTGACGGCTGCTTCCCGCTCTTCGGGGCGTGGTTCCAGTTCACGCTCCGCCAGCCGAGGCGCGACGTGTTCCGTCCACAAACGCGCTGCCTCCGTATCCGTCACGCGCTGGCTCGTGGCCAGGTCATGCCAGACCAACAGGGCTCGGGTGAGGTGTTCGGCGCGTGCCGTGGCATCCATCGCCGTGTCCGCCTTGCGGTCGCCGGGTTCAATGCGGTGGGTGGCGACGAAGTCGCGGGCGAGGCGAGCACGGGTGGTGTGGCGCTTGAGTGCGAGGCGCGTCGTGTCCACGGCATGGGACATCACGTCATCCACATCGAGCGAGGGCCGGCGGTCTTCACCGTTGCGGGCGTCGTCCGCGCGCTGCTTCAGCCGGAACTCGGCCGCGAGGCCGCACGCGGTTTCGAGTTCCTCCATGAAGCCGAGTTCCGCCGGGCTGGCTTTACGCGTGTCAGCTTCCTCGCCTTGCAGCTTGAGCAGAAACTGCCGCTCCAGCCGCGCCCACGGGGCGGGATGCAGCTTGTTGTCGGGCAGTGTGTCCGCGCCGATGCGGCGGAGGACCGTGGTCCGGTCACGTCCGTCGGCCCCCTTGAGGGTGACGGTGTGGAACAGTTGGTCCGGGCCGGGCAAGGCCGCGCCGCAAAGCGAGCGCACCAACTCCAGCGAAAGCGTCTCCCACACCGCGCACGCCGCGCCGAACCGGTGGCCAAGGTCGGCGGAGAGCAGGCGCAGACCGGGGAGGCGGGACAGCGCATGAAGCGTTCGCCCGGTTCGCCCCTTTTGGTTGTCGAGGTGCCAGAATGGGAAGGCTAAGCCGCTCCAATCGCTCTTACCGCGCGGGGCAATCGCCATCTCCCCGTCCTTGAGTTCCGGACGGATTCTGCCCGCGTGTTGCGGAGCGAACTCCAGCCACGGTCCCTGCGGTTGGAGTTTGGCGGAGAAGGTGACCAGCCATTCGATTTTGTCCCGCAGGCGGGAGGCGCGTTCGTCCCAGCGCATTTCGTCGTGGAGCAACAGCTTGTGCTTCTCCAGGTGCGCGGCCAAGGCGTCGAGTTGTTCCCGCGGCGCTTGGAGGCGGCAGTTCCAATGGTCTTGGTCGAACAGGCCGAGCACCACGACCGGTCCCCCCGGCCCCACACCGGCCGCCGCCCGGCCTTGGCGGTCAGCCCGAGTCACGGCTGCAGGAACGTCCGCCGGACTGGCGGTGGACGGTGCGTCTTCGAGCGCAAGGTCGGCGGCGAGCCGCTTGGATTGCCAGCGCAGTCCGGTGGGTTGAGGGCGGTCGCCATCCAGCAAGGTGAGCGTGATAGCCCGCGGGGTTTCGAGCCAACGGAGACGGCTCTCGGATTCGACCAGTTTCGTCTGCGCTTCAGCCAGCTTGCCCTGCTTGTCAGCGCGGGCTGTGTCGTCCTTGGCTTTGGCCAGTTGCGCTTCGGCCTTGGTCACGGCTTCGCGACGACGAGTCACTGCAAGGCGGGCTTCGGCGGTGCCAGTGCGGGCTCGATGGAAGGCGAAGTCCACATCCCAGCGTGAATTGCCGAAGTCGCAGAAGACGGGATGCCGCAGTGGATCGGGATGGCAGTAGGCGGGGACTTTGAACCGCTGCTTCTTGTGCTGTGCGTCGGTGGCCTTGGCGTAGCTGAGCAGTAGGTCCGGCCCGCTTTCCCAGACGCGACTGGCCTCGTCATCCGCCAGCGCCTCGAAGAGTTGGATGTCGCCGAACTTGTCGATCTGGTCGCTGTCTTGCAGCGTGCGTGCGACCTCGACTCGATCTTCAGCCGTGGCGCAGGCAGCCTTGCGCCAGGCAGCCACCACTTCCTTCCAACCTTCGACCGCACGCGGGCGGATGCGGTAGGCGTCTTCCGCATGGCTGGAAACAGAACGGCGAGCGCAGAAGTCATCGAGCCACTGAACAGCGGCGGTGTGCTGAGCACGCAGCGGTGTGAGTTTCGCAGCCTCGAAAGTGAACTGGCGACGCTCGGCTTCCGCGCGCTTGGCCCAGGTGTGCGCGAGGGAGACGCGACGGGCGGCGTGATCGAGCATCACGGCGAACTCGCTATGGCGGGCGGCCTCGCGTTCGGGCGCTTCGTCATCGGCAGAGTTCCCGGACTTCAATGCACCGAGATAGCTGAAGCCGCAGGCCGCTTCGACTTGGGCGAGAAGACGGTCACTCCATTCGCGATGCCCTTTGCCGCCGGTTTTGCCGCGGCTGGCTTCCGCGTCCTCTGCGGCGGTTTCGGCGAACTTGGCCAAGTCCTCCGCCGAGATGGCGGCTTGGGTTGCGAAGGCTTTCACCAGATTGCGGGTGGCGCTCTTGTAGCCGGGTCCACTGATGAGCGAGAGGATGGCTTCAGGCGTAGCTGCTGCTGGGGCGAACTCCGTCAGGGCTCCGGCGAGCCTGTCGAAAAATGCCGTCTGCATTATCGGGCCAACGACGGTGGCGGCCGACTCTCTCATCGCATCATAAACGCGGGCGAGGCGGGTGAAGTCCGCTCCCTGTCCGGTGCCGAATCGACTGCTCAGCCACTGCCCCGCTTTCTGAACCAAGTCCTTGGCCTTCTCGTCGGCACCTACTTCGTCGCCCTCCAGCGCGACCGGTTCGAGGTAGCCGGAGATCGAGCCAAAGAACGGCAGCAACAAATCCCAGACCTCCTCGCGAGTGAGTGAAGGCCCAAGCTGGCCGGCTGCGGCATCAAACGCCGCGCTGCGGTTCACCCAGGTCGCACCGTCCTTGATCGAGGCGCGAAGTGAATCGGCGCAATCAGTTTCCCATTCACGCGCCTCAACCTCCGTCACACCGCGCTTCAGCAGGATTTCGCGGAGTGTCGCGACGATTTTGTCCGCCGGCACCGCGTGCAGACCAGCATAGCCCACCTCCACGGTGAGCCATGAGAGCGCGAGCAGGAGGCGACGGTCGCGCCGTTCATCGGCGTTGGGCGCTTGCTCGCCGGACTTTTCCTTCACGGGCAGTTCAGCCAGCCGGTGATCCAGTCCGCCTCGCAATTTGATCAGCCAGTCGCCGAAGGCGGCGGCCCCTCGGTTGACGGCCAGGTGTGTGCGCCACAGGCGGTCGCGCCAACGGGGATCGTCGCCGGTGAGCCGGAGCGGGTAGGCGCGCTGGGTGGAAGGCAGTTCCGGGTTCATGTGATTGCCGCCCGTTGTAAACCCGAGGTTGGCCAACACCAAGCCCTGTTCGACGCACAAGGAGTGCGTGGCCCCTTC
Organism: Verrucomicrobiota bacterium; assembly: GCA_043755815.1. GTDB lineage: Bacteria > Verrucomicrobiota > Verrucomicrobiia > Limisphaerales > UBA9464 > CAIWAH01. The sequence continues at coordinate 25,348 of JAYUSF010000004.1, forward strand.
TCCGACATTACTTTGCCGGTGGAGTCGTCAATCCGGCACGCAGCGCCTTCTTGTCGAGCTTGCCCACGCTGGTCTTGGGAAGGGCGTCCACGATCCGGATTTCCGTGAGCACGGCGCGCTGATGGATGGCTCCGGAATCGATGAACCGGTGCAGGAACTTGCCGAGGTCACGGCCGGTGACCTTGCCCGCGAAACCGTCGCGCAGCACCACCTCAGCGTGGGGACGCTCGTCCCACTTCGCGTCGGGACGGCCGACCACGGCGACTTCCCGGACCGCCTCGTGCTGGCTGAGGGCATTCTCCAGCTCCAGGGAGGAAATCCATTCGCCGCCGATCTTGATGACGTCCTTGAGCCGGTCGGTGATCCGAAGATAGCCCTCCTCGTCCCGGTAGGCGAGGTCGCCGGTGTGCAGCCAGCCACCGCGCCACAGTTCGGCGCTGCGTTCGGGATCACCGTGGTAGCCGGCGGTCAGCCACGGGCAGCGGAGCACGAGTTCACCCACGTTGTCCTTGCCGGGCGGCAGCGGCCGGCCATCCGCACTCCAGATGGCGGCCTCGACCAGCGGACCCGGAAAACCGGTGCGGGTAAGCACGTCGAGCTGCTCCTCGGCGCCGGCCCCGGCGTGGTCCGGCTTGAAATGGGACGCGGCGACGATCGGACACGTCTCCGACATGCCGTAGGCGCCCATGATCCTGATCCCACGGGCCTGCGCCTGCCGCGCCAGCCCCTTCGGCAGCGGCGCGCCGCCGATCACCAGCTTGAGTCCCGTGAAGTCGACCGCGGCGCTGTTCGGATGGTGCAACAGGAGCTGCACGATCGTGGGCACGCAGTGGGAAAAGGTCGCGCGGTGCCGGGCGATCAGGTCGAGCAGGAGCTGCGGCTCGTAGCGGCCGGGATAGACCTGCTTCAACCCCAGCAGGGTGGCGATGTAGGGAATGCCCCATGCGTGGACGTGGAACATCGGGGTCATCGGCAGATACACGTCGTCGGCCCGGAGCGAGACCGGATCCCCATAGGCGATGATCGCGAGGCCTCCCGCCAACGTGTGCAGCACGATCTGGCGGTGGGTGAAGAACACGCCCTTGGGATCGCCCGTGGTGCCGGTGGTGTAGAAGAGCGTGGCCACCGTGTTCTCGTCCAGGTCGGGAAACCGGAAGCCCGGCAGGGCGGCGGCCAGAAGCGGCTCGTAGTCGCCGGCGAGCGGCAGGCCGGTGGTGGGCGGGCGTCCGTCGTCGCTGAGGGAAACCCAATTCCGCACGCAGCCCAGTTTCGGCGCCAATCCCTCGGCGAGGGCCAGGAAGTCCGGGTGAAACAGCACCACGCTGTCCTTGGCGTGCAGGATGGTGTAGGCGAGCTGGTCCGGCGCGAGGCGGACATTCACGGTATGCAGCACGGCGCCCAGCATCGGCACCGCGAAGAACAGTTCGAGGTAGCGGTGGCTGTCCCAGTCCATCACGCCCACCCGGTCGCCGGGCCGGACACCAAGGTCCGTGAGCACCTGCGCGAGCCGTTCCACGCGCTGGAGAAACTCGGCGTAGGTCAGCTCCCGCACGTCGCGGTAGATGATCTTCTGTTGGGGCGCCCAGGTGCGGACGCGCGTGAGCAGGTCACGGATGAGCAGCGGTTGCACGGGCGGGGCAATCCAGGCTGAAGCGGGCGTTTCCATGGGAAGCGGTGGGACCGGCGCAGCGTAGGCACGCCCTTCGCCCAACCCAAGCCCTCAGTCAAAGCCTGGGAACGGTGGCGGAAAGATGATGGAAATCCGCACACCGCGATGGCCTGCTTCCCCGCAACGGCCGCCGTTTCAAATCATGAATGCCCTTCCGAATCTCCGCGTTGTCCACTGGCTGGCGTCGCTCGCCGTTCTGGCGGCTCTTATTCTGGTTCCGACCCGGTCGTCTGCCCAAGGGGCCGATGCGGAGCTCGCCACGTTTTTTCGCCGCTATCTGGACGAACGCTTCCGGCTGGAGCCGCTGACCGCCACCCAGTTGGGCGATCACCGGTTCGACAGCCAGTTGGAGGACGTATCACCGGCGGCCCGAGCCCGGTGGATCGCGCATACCCGCGCCACGCTCACGGCCCTGCCCAAGGCGGTGGACTTCCCGCGGCTGACGCGCGGCGGACAGATCGATTTCGAGATCTTCCAGCATGAGCTCGAAACCAGCCTCTGGCTGGCCGACAATTCCCAACCGTTCGAGGACGACCCACGCGTCTACGGCGGCTACATCAGCGACAGCGTTTATGCACTGCTCGCCCAGTCCACGCTGCCCAAGGAAACCAACCTGACCAACGCGATCGCCCGCATGGGCCGCATCCCGGCCATCATCGACTCCGCCCAACAGACCCTGCGGAATCCCCCGAAGACCATCTTGGAAACCGCCATCCGGCAGAACCGGGGAGCGATCGCCTTCTACGAGTCGGGCCTCTTTGAACTGGCCGGCGAGACGCCCCAGCTCGCCACGCTGCGGAACGCCGCCGCGCCGGTCGCCCAGAAGCTGCGGCTCTACCAACTGTTTCTGGAAGGGGAACTGATGAAACGCGCCACCGGCGAATGGCGGCTCGGCCGGGAACGCTTCGCCAAGAAGCTCGAACTCGTCCTCGACGCCGGCTTCACCGCCGACCAGGTGCTCGCCGACGCCGAGGCGGAGTTCGTGCGCGTTAACCGGGAGCTTTATGTCGTCGCCCGGCAGCTCTGGAGCCGATACTTCCCGAAACTGGCGCTCCCGCCGGATGACGAACCGGGCCGCCGCCAGACGGTGGCCGAGATTACCGCGGCCGTGAGCCGGGAACATGGTTCGCCGGAAACCCTGGTTCAGGACGCCCGGGCCACGGTGGACCGCATCAAGGCCTTCATCCGGGAACGGGACATCCTCCGCCTGCCGGAACCCGACCGGTGCCAGGTGATCGAGATGCCCGAATTCAAGCGCGGCAACTCGCTGGCCTACATGGAATCGGCCCCGCCGCTCGAACCCGCCGCCGTGAGCCTGTATGCCGTGAGCCCACCACCCGCGGATTGGGGTGCCGACCGGATCCGCAGCTTCCTGGAGGAATACAACCAGCACATGCTGCAGATCCTTACGATCCACGAGGCGTATCCTGGCCACTACGTGCAGCTCGAATACTCGAACCGCTCCCGTTCGCTCATCCGGCGCGTGCTCCAGTCGGGCGTCTTCATCGAGGGTTGGGCCGTCTACACCGAACAGATGATGCTCGACCAGGGCTACGCCGACGGCGACCTGCGGGTGCGGCTCATGCAGCTCAAGTTCTACCTGCGCGCGGTCGTCAACGCGATCCTGGACCACCGGATGCACTGCTCCGGGATGACCGATGAGGAGGCGTTGAAGCTGATGACCGAGGGCGCCTTTCAATCCGAAGGCGAGGCCCGCCTGAAGGTCATCCGCGCGAAGCAGAGCTCGACCCAGCTCAGCACCTACTTTGTCGGCCGCATGGCCCACTACCGCCTTCGCCAGCAGGTCCAACGGGAACTGGGCGACCGGTTTGAACTCGGCCGCTTCCACGAGGCCGTGATGGACCACGGCTCCGTGCCCGTGAAATACTTGCCTGAGCTCGTCCGTGGGCGGTTGCAACGGCCGCGGTAGCCGTTCCCGCCAAACTCCGGCGCGCGCCTTCTTGTCGAGCTTGCCCACGCTGGTCTTGGGCAGGGCGTCCACGATGCGGATTTCCGTGAGCACGGCGCGCTGATGGATGGCTCCGGAATCGATGAACCGGTGCAGGAACTTGCCGAGGTCACGGCCGGTG
>JAYUSF010000005.1:0-8705 GCA_043755815.1 Verrucomicrobiota bacterium
AAGACCCATTGCTACACCAAAAAGCTGGCCAACCTCGCCGCCAGCATCCTCCTCTACCTGCTCAAAAAAACGTAATCAATACCTATTGAGCAATCCCTATTTCCTCGAAAACAGAAATTGTGATCCAGTCATTGCCCACTTGATTTTGATAGTCCGCGCTTCCGCTTCCAATCAAATCAGCCGTTTGGAAATCGACTCTCGAAGTAGAAGCGCGCAAAGGGTGCCCCAAAGCGGTCGGAATTATCCGAAAAAGAACGGTGTAAAAGGAACCAATCGAACCAGAATCATCGGTGACAATAACGTGGTATCGAAAGGCCGGTCTGTCGCCAGCGCCGAGGTCAATCGTGCCCAATTGCACTTGCTCCAAAATGGGCAGCTTTAAGTCGTGGGCAGCTCCCATGGATACATACGTCCCAACAAGCATGGCAAATCCAGAGCGGACGAAATGGTTCATGAAACGTGGGTGCCGGCACGTTAGTTTCCTCGTCGCCGGCGAACCAAGGAGAAACTTCGCGTGGGGCCTGAGAATGTTCTGACTTCAACGAGGGATCCGGTGTTGGACCGTGGCCGTTCCTTGCCTGAGGTATCCTTGGGCACGAGCTTAGTTTCGCTCGCGCTGCTTGCGAGTTTGCCAACCCGGTGACGAAAGGTGCCCAATGCCCGGCCCGTGAAGCTGTTTTCCGTCCTGCATGAAGACGCCGACCTGCTGGTGCTGCACAAGCCGGCGGGACTCGTCTGCCATCCGACGAAGGGCGACGAGTATTCCAGCCTCATCAGCCGCGTGCGCCTGTATCTGCACGCCGACAGCGAGCCCCAGATGGTCCACCGGCTCGACCGCGAGACCAGCGGCGTGATGATCTTCGGCAAGACCGCCGGGGCGGCGCTCGAACTGCGTCGGCTCTGGGAAGGCGGCTTTGTGGCCAAGGAATACCTCGCCATTGTTCACGGTCGGGTCGAGGCGACGGAAGGCGTCATCAAGGCCCCGCTCGGCAAGGACGAAACCAGCCGGGTCGCGATCAAGGACTGCGTGCGGCCAGACGGGGCGAGCGCCCGGACCCGCTGGTGGCGGGTGCGCAACTTCCGCCGCGCGGAAGGCGACTTCTCGTTGCTCCGGGTGCGCCTGGACACCGGGCGGAAGCACCAGATCCGCATCCATCTCCAGCACCTCGGACATCCGCTCGTCGGCGACAAGATCTACGGGAGCGACGAACTGCTCTACCTCGCCTTCGTGGAACGCCGGCTCACGCCGGAGCAGGACGTGCAACTGATCCTGCCGTGGCAGGCCCTGCACGCCGGGCGGCTCTGGCTGCCGTGGCAGGGCCGGGAGGTGGAGTTCAGCTCCCCGCCGGAACCGTGGTTCACGGAGTTTGCCGGTGAATTGATGTAGCGGGCACATCCTGTGTGCGGGTTCAGGCGGCATCTTGCCGCCAGTCCCGTTGAGATCGACCGGGCCGTTGGCCGACCATTCTGAGCAGGATGCCCGGCGAACCCCCCAGGCAGGGATGCCTGCGCTACCAGCCCGTTCCCCCCTGCTTCCGTAGGAGACGAGGTAACGAGTCTCTGTTTTCCGCCGAAAGTCAGAGCCTCCTTACGTCGGCTCCTACCAACGAAACTCTTTTTGAACCGGCTGCTACGGGCGGTGACCCCGGTTCACCGTCGCTCGATCAGCCGGATCGCCTCCAGTCGCACGCGGGCGGCGCCGATGTGCTGGTCGAGGGCGCGTTTCTGTTCGGCAAGCTGTTCGATTTCCTCCGGGCGCACGCTCGGGTTTACCCGTTCGAGCTCCTTCAGGCGCACCAGTTCGGCATCGAGTTGGACCGCCATTTCCTTGCGAGCTTGCGTGATGAACGTGGGGACGTGTCGCTGGACGATGTCCTCCGCCTTTTCGAGGAGTGACGGGAGCAGTTCCTCCCGGATTTCGCGGCGGCCGACGTGCGGATACGGGTCGCCGGGACGCAGTTGGCGCGACAGCGTCTCGCGATCCACCACGGCGCTGGCGTCGTTGCCCGCCGGGTCCACCAGCACACGCAGCGGCGTGGGGGGCAGGAAACGGTCCGCGTGCAGCGCCGACGGCGCGACGCATTCGAGCAGGAAAACCGCCTCCAGGTAGAGCCCGGCGCCCCTGCCGTCGGGCCAGACGCCGAAGCTGCTGTTGCCCTTGTCGGTGCCCAGCAGCAGGTCGAGCGCGCCGGTCACGAGCGGATGATCCCACGTCAGGAACTGCACGTCCTCGCGGGACAGCGCGCGGGTGCGGTCGCCGGTGACAGTCAGGCCCTCCAGCGGCAACCCGGGAAAGGAATCCGCAAACACGCCCGCGGAACCCAGTTGAAAGGTGCGCGGCGCCAGTTCCTCGACGTGAATGCCGAAGTGGTCGAACACCGCCAACATGAACGGGTCGAGCGTCGGGTCGGCGTCCTGCTGCTGGATTTCCTGCACGATCTGCGCGGCGACCGGCGGCCGGAACGAATTCAGCTCCAGCAACCGGTCGCGCCCTTGTTCGAGCCGGGCGGTCAGCTCCTGCCGCGCGACCTTGGTTTCGGCGATCAGCGCGGCGAGTTCGTGGCGGGCGCAGTTGGACACCGCCCCCGTTGTCCCGAGGCCGACTCCCTCTCCACCCTCGGAGGGAGGAGAGGGCTGGGGAGAGGAGGGCGAGTGGACCAGAGCATTGCCCCCCTCCATGAACCTGGGGTCGTCCGACCACCCCTCACCCGCCCTTCGGGCACCCTCTCCCCTCCTCAGAGGAGGGGAGAGGGACGGGGTGAGGGGGGCGGCCCCTCCAGGTTCAGTGGCACGATTCGCGACCGCACGTCCGTGGAATCTCTCCCAGGCCCTCGCCCCGCTCGTGCCTCGCGGCGCGAGGGGGTAACCGGGGGCAGTTTTAAGCTGCGCCAATTCCTTGTGCCCCGCTTCGGCGCGTTCATGGAACTCGTGCGCGAGGTCGGCAATCCGCTTGCCGAACTGTTCCAGCAGCGCGCGGCCGCCTTGGAGGTTTTTCTCAAACGAGTTCAGCCCCTCGTGATACCAGCGCACGAGCACCTCCTGCGCGCTGCCGACGACGAACGGCAGGTGGAGCTGGATCTCCGAAGTCTGCCCGATGCGGTCCAGCCGGCCGATGCGTTGCTCCAGCAGCTCGGGATCGAGCGGCAGGTCGAACATCACCAGGTGGTGCGCGAACTGGAAGTTGCGCCCCTCGCTGCCGATCTCGGAACAGATCAGCAGCCGGGCTCCGTCCTCTTCGGCGAACCACGCGGCGTGGCGGTCGCGTTGCACCAGCGTCAGGCCCTCGTGAAAGACGGCCAGCTTCACGTTGATCCACACGCGCAACGCCGCCTCCAGCGTCTCCGCCTTGGCCCGCGTGCGACAGATCAGCAGCACCTTGTCGTCGCCGAGCGAGCGCAGCAGTTCCACCAGCCAGTGAACCCGCGGATCAGCCGAGAAATCGGGCTCGAAATGTTCCGCGAGGCTCGCATCGGCATCGGCAGAAAACTCTTCCGTCAGCCGCTCGAACAGCTCCGCGTTGTCGCCGTCCTCGTCGAGCGGACACAGCCGCGCCACCCGGCGGGGAAAGCCGCTGATCGTCGTCCGCGTGTTGCGGAACATCACACGGCCGGTGCCGTGCTGGTCGAGCAACGAACTGACGAGCCCCGCGCGGACCGTGTCGTCGGCCAGCTTGGCCAGCTTGGCGCGCAGGCCCGCTTCGGGTTCCGCGAGAATCCCGGCCAACGAAGTCACTTCGGCCGGTGTGAAGGTTTCGTGTTTCAGCACCTTGTCCGCGAGCCGGGCTACGTCGCGGTAGCCCTCGGCTTCGTGGATGAACTCGGCGAGGTCGTAGAAGCGGTCCGGGTCCAGCAGCCGCAGGCGCGCGAAGTGGCTGGCCATGCCGAGTTGCTCCGGCGTGGCGGTGAGCAGCAGCAGTCCGGCCGTCGCTTGGCCGAGCGACTCGACGACGGCGTATTCGGGGCTCACGGCGTCTGGCGTCCAGCCGAGGTGATGCGCCTCGTCCACCACCAGCATGTCCCAGCCTGCGGCCAAGGCCTGCTGTCGGCGGCGTTCGTTGCCGGTGAACAGGCTCAGGCTGGCCAGCACCAGTTGGTCGTCGAGAAACGGATTCGTCTCCGGGTTGTCGTGGTCGCAGTTGGGCACTGCCCCAGCTGTCTCCCTCGCCTCGCGAGGCACGAGCGGGGAGAGGGCCGGGGAGAGGGGTGCTTCTGCTGACCGACGACCCTCCTCTCCCCAGCCCTCTCCTCCCTTGGCGGGAGGAGAGGGAGTTCGCCCGCGGTTCGCTGGGGTCGGGTTTGAGGGCGCTCCGTTGCCGCCCTCGATGGCGGCGCAGCGTTCCTCGTCGAAGATGTGGAACCACAGGTTGAAGCGGCGCAGCAGCTCCACGAACCACTGATGCACCAGCGAGTCCGGCACCACGATCAGCACGCGCTGGGCGCGGCCGGTGAGGATGAGCCGGTGGACGATCAGGCAGGCCTCGATGGTCTTGCCCAGACCCACCTCGTCGGCGAGCAGCACGCGCGGCAGCAGCCGGCCCGCGACTTCGGCGGCGATGCAGAGCTGGTGCGGAATGAGGTCAATGCGTCCGCCGACGAAGCCGCGGACCTTCGACTTGCGTCGCCGGTGCTGGTTGCGGAGCGCAGCCACGCGCAGGTCAAAGGCGGCCGGTTCATCCACCTGGCCGGCGTAGAGGCGCTGCTCGGGCTGGTTGAAGCTGATGGTGTCGCTCAGCTCCGTCTCGCAGATCTCACGGCCGTCGCCGCAGTAGAAGATCAGCGCCCGGTGCTCGGCCAGGGATTCCACGGCCAGCGTCGTGCCATCGCGCAACGGCAGGCTGTCGCCGACGTGAAAACGCGCCCGGCGGAGCGGGGCGTTCTCCAGCGAGTATTCGCGGGACTCGTTGGTGGCGCCAAAGCCGACCGCCACCGTGCGCGGCGTGACGTGACGGATGGAACCCAGCCCCAGTTCGGGCTCGGTTTCGCTGACCCAGCGTTGGCCGGGATGGAACAGGGCGGACATGTCGTGGTTGAACCGGCAGCTTCCGTGGAGTCGCCGTAGGCAACAAGCTTGGAGGTTTGCGGAAGGGGAAGTGGGAGGTGGCACCGGCGCCTCGCCGGTGATCCGTCCAACAGGCGCCACCGCCTGTCGAACTGCGGGCGAGGGCGCCCGCAGGACTATGACCGCCGAGGGCGGCTGTCCCACCTATTCCGCCAGCGCGCGGATGGTCTTGTTGCAGTTCACGATCCGCTCGGCCATGTAGCGCACGAGGAATTCGTGGAACTCCGCGGCGACTTCCGGGGCCTCGCGCTTGAGCCGTTGCAGGGCGTCGGCCGAAAGTTCGTAAACGACGCAGGGTTTCTCGACGACGACCGAGGCGGTGCGCGGCACGCCCAGGAAGAGTCCCAGTTCGCCCAGCACGGTGCCGCCGCCCTGCCGGCGCAGGCGCTGGGTGTGGCCGTTGCCGAGTTCGAGCCGCGTGGTCACTTCGCCGCTTTCGAGAAAGAACAGCGCGTTCGCGGCGTCGCCCTGGCGGATCAGGTGGGTGTCGGCGGCGAAGTGCTTGCGCGTGAGATACGGCAGCACGCGGCTGACATTTTCCGGGTTGGGCCAGATGGCTTCCAGTTGCGACCGGAGGTCATTCTGGCTGCCCAGTTCCGCGGCATGGAGCGCGAGAATCTGTTCCTCGCACCATTCGAGGGCGTGGTCCAAGTCGGGGAAGAAGCGGTAGGTCGGTCCGGATTCGTCCGTGAAACCGGCCCGGACCAACTGCTGCCGGATCGCGTCGGGCACGCGCGACAGGCTCAGCACGAAACCCTGCTTGGCAGCGAGCTGCCGGGCGCGGGCGAGGCTCAGCGTGGCGGAGGAGTCGATGCCGCTGACCTGGCGGAAATCGAGGACAAAGAAGCGCAGCCGGGGCAGCTTCGGGTCGGTCGCGCGGTCGCGGATCTGGTCGAGCACACGCGTGGACGTGCCGAAGAACATGAAGCCGTGCAGCCGCAGCACCTGGGTTTCGCCGCCGCGGAGGCGCAGCAACCGCTGGTGGGTCATCGGCCGCTCGACGTTGCTCTGGTGGTCGGTGCCGGTGTGCGCGTGGGTGACCACGCCGACCCGGCTGTAGTTGTGGATGAACAGGAACACGGCGGCAAGAACGCCGAAGAGCACGCCTTCGAGGTAACCCACCCCGCCCACGACGCAGAGAATCAGCAGCACCACGCCATAGTCCGCCTTGGGCAGCTTGAACCAGGCGTCATAGCCCCACTCAAACAGAAACCCGAGGCCGAGGTAGAACAGCAGTCCGCCCGGGATGAACTTGGGCAGCAGGGCCAGCGGCGCCGGGCCGGCGACGAGGGCAACTGCACAGAGGGCCGCCGCCAGGAAGCCGACCCGCCGGGTGCGGGCGCCGAGATCATGGGCCAGGCGGGAAAGGCTGAGGGACTGGAAGCCGGGCATGCCGCCGGCCAGGCCGCCGAACAGGTTGGCCAGACCCGCGGCTTCCAGTTCGCGGTTGATGTCGATTTCCTCGTGCACCACGAGTTCGAGCCCGGAGGAGTTCAGCAGGATGGAGATCAACGCGGTCAGCAGCACGGTTCCGGCGATGCTCGCGGTTTTCAGGAGCGCCGACCCGCTGAGCAAATCCAGAGCGCCCGCCGACCAGAGTTGCAGTTGGAACCCGCCGGCGGCGGGCGGCAGGGGCAGCCAACCGGCCTGCCGCAGTTCCGCCATGGAGTTTCCGCTCAGGAGCATGGAGAGGTAAAACAGCACGATCGAGCCGAAGAGCATTCCCGGCAGGATCAGGGGCCGGCGGAACTTGCGCATCGCGGCGAACAGCATGGCGCCAAAGAGGATCCCCGGCAGCCAGCGGGTGGGTTGGCCGGCATGAAAGAGGTTTCCTATTTCATGGAAGTGGACCGGCGCCCCGAGCATCACGCGGAAGGCGCCCGTGGCGAGCAGCCAACCCGAGCCGGCCAGGAAGCCGCCGACCACCGGATACGGGATGAAGCGGAACAGGTTGCCGAAGCGGTAACGGCCGATCAGGTAAAGCGCCAGACCGGTGACGAGCGAGGTCATCGCAATGGCCGCGAGGACCACCCCGGCTTTGGCCTCGGCGGGGGTCCCGGCCGGCAGGGCCACGATGACTTCCGCCGCCATGAGCGCCAGAATCGGCGCGGTGCGGTCCTGCGGGATGGCGATGGTGGCCGGATAGGAACTGCGCCAGGCCATCACCGTGCCGCCGAGGATCGCGGTGATGAGCGCAATCACCACGCCCCGCGAGCTGCTGGCCGCGAGTTCGCCCGAGAAAATCAGCGAGCCGAACGAAAGCGCGAGAATGACAGTGAAGCAGGCGATGACGGCCCCCGATTGGAGGTCGTGCAGCAGAGTGTGGGGAGAAGCCGGATAAACCGCCGGCCGGACCGTTGAAACCATCGCCACAATGGGTAACGACCGGCCCTCAAGTGTCCACTCTCCAGGCGCACTTCACACAACTGTAACCCAAAGAGGGCACCCTCGGGCTCCGGCCCAAGTTGGGTTTTATGCCTCGAAGCCAACCGTGCCCATTGGGGTGGTGTCGTGACGAATGGAACCCGGTCCCAACTCGGACTCGGTTTCGCTGACCCAGCGTTGGCCGGGATGGAAGCGGCCAGAAAGGCCATCGTTACGCCGGCAGGCTCCGCGGATGAGGGCGGGCAGAAAGCCCGGAAGCGAAAGCGTTCTCAGGCCCTGCCTCCGGGCTTGAAGCGGCAGCCGATTTCTCCAGCCTTTCGCCGATGCGTTTATCAGTGCTCTCGATCGCAGCCTCGCTGGTTGTGGCCGTCTCAGCCGAGGACATCCTCCGATTGCCAGACGGCGGAAGCATGCAGGATTTCCTGATCGCCACCGATGAAATCCACGCGGCCGGCGGCGGTTTGGACCGCGTCGTCCCGCTCGACGCCCGGGGAATCGCCCGCGCTGGGGTGCCAGCCGGGGCTCAATTGCAGGTGGTGCTCTATCCCGTCGGGCAGGTCCGGACGGCCTACATCCGGCGTATTCTCACCCGAAGGGTTTCCGTGGAGCTAAGTCCGGGCGCGGACGCGGCCCAGTTGGCGCAACAGGTCGGGGCGGCCGGTTTCGAGACGATGAGTTTCAACCGGCGCTTCGCCGTCTTCCGGGCGGTGGAATCCTCCGGCCTTCCGCTCGCCGCCCGGCTGAAGCAACGGCCCGAAGTTCTCCGCGCCGAGGTCATTTTGGACCGTCTTCAGCGGCGGAAAGCGCTGCCGAATGATCCGTTGTTGCCTCAACAGTGGACCCTGCGAAACACCGGACAGTCGGGCGGGACGGCCGGAGCAGACGCCAATGTGCTGCCCGTCTGGGATTCCGGCCTGAATGGGGCCGGGGTCGTGATTTCTGTGGTGGATGACGGCGTCGAGTCGGCTCATCCGGACCTGGCCGGCCGCATCGTGGCCAACGCGGGGTTCGATTACCGCGACAATGATGCTTCACCCGAACCGGAAGGGAGCGAAGGTGTGAATGAAAAGGGAGAACCGGCGGCTGATTCCCACGGAACCGCGGTCGCCGGGGTGGCGGCCGCCTCCGGCAACAACGGCATCGGGGTGGCGGGGGCGGCGTATGGCGCGAAACTCGTGCCCATCCGGCTGATCGGGGGCAACGTGGGTGACGATCAGGAGGCGAAGGCCATCGCGCACCGGACGGATCTGGTGCAGGTCAGC
>JAYUSF010000006.1:0-8656 GCA_043755815.1 Verrucomicrobiota bacterium
ACGGCGCGCTGATGGATGGCTCCGGAATCGATGAACCGGTGCAGGAACTTGCCGAGGTCACGGCCGGTGACCTTGCCCGCGAAGCCGTCGCGCAGCACCACCTCGGCGTGGGGACGCTCGTCCCACTTCGCGTCAGGACGGCCGACGACGGCGACTTCCCGGACCGCCCCGTGCTGGCTGAGGGCGTTTTCCAGCTCCAAGGAGGAAATCCATTCGCCGCCGATCTTGATGACGTCCCTGAGCCGGTGATGGCCGGGTGACGCCATGACGGGCCACGTTTCACGGCGGCGGGCTCGTCGCGGCCAGCGGATGGAAACGGTGTTTGAGGCCGCCGTTGGCGGTCCACAGCGTCACATTGCCGACCCAGTCGCCCGTGGCGAGGAAGCGGCCGTCCGGGCTGGTGGCAAGGCAGTAGATCCAATCGTCGCTGGCCCGCCAAGATTGCTGAACCGTGTCGCTGTCGGAGTCCAGACGGCGGATGACACCTTCGCTGCCGGCAGTGAACAGCGCCTTGCCGTCCGCGGCATAGGCGAGCGCATGGAGGGAGCCTTCATGCCCGCGCACGATGCGCACCATGCGGCCGATGGCAGGCTGCCAGATGCGCACCGTGCGGTCGTCGCCCGCGGTCGCGCAGGTGACCGGCGAGACGCCGCCTTCGGCCTGCTGGCGGAAGGCGACGGCGTGAACCGCCTCGGTGTGATGATTGAAAGAGCGCAGCGGCCGCCCTACTTCGGCGGACCACACCTTGACGGAGCGGTCCCGGCCCGCGGTCACGAGCAGCGAACCGTCCGGGCTGAACGCCACGGCGAGCACGGCGCCGACATGACCCGTGAGTTGGTGGCGAAGAAGCAGGCGTTCGGGAGCCAGGTCGTAAACGCGGACAAGCGCGTTCCCCGCGACCGCGAGTTGGGTTCCCGTCGCATTGAATGCGACCGCGGAAGCCACATCGGTTTCGTTGGTCACGCGCGCGACTTCGCTTCCGTCGTTCAGGCGCAGCAGCAACGCCGCACCGTTTACGCCCGGCGTGCCGCCCCCCACGGCGAGCAGTCCGCCGGCCGGATGAAAGGCCAGCGAGGTGATCTTGGGCAGGTCGGTCTCCAGGGAGGTGACGCGGTTCGTCTGCTCGACGTTGCGCAGCACGACCACCCGGCGACCCGCGCTTGCGAGCGTCTTGCCATCAGGGCTGAACGCCAGTGCCGTGACGGGGATGCCGGCCACGCAATGCCCGAAGGCGAGCCCCCAGCACCCGGCAACGAAAAGGAAACGCTTCACATCAGCTCCGAGATGAAGGTGCCCTCGTTCAAGATCCGCAACGGGCGTCCGCCGGGTCCGGTAAGTTCGCGCGTCGGATCCACGCCCAGCAGCTTGAGGAGGGTGAAGGCCAGATCGGGCGGGGTGACGGGCCGTTCCACCGGCAGTTCACCCATCGCGTTCGTGGCTCCGATCACGCGGCCGCCCTGCACGCCGCCGCCCGCGAGACAGGCGAAGCCCGCGCGCGGCCAGTGGTCGCGTCCGCCGAGCGCATTGAGCTTGGGCGTGCGGCCAAACTCGCCCATCAGCACCACCAGCGTGGAAGCCAGCAGGCCGCGTTCGCGCAGGTCGGTGAGCAGCGCCGCGTAGGCGCGGTCAAGACTCGGCAGCTTGCCGCTTCCCGGAAACCGTGAGTCGGGCAGCTCGCGCGCGATCTGCTGATGCGTGTCCCATCCGGTATCCACCACCGTGACGAAGCGCGAGCCGGCCTCCACGAGCCGCCGCGCCAGGAGGCAGCCCGCGCCGACGCGGCTGGAACCGTAGTATTCGCGTGTCTTCGCAGTTTCCCGCGAGAGGTCGAAGGCTCCCTTCGCATCCGGTGAGGACAGCAGCCGGTAAGCCTGTTCGTAGAAGGCGTCGCGGTCGCGCGTGGCCGGCGCGTCCTCGACCGCGCGGGCGAAGGTGTCCAGTTTGTGCAACAGGTCGCGGCGCCGTTCGCTGCGGTCGAAGCTGACGCCTTCCGGCAGGTCCAGATCGCGCACGCGGCCCGGATCGTTGCCGACGTTGAAGGCGGAGAACGCGCCCGGCAGGTAACCTGCGCCTGCCGCGTTGGACTGGCCTCCGACGCTGTCGCCGGGGATCGCCACGTAGGGTGGCATCGTGCCGCCCGGTCCGACCCCGTGCGCCACGAGACTGCCGAGGCTAGGGTGCGCTAAGGCGGGCGTCGGCCGATGCCCGGTGAGCAGGAAACGCGCGCCGGTGTCGTGATTGCCCAACTCGTGCGTGAGCGAGCGGATGAGCGCGACCTCGCGCATCACCTTGGCCGTGCGGGGCAGATGCTCGCACAGGTGAACGCCGGCGAGGTCCGTGGGGATCGTTTTGAACGGACTGCGAACTTCCGAAGGCGCGTCCGGCTTTGGGTCAAACGTGTCAAGGTGGCTTGGACCGCCATCGAGCCAGATGAGAATGCACGACTTCGCGCGGACACTCTTGCGGGCCGCCTCAACATCCACCGCCCGCGCCTGCCAGCGCAGCAAATCTGAAACGCTCAGACCGAGAGTCGTGAGCAGACCGACGTGGAGAAAATCACGCCGTCGGATGCCATCGCAGCGCGCTTTAGTCGGACAGGCATCCAGCCTGTTTGTGGGACTTCCGGTGCGCATCATCAAAGGTGACTCCCCAGGGTAGTGCCGCTGGCGCCCCCGCCAGCGGCAGTCCACCGGGCGGCCCGCCCGGTGAAAGTGGGGCTGTGGTTCGGCAGGCGGGGCGCCTGACGGACGGAGACAGACGAGGGCGCCTGTCCCACTACGTCCCGGCACCTGCACTCACTGAAACGTGGCGTCGGGAGACAGGCAGGGGCGCCTGTCCCACTAGTTGCAGCGTGCCTGTTGACGGAGTTCATCGGTGCCCGGGTTCAGTGGTTGAAGACAAATTCGCGCGCATTGAGCAGCGCCCACAACAAGTCTGCCAAAGCTTCCGTCCGGCTTGGACTTGCGGCCATCAGCGATTCCCATTCGCTGGCTTCGGCCAGTGTCGGCGGACGCGAGAGCGTGTGCAGGTAGAGTATTCGCACGGCGGCTTCGTCCGGCAACTTCTCCTTCTGGATGCGGGCAAGGACGCCTTGGTTCAGCCGCTGGTTGATCGTGGAGCCATTGATCAGATGCAGTGCCTGGGCGATTCCACCGCCGCTGGTGAAGACGGTTTCGCAACTGCGTTCCCGCGCGCAGCGTCCCAGCACGTCGAGTGCAAGGGAGGGCGTCTGCGCACCGACGAGTTGGACCGCGCGGGCAGGCTCCGTCCGCCCGGCGAACTGCTCGGGCACGTCAGTCGCCTGGGCAATCATGTCGAGCAGCACCGGCGCGGAAGGCGTCTTGAGCAGTGCGTGCGAATGGAAGCGGTCATCCTGTTCGTTGCCGGCCACGGACTTTGAGGCGAGCTGGTAGGTGCGTGACTGCGCGATGGTGCGGACCAGATCGCGGAGATCGAAGCCGCTCGCGACAAAATGTTCGGCGAGCGCATCCAGGAGGGCGGGGTTGCTCGCGGGGTTGGTCAGCCGTAGATCATCGACGGGCTCGACCAGGCCGCGGCCGAGCAGATGTTTCCAAACGCGATTCACGAGTGATTTCGCAAACAGCGGATTGTCGGGCGCGACCAGCCAGTCGGCCACTTCTGCGCGGCGTGATTGGGATTTGTGGCTTTGAGCCGCTTCGCTCCCGAGCGGCTTCGGAGTCAGTGCGCGACCCGTCTTGGGATGTTCCACTTCGCCGCGTTCGCCGTCGCGCACCGCGCCGCCGTCGCGGGTGACCTTGGCGAAGTAGGCGGCGAACCGGTGGTAGTCGCCCTGCGTCCAGCGGTCGTTGGGATGCGCGTGACACCGGGCGCAGCCGATTTGCACGCCCAGGAACATCGTCCCGACGTGCTCCGCCAGGTCGCGGGGGTCGTTGGCAAGATTCAGAAAATTGGCCGGACCGACCTCGGCAACGTTGCCTTCCGCCGTTATCAGGTCCCGGACGAGCGCGCTCCAGGGCCGGCTCCGCGCCACCTGGTCGCGCAGCCACCGATGATACGCCGCCGTCCCCGCCTCGCTGCCTTTCCGACCGGACATGAGCAACAGGTCGGCGAAGCGCATCGTCCAGAGGTCAGTGAACTCTTCGCTGGCGAGCAGCCGGTCAATCACCTGACGGCGTTTCATCGCGGACTCCGCTTGACCGAGAAACGTTTTAATCTCCTCCGGTGTCGGCAGCCGTCCGGCAAGGTCGAGCGAGGCCCGCCGCAGAAACGTGGCCTCGTCGGCCAGCGGCGAGGGGGGCACGCGCAGCCGTTCCAGCCGGGCCAGCACGAGTCCATCAATGAAGTTCTGTGAAACAAACGAGGCGAAGGCGTCGCGGTTCTCCGGTCCGGCAAATGGGCGATCCACGAGCGTGGCCCCGACCTGCCCGGCGTAGCGCACCATGATACCGGTCGAGCCGGAGCCGCGGATCTGCACCCTGCCGCGCTTGGTCACGTCGGCAACCGCGTCGTCGTTCGACGAATAGAGCGCCAGTGAGGTCACGTCTTCGCGGGTGCCGTTGGATAGCTCGGCGGTCACGCGCAGTTGGATCGTTTCATTGGGCGAGGCAGCGAGGACTCCCGTCGGTTCGACCTTGAGTCCGACGACGCGCAGTTCCTTTGGTCCGAAGGGCGCGCCCGCCGCCACCCAGCGTTCGAGCAGCGCCGCTTCGGCCGAGTCGCGGCTGAAACGCCGCTCGCCCTCGTGCTCGATCTGGCGGGTGGCCTTCTTGAGGAACAGGCTTTCCGTCGGATACGCCAGGTCAATGCGGCGCGCACCGAGTTCTCGGGTCAGCGCGAGATGATCCTGTTCGGGATCGTAGCCCAGCAGGCTCAGCTTGAAGCCACCCTGTCCCGTGGCGGCACCGTGGCATGCACCGGAATTGCAGCCCGCCTTGGTCAGCACCGGCAAGATGCGGGTTGGAAAGTCGAGCCGCTCGGCGTGGAGGGAAACGTGGAGGAACAACGTCAACAGCGACAGCCACACGGACAGAGGGGGGGAATCTGGAAAGCAGGAAAGCAGGAAGGCGGGAGTGCCCCGGGTTTTCATTCCTGCTTTCCTGCTTTCCAGATTCATGCTCTCGCAGGATAGGAGCACGGCGTTCATGCTGGGCTTCATTTCTTCTTCAACGTTTCCAGAAACTCCGCACCCACCTTGCGAGAGTAGGCCGTGCCGTAGCGGTCTCCGAAATGCAGCACGCGGGTCCAGCCATCAATGGCCTGCTGCTTGAGATCGGCGTTGTCCTTGAGGTGTTCCTTCACCTCGGCGAGGACGGCATCCACCTTGGCGTCGTCGTTGGTCGGCCGGATAAAGCTGCGGAGCAAGCCCTGCAGTTTGGCATCGGTTGGAACCGCGCCGGGAAACGGGTCGGCCGACTTCCCCTCCGCCCGATTCGTCTGCCCGCGCGCCATCATCGCCCCGCGGCCCGCGCTGGCCTGCGCAAGGATTGCTTCCGCGGTCGGAGGATTCGTGTCACCGCAGAGCTTCGCCAACGCCGCGATCACCGCCGGGGCATCGGCGATGCCCGGCTGGACGAGCGCAAAGTTGGTCACGACCACGTTGCTCCGCGCACCGAGGATGGTCATCAGGCAATCCTTGTTCAGGCCGTAGTTGCCGGGCCCTTCCGCGCCGTCGGGCGAAAGTCCCACGCGCGACTGAAGCTTCAGCGAACCGGCGGCGGCCTTGACGCGCTGTTCGCCCGCCAGTCGGTCGGCCGCGAGGAACACCACCTCGGTCTTCAGGCGCGATCGGTTGCTGGCGCCGTAGGTTTCAACCGCCCGGAGCAGGGGCACCAGCGAGCGTTCGATGCCATGAACAAAAACCAGCGCCGTCGGCGCTCCGGCGTTGTCGGCGATGGGATCGCGTTCCTTGCCCGCCTCGGCTCCGGTGAGCTCCATGACCTTGAACCCCGTCAGCTTCTCGCCCGCTTGAGGACCGGAGAAGACCGGCTCAGCGCCCACCAGTCGGCTGCCCGACAGGGCCAGTAGCAACAACACTGCGAACCGGTGGGCGAAGGTGGAAACTGGCATAACGGGTGGACAGTAGCCGCGTCGTCGTCGGGTTGGAAAGCGCAAGGAAGGCTGCCTAAAACTGATGGGCGTGAGCAGGGAGGAGAGCCCGCCCCGCAGCGCGGCCCCAACGGGCGGGACGCCCGTTTACCTGGCAGTCCGGAGGCGTGCCCTCCTGCGACGAGTCGCCGCCGGCCACGCTGGCCAGGTGCGCCCCTGTGCGACTGTTGGCCTTGTCCCCGTCGTTTTCCGACAAGACTCCGCGCTTCCCACGTGGCAGCGTGCCTTGGTTCGCTGACTTACTGGTCACTGATTACTGACTACTGTTCCTCATTTCACATGAAACCCCACTGGTCCGGCGTCTTCCCCGCCCTCACCACCCAGCTCCACAAGGACGGCTCGCTCGACCTCGACGCGACCGCCGTCCACGCCGACGCGCTCATCCAATCGGGCGTCACCGGCCTGGTCTTCCTCGGTTCACTGGGGGAGAACCAGTCGCTCGCCGCCGACGAGAAGCGCGCGGTGATGGCCGAGATGGTCAGGGCGGTGGACGGCCGCGTGCCGGTGCTCAGCGGCGTCGCGGAGAGCAGCGTGGCCGAGGCGTGCCGCTATGCTCGCGACCTCGAGAAGCTGGGCGCCGACGGCTTCATGCTGATGCCGCCGATGATCTACAAGTCGCCGGACCCGCGCGAATCGCTCCACCACTTCCGCACGGTCGCCAAGTCCACCGGACTGCCGATCATGATCTACAACAACCCGCTCAGTTACGGGCACGACCTGACGCCCGAACTGTTTGCGGAACTGGCCGGCCAGAAGAACTTCGTCGCGCTCAAGGAATCCTCCGGCAACACCCGCCGGATCACCGACCTGCACAACGTCTGCGGCGACCGCTACGCCATTTTCACCGGTGTCGACGACCTTGCGCTCGAAGCCGCGATCCTCGGCATCGACGGCTGGGTCGCCGGCAGCGGCATCGCCTTCCCGGCGGAGAACCAGTATTTCTGGGAACTGACCCGGCGTGGCGAATGGGCCAGGGCCGTCGAGGTTTACCGCTGGTTCACCCCGCTGCTGCACTTGGATACGCATCCAAAATTCGTCCAATACATCAAGCTGGCCGTGCAGGAAGCCGGCCTGGGCAAGGAATGGGTCCGCGCCCCCCGCCTGACGCTCACCGGCGCCGAACGCAAGCAGGTGTTGAAAGTCATCCACGACGGCCTCGCCAGCCGGCCGAAGTTGTCGAAACGCAGAACCTGAGCTTTGCTCGCATTTACATGCGGTCAATCCGGGCTTTCCCTCGGGGACCGAATCCCGTGGACTCATAGACCAAGGCCGAGACGGAACGGCGCGCTTCGTAAGCATGGGAAGGGCACACCCTGTGCTGACGGGCGAGTCGCCGTTCGCAGCCAGTCATTCCCATGAAAAAGAATCCAACCCACCGGTCCAAGCCGGGCAGCCCCCGGCCTTGGACACAAGGGATCGTCGGTCGTTTCCGAAGCCTAGCCGGCACGGCGCTGACGCTGGGGTTGTTGGTCGTCCTGCGACCCATCGCCGGCACGGCGCAAAACGCGCCCGCCCCCTTGATTCTGCTGGAGAGCTCGCTGACAAATATCGCCGCCGCCACCCAGCCTCCAGTGGGGCCGGCGGGAACCACGACGCTGGCGGCGGACGCCTTTGTGGAGGCGGACGGTTTCACCGGCGCACGCTGCACGCTGCCCGACGATCGGATCACCTATCCGCTCACCGGGCTGGGCCCGAAGTTTCCAGCCGCGGGCGAGATCGAGTTCTGGTTCCGGCCCGGTTACGGGGTCGAGGACGACGACGTGAACCATGTCCTGTTCTCGATCGGCGACATCTATGGCGCGCCGCGGATCGAACTGCGGGAGAACGGCGGATTGAATCTGACCGTGGTGATTCCGGGCGCCACCGAGTGGACCAACCGGACGGTGAGCAGCGATTACCACCGGTCCCTTTGGCGGGCGGGCCAGTGGGTGCATGTGCGGGCCGGCTGGGATCCGGCCAACGCCGAGGACAGCCTGCGCCTGCATGTGGATTCGCGCCGCGTCCACGGGCCGAAGGTGCCCGGCGGGTGGTCGGTTTCCGCCTGGTGCGAAGACGCACAACTGAACTTCGGCTCGGGGCTCGCGGCAGTGGGCCCGGGAGTTTTCGCCGGCCAGTTCCCGGCCGGCGGCATGCTCCGCGACGGGGTGGTGCGGGATGGCCTCTCGCAGTTCGTCGAGCTGCCTTACGAACCAGACCCCGGCGGTGGTGGCGGAGGTGGTGGTGGTGATAACGGCGGGGAAATTGATCCCGTGAACCCCGCGCCAATCCCGGACCCGGTGCCGATCACTACGGCCGTGCCAATCGGCCTGGGCTGGCGCGTGCCGTCGATGACGCCTCCCGGGTCCAGCCCGTTGAGCCGGAATCTTGATTTGCCCCTGACCGTGAAGGAGATCGCCGGCACCGGTGTGAGCAGCTTTCCTGTCTCTGTCGTGGTGCCGCTGCCTTACGGCCATTATCAGGATGCGGGCGGACTAAGCCGGAACCATGCAATAGGAGTGCGGTTTCGAGGTGGTTTTTGCAGGCGGATGCTACGCGCAGCTCGGGCGAGTTCCGACTGCATTGCAGTTGG
>JAYUSF010000007.1:0-28603 GCA_043755815.1 Verrucomicrobiota bacterium
GGCTCACCCTCGTCGAGCGGCTGGCGCGGAGCATCGTGCACGACTTTCGCAATCCGCTGAACGTCATCGGGATCGCCGCCGATCTGGCGGCCGAGGAACGGGCGACGCCGGCGCAGCGCCGCGAAGCGCGTGACCGCATCCGCAAGCAGGTGGAGGTGCTCAACCGGATGATGCAGGAGTTGCTGGATTTCACCCGGGCGATGCCCGTCTCCGTCGTGCTGCCCAAGGTCAGCTACGCCCAGTTCCTGCGCGAAGTGCTGTTCGAACTGCGGCCGGAAGCAGCCCGAAGGGGGCTCACGGTGGAGGTTGAAGGGGAGTTGCCCGACGTGCAGGTTCGGCTGGATCCACCCCGGTTCATGCGGGTGTTCGCCAACTTCGCCCAGAACACCTACGATGCGCTGTCCGCCCGGCCCGATGGCCGGATTACGCTCCGGTTTCAGACGACTCCGTCGCAGGTCGTGACGGAGTTCTGTGATAACGGGCCGGGCATTCCGGGCGCCGTGATGCCGCATGTCTTCGAGCCGTTTGTCACCCACGGCAAGGCGCACGGCACGGGCCTGGGGCTGGCGATCTGTGAGCGCATTGTCGTCGAACACGGGGGGCGAATCTCCGTGAAAAGCACCCCCGGCCGCGGCGCCGCCCTGGCCTTCACGCTGCCGCTCCCTCAACCGGGCGAGACCGACGTGCTGAATCGGCTCGCAGCGCGTGGGGTTACCAATTGACCTCGAATCCGCACGCGATAGCCTGCGTCCGTTCCCTAGATCTCTCGAAAAAAGCACCGCACGCTTATGACCAATCCCACTCCCGCCTCTGCGCAGACTCCGTCTGGCTCCACCCGTCGTGACTTCCTCAAACGCGCCACGGCCGCCGCCACGGTCGCCGGGGCTGCGTCCTCGCTCGTGGGCTGCGCTTCCGCGTCCGGAGGCGGGGTCCAGTCCAGTGTGAAATCCGGCGTCGCGCCCTACGCCGGCCGGGTGATCGGCGCCAATGACAAGATCGTCTGCGGCTTCGTCGGCGTCGGCGGCCAGGGCTACGGCGCCCATGTGAGCACCTGCAAAGACGTGGATGAACAGGCGAACAACATCGCCCTCGCCGCCGTTGCCGACGTCTCGAAGCACCGGGTTGAGGTCGCCAGGAAGAAGGCGGGCGACCAATGCAAGGGCTACGAGGACTACCGCCGGATCCTCGAGCGCAAGGACATCGACGTCATCTTCTGCTCCACGGTGGATCACTGGCACACCCGCATCAGCGTGGACTCCATGACCGCCGGCAAGCACGTCTATGTCGAGAAGCCGATGACTCGCTACCTCAGCGAGGGCTTCCAGATTTTTGACACGGCGAAGAGCACCGGCAAACTGGTGCAGGTCGGTTCCCAGGGCTGCTCCGACAAGAAGTGGCACAAGGCTGCCGAGTGGATCCGCGCCGGCAAGATCGGCCCGGTCGTCATGAGTCAGGGCAGTTACATGCGCAACAACCCCAAGGGTGAATGGAACTACACCATTCAGAAATGGTGCACGCCCGAGGACCTCAACTGGAAGGCGTGGATGGGCACGCAGATCAAGAAGCAGGTGGACTTCAACGCCGACCACTACTTCCGCTGGCGCAAGTATCAGCCCTATTGCTCCGGCCTGTTGGGCGATCTGTTCCCCCACAAGCTGCATCCCTACATGCTGGCCACGGGCAACCCCCAGTTCCCGGTCCGCGTCTCCTGCGTCGGCAGCAAGAAGGTCCAGTCCGACCTCAAGTCCGAGGGCGATTCCAAGACCCAGTATATGCGGGACGTGCCGGAAATCGTCCAACTTGTCGCCGAGTTCCCGGACGGCATGCTGATGCACATCACCTCCAGCACCGTCAACGAGCAGGGCACGCAGGAAATGATCCGCGGCCACAAGGCCACCCTCACCATGGCCGGCAACAAGGTGGAACTGAAGCCCGAGCGCCCCTTCGCCGAGGAAATCGACCCCGTCACCAGCGAGGCCTTCACCGGCGAGAACACGGAAAGCGTGGCCAACCACCATCGCAATTTCTTCAAGGCCATCCGCGGCCTGGAACCGCAGAATTGCGGCATCGACCTCGCCATCAAGGTGCAGACTGTCATCTCGCTGGCGGAAACCAGTGAACGTCTCGGCGTGATGTGCTACTTCGATCCGATCACCCGAAAGGTGAAAGACGGACTCGGCCGTGACATTCCCGCCCTCGACTACGGCACCACGCCGCTGTCCTGAGCCGTCGAATCGTTCCGACGAACGCCGGTCTCCGCGCCTGGGGACCGGCTTTGTTGTTTCCAGATGAGTTCTTCAGGTCCAGTTCTGGTTGCCCGTCACGCGATGGCGACGCGCTTTGAGTTCGTCCTGCACGGGGCGAATCCCGCCGCGCTGCGGGCCGCCGCGGAGGAAGCCCTCGACGAGGTGGAGAGGTTGGAAAACCTGCTGAGCCTCTACCGTCCGCAGACCGACATCGCGCGGCTCAACGCCCACGCCGCCACCGGCCCGGTGCGGGTGGCCCCGGAAACCTTTCGCCTGCTCGAACGCGGCTTCGCCCTGTCACGCCAGACGGAGGGAGCGTTCGACCTCACCGCTGGACCGCTGATCCGGGCCTGGGGCTTCATGTCGGGCAACGGTTCCGAACCCGACCCCAAGGCCTTGGTGGCTGCCCGCGAATGCGTGGGCTTGGAGCGCGTGGAATTGGATGCGGCTACTTTTTCCGTCCGCTTCACGCGGCCCGGGGTGATGCTCGACCTCGGGAGCTTGGGCAAAGGCTATGCCCTTGATCGCGCCGCCGAGTTGCTCCGTGAGGCCGGCGTCAGCACCGCGTTGCTGCACGGTGGCACCAGCACGGTGATCGGTCTGGGCGGACCGCCGGATGCCGGGGCGTGGCGGGTTGCGTTGCCAGACGGCGAGTCGGTCACCTTGTTGGACGCCTCGCTGTCGGTCTCCGCCGGGTGGGGCAAGTCGTTCCGCGACTCCACCGGCCGCGAACTCGGCCACGTCATCGATCCGCGGTGCGGCGAACCGGTCGTCGGAGCGCGTTTCGCCGCGGTGGTCACGGCCAGCGCGACCGATTCCGATGCGCTTTCTACCGCGGCCCTCGTGGTTGGCGCGGAGGGGCTCGACCGGCTCCGGGAACGTTTCCCGGCAGCGTCGTTTCGCGTCAGCTAAACCGGAGCGCGGACGGTCTTCGTCCGCGCGAACTCGACCGCCTCAAAGGAGGGGTCGGCAATCGGCATTGCAGCCACCGGGGCACGCGGACGAGTCCGTCCGCGCCCCGGCCCCGTGACGGCATTCAGTTCCGTAACAGCCGCTTCAGGGCGCCCGTCGGATCGTCCACCAGTTCGGCCGTCACCTTGAACTGTTTCACCCGGCTGGAGGGCAGCCGGAATTTCAGGTCGCGGAATACCCGCTCGCTGACCGTCATCAGGCCGCGGGCGCCCGTGTTCTCCCCCGTGGCCAGTTCGGCGAGGCGGCGCAGTCCGTCATCCTCAAATTTGCACGTGATGCCGTAGGCGGCGAAGGCGCGCTCGTATTGGTGGATGAGGCTGCTCTCGCTCTTCCGGAGGACGTTGAAGAGGTCGTCGGTGTCCAAGCTGTGGCAAGCCACGCGGACAGGGAGCCGGCCGATGAACTCCGGTTCCAGGCCATATTGGATCAGGTCGGCCGTCGCGACCTGCTGGAACAGCCGGTCGGTGCCGTTCGTTTCCGGCCGCGGATTTTTCGGATCTAGCGGGGCGGCCACCAACCGCCGCCGGATAAGTTCGGCAATTCCCGAGAAGGCGCCGCTGACGATGAAGAGAATGTGCCGGGTGTTGATGGTTTCCGGATTCCCACCGCCGCCACCGCGCATGGCGGCCATGGCAGCCTGAAGCTGCCCGGTCATGTCGTTTTGCGACGTCAGCGGCACTTCGCCGTCCTCCATCAGCTTCAACAGGTTGGTCTGCACGCCGCGTCCGGAGACGTCGCGGCCGGCGCCCTGCTCACGGGTGGCGAGCTTGTCCACCTCGTCGAGGTAGATGATGCCATGCTCGGCCTTCCGGGCGTCGTTGCCGGCCCGACGGTAAAGGTCACGGACGAGGTCATCGACGTCGCCGCCGACGTAGCCGGTCTCGCTGAACTTCGTCGCGTCGGCCTTCACAAAGGGCACGCCGATGAGTTCCGCGGCGGAGCGGATGAGGTGGGTCTTGCCGACGCCGGTCGGGCCGAGCAGCAGAACGTTCTGCTTCTGGTAATACGGAGCGCCTTGGCCCTCCTGCGTCAGGCGCACGTGCTGGAAGTGATCGCACAGCGCGACGCTGAGCACCTTCTTCGCCTCCGTCTGGCCAATGACAAAGCGGTCGAGGTGGCGGGCGATGTCCCGTGGCTTGAGGCTGAAGCTGAAGCCGGGCTTCGCCGGGGCGGCGGTCTGGACGACGCCAGGTTTGCTCAGGGCAACGAACTTGGCGGGCCGAAGTTTTTTCGGCACACCGGCGGTCACGGGACCGAGTGCGGCGGGATGGCCGCTGGGAGGATTAGGCATCGCGCGGCGAAGGTGGTTCGGGATGCACCGGATGCAAACGGGATATGCGATTCCTAGACTGCCTGCCCCGCCGCGTGCCCGCCGGCCCAGGCCCATTGGAAATTGTAACCGCCGAGCCAGCCCGTGATGTCGACGACTTCGCCGATGAAATACAGGCCCGACACACGCCTGCACTCCATCGTCTTCGAGGACAGTTCACCGGTGTCCACTCCGCCGACGGTCACCTCGGCTTTCGGATACCCTTCGTCGCCGGCGGGCGTGACCTCCCACGCCTGCAACGAGCGGGAGATGGCTTCGATTTCCGCCTTGGTGAGGTGGGCGATCGGTTTGGACGAACCGTGCCGGCCGCTCCACGCCTGCACGAAGCGTTCCGGCAGGACCTGTCGCAGGGCGGTCTTCACTTCGCGCCCGCCGGCACGGTTCGCCGCGAACAGCTCCGGCACCGACACATCTGGCAGCACGTTGAGCCGGACCGTTTCGCCGACGTGCCAATGACTGGAGATCTGGAGGATGGCCGGACCGCTCAGTCCGCGGTGGGTAAACAGCACTGCCTCTCGGAACGAAGGCACGTCGGGTCCGGCACTGACCGCGCACTCAAAGGCAATCCCGCTCAAGTCGGCGAAGCGCTCGCGGTCTTCGGGCGCCCAGGTGAAGGGAACCAATCCTGGCCGCGGGGGAAGCAGCTTCAGCCCGAACTGGCGGGCCAAGTCATAGCCGAACGGCGTTGCTCCCAGCTTGGGAAATGAAAGGCCGCCGGTGGCGATAACCAGCGAATCGCAGGTGAACGGGCCGGCGGACGTGGTGAGCTGCCATCCGGTCGACGAATCCGGTGAGGGCCGGGACACGGAGTTCACCCGGCAGCCCAAACGGAACTCCACCCCGCCGTCGGCGCATTCGTCCTCCAGCAGCTGCAGGATCTGCTTCGAGCTGTGATCGCAGAACAGTTGGCGGTGCTTGCGTTCGTGCCAGGCGATGCCGTGCCGCTCCACGAGGGACAGGAAATCCTGCGGCGTATAGCGGGCGAAGGCCGATTTGAGGAAATGCGGGCTGCCGCTCGTGACGTAGTTCGCCGGCGTGGCCCCGAGGTTGGTGAAATTGCAGCGGCCGCCCCCGGAAATGAGGATCTTGTTCCCGAGCCGCGCATTGTGTTCGAGCACGAGCACGCGGCGGCCACGCCGGCCGGCGGTGCGCGCACAGAAGAGGCCGGCCGCGCCGGCACCAATGACGATGACGTCGAAATGCATCGCTCAGCCCTGGGTCTCCGGCCGGTCCAGATGGGGCCCGGATTCAAGTTCGTCGAAGCCCTCGAAGTCGCCGGGGCGCAATTCGCGGCTGATCTTGTTCGATTCATCAAACCACTGGCCCAGATCAATGAGCCGGCAGCGCTCGCCGCAGAAGGGACCCCATTGCGCGGCGAACCAGGCACCGCGTTCGCGGCAGCGGGGACATTTTACGATCAGGGTGGCGGGATCACTCATCGGTGGAAGGGGCGTGACGCCGGCGTTGACGGCCTGCGGCCGGGAAGAGGGGTGACCATGGGACGGTGCAAGGAATCCGAACTGCGTGGGTCCGAGCAAACTTCCGGCGGGAGACTGCCCGAAACGGCGAGACACGACCCCAGCCGGCCGGGCGTCGGCCGGGTGAACCCTACGGTGAAGGACGGTCTCCCGATTGATGTCACCCGCGAAAGCTAGGCGAGCCGGCGGCGCAGTTCATGCCTCTTTTTTGGGGAGGCGCTCCCGGAAGCGGCGAGTTCGGCCGGAACAACCGCGGCGGCGTGCCCGATCCCGGCTGTGGGGCGGAAGGACGAACGCTGCGGAAAGGTCCGACCCGGGCGGTTCGGCTCACGGAAGCCAGACCTGGCAAAGCGCCCCGGCGTTTCGCTTCCAGCCCGGTGGGACGGGTTCGTCCGCACGGAGGTAGAGCCGACGGGCCTCGCCTTCCCGGCGGCACTCGTGAAACGCCACCGCCCTTGCGCCCGCCGGAGCGGCAAACCCCGCCGGGTGTCGGCGGCCAGTCCTTTCCCGGAGTGGCGGGCAGCGCTTCACCGACGCGCGCATCCGCGCCGCGATCGCCTTCAGTCCGGAAATCCCAAAATGCGGGGCCACGGTTGCGTCGCGGCTGGGCGTCCATCCCGCCTCGCCGCCGGGCGAAAAAGACGAACTCGTCCTGCACGATCCCGAGCATTCGGCTTTCACCGACCGGGCGCTGCCCGGCGAATCAGGCCGGCGCAATCCGAATCATCACCGCGTCATCGTCACGTTGAGCACGGCCTTCTGGGACGCGTTCCTCAAGGGCGACGCCGCGGCGAAGGCGTGGTTCGATGGCAACAGCCCGCGCACGGTGCTGGAAAAAGAGGACCGCTGGCAGCGAAAGGAGAAGGAGAGGGGCGCTCGATGGCCTACGGGCGGTCGTTGCCGGTGCTGGAAGGTTGTGCTGCGGGGTGAGCTTCCGCAGGCGGCTGACGCTGTTGCAACAGTTCTTCGGCGAGTTGGTGCCGCGACGCCACCACCTTCGGCGAGAACCAGCCCGCCACGAACACCAGCAGCGCGATCAATACGATGCCCGCCCGCTCGGTGCGGGTTTCCCTCAGGGACACCGAGGTGGTGGGGCGCCGGCCGGTGAAGAGCGAGAAATACGCCCGCAGGATGGCGATGCCATTGAGCATGGCGGCCAGGGCCAGCGTGACGCTGTAACCCAGTCCGTGCTGCGCGCTGCCGCTGATGAGCAGCTCCATCGGCACGAACCCGATGGTGCCCGGGAACCCGACGCTCGCCAGGCCGGTGATCAGGAAACACACGGCCAGCCCCGGCACCTGTTCGTAGTATCCGTGATATTCCCGCAGGGAGAGCGGACCGAAGCGCGCCTCGAGCGCGCGCACGGCGAAGCCCAGTCCCGCCAGCGAGAGGATGACGGACACCCACAGGCACAACGCGGCCGTGAGGCTGGTGGGCGTATGCAACATCACCGCAAACATCACCATCGAAGTCTGGCTCAACGCCAGGAACGCATAGAAGCGCCGCGCCTCCGACTGCACCACCGCCATGCCCGCCGCGTAAACCGCCGTCAACAGACAGGCGAGGCCCGCGACATCGAGCATCCATTCCGGCGCGTGTGGCAACAGCAGCCGCAGCGTGGCCACGATCTCGATCAGCGGCAGGACGAACAGCATCGCCGTGCCAAAGCCCGCCCGCTGGAAGAGCGTCGGCAGCCAGCCGTGCAACGGCACGATGCCGCCACACAACTTCAACGCCAACAGCAGCAGTCCCACCGCCCATACCGCCTCGCGGTCGTCGCGGGCCAGGGTCCAGCCGACCGCCAGCAGCGTGATGAAGGGCACCACGTAAAACAGGAAACCCCGTGCCCGCCGCCCGCGGCTCTTCAAGTCCCACACCGGCAGCAGCGTTAGCAGCGCCAGCAACAGGATCAGCACCGCGCCGCTTTGCGTCGTGATGAGCGCCATCGTGCCGGCCGCCGACAGCAGCAATCGCACGCAAAACCGCGGCGCCAGGCGCGACTTCGCCGTGCCGAGGAGCACCAGCAAATGCAGCACCCCCAGCACGGGCAACATCGGCGCCGCCAGCGCGTCCGCGTGAAACCCGCCCAAGCGCGGGGAGGCCGCCGCGGGCGCGGTGAAGCTGGACGCCGCCGTGCCCGCAGCCCCGAGCAGGATCGCCAGCAGAAAACCCAGGGCCCAGCGCGCCGCCAGCGCGGGCGTCCTGATGCACGCCACCGCCGCGGCACCGATCAACGGCAGGAGCAGCGTCGTCTCAAGCCAGGGGAGGGCCTGCCAGCTCATGAGGGACGCCCCCTCCCGGCGTCGTTGTCCGGCGGCGGCGGCGGCGCGTCGCCCTCCAGCAACCGCGCCCAGCGCTGTTCCCACCGGTCAAGGCCGCGGAACAACGCCACGAAGGGGCGGGCGATCAACCGCTCCAACATCGAGTCAAGATAGCCGCGTTCCAGCGAGAACCGGTAGAGCCACCGCTGCGCGCCCGCCGGCAGGCGCTGTTCCCATCGCGGCTTCTCTGCGCGCGGTCGCGCGCCAATGGCGTCCTCCAACTGATGGTGGTCGTGCAAGAGGCTCGGGGCGCGGAGGAATTGCAGCGTGCGGAGACACGCATGGCCGAGCAGGTGGATCAGGGGCAGGTGGCGGAAACCCAGGCCGATCTCGGCGATGATGATGCCCACCTGCGTCAACGACGCGAAGGCGAGCGCGGACTTGATGTCGGTCTGCACGCGCCCGGTCAGGTAGCCAAAGGCGGCGGTCGCCAATCCCAGCACCACCACCAGCACCGAGAGCCACGGCGCGCTGTCGAGCACCGGACTGATGCGCAGCAGGAGAAAGACACCCAGATGCACCGAGAGCGCCCCGTAGAACACTGCGCTCGAGGGGGTCGGCCCCTCCATCGCGCGCGGCAGCCAGCCGGAGAACGGGATCAACGCGGATTTGCCGGCCGCGGCGATGACAAACAGCACCCCCAGCAGCGCGAAGTGCGGGCCGATCAGCAGCGGATCATGCTCCGGCCAGGCGTGAGCGCCGGTGAGATGATCGAAGTCCCCGGCTCCGTTGAGCTCGTGCATCATGATGGCCGCCAGCATGAGCGCGGCGTCGCACACGCGATACACGATCCACACCCGCAGCCCGTTGCGCGGCGGGGCCGGACGCTCCTGAAAGAAGGCGATCAACAACACCGAGGACAACCCCACCATTTCCCAGCCGGCGAAGAGCGTCTCCACCGTGTCGGACAGCGCGGCGATGACCATGCCCACCAGGAACACGGCGAACAGCACGAAGAACCGGTTGTAGCCGCGCTCCCGGTGCAGGTAGCGCGTGGAGAAGGCCCCGATCACGGAGCACAGCACCAGCGTCAGCATCACATAGGACAACGAGAGCAGATCGAGAATGAACTGGAACTTGAGATGGTAGTTGGGCGTGATGACCCAGTCGCCGAGCTCGATGGTGAACTGGGGCACACCGCGCGCCAGCATGACCGCCGCCGCCCCCACGCCGGCCAGCAGGCTGGCGGACACCGTGCCCTGGATCAGACGGCCGATGGTTTCTTCCTGCATCCGGTGCTGGAAAAGAAACGCGCCGAAGAACGCCGCCAGCAGCGCGACCGGGGCGGCGATGATCAGCAACCCGAGCGCGGTCAGCAGTTGATGGGGTTCAGGCATGGGCTCCGTTCAATTGTGGCTTCCGGGCGTCAGGATCTCGGCGAACTCCAGATGCTCCCGCCAGCCGGCATACCATTCCCGCGAAGAGGCGGCGACCGGCAGCGGTCCGGCCTGAGGGACGTGCGGCTCGAATTCCCCGTCGTGATGCACGCTGAGCGCGCCGGTCTCGGGGTGCATCACCGCCAGTTGCACCCAGCGGTTGTGGACCATGGTGTGAATGACCGGGTTCCTTGCCATGATCTTGCGCATGGCTTCGATCGTGGTCTCAATGACGAAGAGGAGCCGCACCGGTTCGTGAATCTCCACCATCTGCCACGGCAGGCCGGTGCGCAGGTCGCTCATCGCGCCATCCATCACGCCCAGGAGGCCCGTGAGGTTGTGCGGCAGCTTCGAGCCGGAGCCCCAACCGGGGGAATCCACGTAGGAGAAGTAATACTCCAGATTGATGCCCGAACACACCGGCACCACCGCGCCCAGGATGCGGGCGAGAATGGTTGTTTCCGCGTCGTCCTGGAAGGGATCGTAGGAAACCAGAAACGCCCGGCGATCGAGAAACAGCCCGCGCGTCTTGCGCCGGCGTCCAACGATGCAGATGGCGTTGGTCGCGTGTCCCCACTCGGGCCGCACCTGCGACAGATCCTCCGCGCGGCCCTCCATGTGGCGCTTGGCCGCCGGCGGGCTGATGCCCAGCGGCGCGGAGCCAAACCGGCGCGCGCGCTCGTGCGCGTTGCGCACCGCCGCCTCGCGCACCGCCTGGCAGGCTGTCTCAAACTCGAATTGGTGCGTCGCCGGAACGCAATCCACGTCGTAGAGCGTCAGGTCGTCGTTGGCCGTGTTGTGCATCCCGCCCACGAACACCGTGTCGGCGGGGATCGCGAGGCCGCGTCCGGCCAGCGCCGTGCGCACGCGCGCATCGTTGAGCATCCCGGCAATGGCGCGCGCATTCGGGCCGCCGCGTCCGCCGCCGCACGCACCGCAGTCATGCGCCGACTCGTGCGGGTTGTTCAGGCTGGTGGAGCCGTGGCCGAAGATCAGCACGATCCGCGCGAACCCCCCGGTCAATCCGATGTCGCGCAGCAACCGCTCGGAGATGTTGATCATTTCCTCCGGCAGGAAACCGTGGCTCGCCTCGTCGGGTCCGGGTTTGGGCGTGCCGCGCTCGAGCACCAGCCGCGTCAACGGCGGTGGCGCAATGAACCCGCCGAAAAACCCGCGGAAGCGCGCGGTCAAGCGCGGAAAAATCACCCGCGCCACCAGCGGCAGCGTGGCCAGCAACCCCAGCGTGGCGGACAGGAATGCACCGCTGACGATGCGCCGGCTCCCGCCGTGAAAGCCTTGCAGCGCCATGCCGATGCGCCGCCGCGTGCCGCTGCGCCGCCGCGCCGCCTCGGACAACCGCCGGTCCACCGTCTCCGACACCCAATGCTGCGGGCGCACCACCACCGGGCACAACGGCACGAAGTCCGCCGCCGCCGCGCCGCGGTAATACATCACCACGCCGAAGAATCCCGCCGCGCCGAAGGTCTCCGCCGTGGGCGCGATTTCCTCGACGTGGCGGCGGATGGATTCCTCGCGTTCATCGATGCAGAACATCGCCTGGAACGACGGCCGCTCGCGCAACGGCGCAACGCCGGTCCGGGCAGACAGCGCGTCCAGGGTTTGCACGCGGAAACGATGCTCGTAGGCGAGGTGGAAGACGCGGCGCCGGTCCAGCTCGGTGAACTCCTCCACCTCGTCGAACAGTTTGGACCAGCCGGACGCCGTGAGATGAAACAACTGCGCCGGCGTCCAGCCGAGCAGTTGCGCGAGTTGGAAAACCAGGAAGGCGCGCTGGCGGTCACTCGTCGGCCGCTGCGACGCCAGGCGCGCGGCCAGTTCGCTTCGCAGCGCCGTCTGTTCGCCCTCGTAGCCCAGCGAGGCCCGCGCGGCGGCGCGCACAGCGAGGCGTTCGAGCAGCAGGCGCACGGCGACGAAATCAATCAGGCTCCCTTCCGGCACGGCGTGATGCACGCGGTCGGGCCGTTGCTCGACGTGCCAGATCATGCCGCCCCACCCGCGCAAGGCGAGCAGCGTGGCCGACAGATACGCCTCGGTTTCGTCGCCCCGCACGCCCAGCGCGTCGAGCGATTCCTGGATGCTCGCCAGGGCGCCGACGTTGTTGGCGCGCAACCGCGCAACCTCGGCGCGCAGTCCGCCCAGCCACCATGCGGAGCCGCCGCCGCCCGCTTCGTGCAGCGCGCAGAAGGCGTGGAACAAACCCCGGTCGCGCTCCGGCAGATCCCAGTGCGCCACGCCCTGGTCGAGGAACGCCGAGCCGAAGCGGATGAGCACGTCGTTGATCAGCAGGTCGCTGTCCAGTCCGCCCAGCGCCGTGATGAAATCGCGGTGCCGTATGAGCACCCGGGGCTCCGGATGGCGTTCCCCGGCCAGGTGCACGCCCTCGCGGCAGACCTCCCAGAGCGCGCTCATGGTGAAGGCCTCCCAGCGCGCCTCGTTCCAGTCCTCAATGCGCCGTTCCTGGAAGCGGGTGAAGAACTCGTCGAGCCAGGCCGGCCGGCGCACGCCGGGCAGCGAGCCGCGCAGGCGGCGCATGACCCAGTGGCGCGTCTCGGTGACGAGGTGCTGGCGTTGCACGCCGGAGACGTCGCGCCGCGCGTGTCGCAGGGCGTCGGTCTCGGCCATGAACCAGTCGAGTTCGTGGCCCTCGCCGCTGCGCAACGGATGTTCCAGCATCGCCAGCCGCAACTCGAGCCGCGTGGAAAGCCCCTGCACGTTCTGCTCCGCGCGCGCGCCGAGATCGCGCCGCAACACGGTGCTCAACTCGCTGAAACGGATGCGGCCCCGGCCGAGTTCCTCGCGGTAACGGTCCTCGGAGAGATAGGGCTCGCAACCGAACACCCCGGAGCCCGCGCGCAACGCCTCGTCGAAGGGCAGGTGCTCGAAGGCGTGCAGCGTGTTGTGATGGATGAAGACGCCGATGGGGCCTTGCGCTGGCAGCAGGTGCGCGGCGTGCAACACCGTCTCGCGCAGCTTTTGCAACCTGGGCGAAGGTCCCGCGCCAGCCGGCGCGGCCTGGGTGTCGTGCGAATGAACCATGGGTGATGCCTGGTCGTTCCGGGAGCCTCAGGCCCGCCCACGGGTGGTCCGGCGCAGGGATTTGTGCCGTCGCGGTTTGCCCTCGGTGGCAGGCTTATACCATTCCTCGTGCGTCTCATCGATGTCCACGCGGCCACCGGTGCGCTCGTGGTTCTGCCGCCAGCCGTGCAGGGCCTCGAAGGCGGCGTGGTCCACGAAGTCCACCGCCAGGTCGATGTCCACCGGCGCGCCCGCCGGGATGCGGGACAGCTCGGCGTTGACCTTGGGCACGCAGGCGAAGGTCAGGGTGCCCTCGATGATCACGTGCCATTTTTCACCGCGCTGCTCGATCTTGATCTCGGTGAGGGAGAGCCGGTGCACCGCGAAGAGGATGGAGAGGGCCAGGCCAAGGCCAACACCGGCGAGGAGGTTGATGCAGGTCACGCCGAGCACGGTGGCGTAGTAGATGGGAATCTCGTTGTGCTTCGTGAGCTCGCGGATGTGGTGCAGGTTGACCAGGTTCACACCCACGTGAATCAAGAGGCCCGCCAGCGCCGCGAGCGGGATCAGCTCGATCTGCGTGCTGAGGAACAAAATGCTGAGGAGAACCCAGACGCCGTGGAACACGGCCGACCAGCGGCTGGCGGCATTGGCGCCGATGTTGGCGGAGGAGCGCACAATGACGCCCGTCAGGGGCAGGCCCCCGAGCAGGCCGGAGACGAGATTGCCGGCACCCTGGGCGGCCAGTTCCTTGTCGAGGTTCGACCGCACGCCGGAGTGAAGCTTGTCGGTCGCCACGGCGCACAGCAGCGACTCGATGCTGGCGATGATGGCCAGCGTGAACACCGCGACCGCGAAGGCGCCCCATTCTGTCGGCATCTTCAACTGGGTGAACGCCAGGGTCTCCGGCAGGTCCACCCGCGCCACGTTCATTTTGAAGAGGATGGACACCAGCGACGCGACCATGACGGCCACCAACGGACCGGGAATCGATTTGAGCGCCTGGACCGGCAGACGCTTCCAGAGGATCAGGATGGCAATGGTGAGACCGCTCAGGAGGGCGGCGCCTCCGTTCATGGCCGCCAGTTGCTTGGGGAGCGCCAGGATGTTGGCGATCGGCGAACTGGCCGGGGAACCGCCGAGACCGATGTGGAGTTGCGCCAGCGCGATGGAAATGCCGATGCCCGCCAGCATTCCGTGAACGACTGCGGGAGCGATGATGAGCGTGCCCCGCGCCACCTTCAGGAATCCCAGCACCAGTTGCACCACGCCCGCGCACACGGTGATCAGGCACATCGTCTGCCAGCCGAATTGCGTCACCATGCCCGCGACCACCACGGTCAAGCCGGCCGCCGGACCGGACACCTGCAGCGGCGATCCCGCCAGCAACCCGGTCACGATGCCGCCCACCGCCGCACCGATCAGGCCGGCAATGATCGGCGCGCCGGACGCGAGCGCGATGCCGAGCGACAGCGGCACGGCCACGAGAAAAACGACGAGCGAGGCGGGGAGGTCACGGCGCAACAGGTTCATGAGCGGGTTGATGCTGATTGGTTTGCGGGTAAAATCAACAAACGCTGCGGCCGGACCCGTTCAAGGTTTTTGCCGCCGGATGGCTTGGGGAACTCCCCTTGACGGAGGGCGCTTTCATTCATTCGCGCCGGTCTTTCTTCAGTCCGCGGCTCCGGTCACCGCGGGCCATCATCGCCAGCGCCGGGTGCCGCTGCGTGCCGTGTAGCGTGATCAGGTGGCAGTGAAACCGGCAGCGCACCGCGGGCCCGATGACTTCCAGACCGTAGCGCCGTTCCGCCTCCTCCTGCACCGAGGTCGCAATCGGCACGAAGCCAAGGCCGTCTGCGGCCGCCGTCTTCATCAGCGCGGCGTCATCGAACTCGGCGGTCACACGCGGGGCGATTTGCTGCGCCGCAAACCAGCGGTCCAGTTCGCGACGCCAGGCGGCATGCAGGCCGGGCAGGAGGGCCGGCGCGCCGTTGAGGGACCCGGGGAAACCGCGTCGGAGCCGGCTCGCCAGTTCGCGGGTGGCGCAGAAGACCACCTGGGAGCGGTCGATGACGCGGTCGAACGACTTCAAGCGCAGCGAACCCGGCGCCGGCTCGTCGGCCAGCACGGCGTCTAGCCGGCCGGAGACAAGCTGGCCGAGCAACTCC
This sequence comes from Verrucomicrobiota bacterium, assembly GCA_043755815.1. Lineage (GTDB taxonomy): Bacteria > Verrucomicrobiota > Verrucomicrobiia > Limisphaerales > UBA9464 > CAIWAH01. Next base: position 14,928 of record JAYUSF010000007.1, read on the forward strand.
GGCACGGGCCGCTCGTGGCAGACGATCTGGAGGTTGGGCAGCTCGTGCGCCGCCTGCCGCAGCAGCCGCCAGCAGACGAGCTTGGGGAGGGATTGCGTGACGCCGAGATTCAGCCGGAGCGTGCGCGAGACGCCGGCCTCGCCCAGCCCGCGCACCAGTTCGTCGCCGAGGCCGAAGATGTCACCCGCGTAGTCCCTCACCTGCCGGCCCGCCGCCGTCAGTTTCAACCCGCGGCCCGAGCGGTCGAACAACTCCTCGCCCAACTCCTCTTCGAGGGACTTGATCTGGGCGCTGATGGCCGGCTGGCCCAGGTGCAACCGCTCGGCCGCCGCGCGCAGACCACCGCACCGGGCCACCTCCCAGAAGAGGCGCAGGTGGTGGTAGTTCAATTCCGGCAACCGCATAATGGTTTGATTAAATCGAAGAATGGGTTTGAATAATCGAAACTGTCAAACATCATAACCCGCAAAACCAATCACCGTGACGGCACCAGCAATGACGACGAAAACGACCCCACCTCTGCAAAATGTCGCGCGCGACCTGGCTGCCAGCCTCGGTCTCTTTCTCGTCACGCTGCCGTTGTGTCTGGGCGTCGCCCTTGCCGCCGGCGCGCCGCCCGTTGCCGGACTGCTCGCCGGCGTGATCGGCGGCCTTTTCGTGGGCGCGCTGAGCCAGTCGGACAAGAGCGTCAGCGGGCCGTCCGCCGGGTTGATCTCCATCACCGTGGCGAGCTTGGCGGCGCTGGGGAGTTTCGAGGCCTTCCTGCTGGCGGTGGCCGTCGCGGGCCTGCTGCAGATGCTGCTCGGCTGGTTGCGCGCCGGGTTCATTGCCAGTTTCTTCCCCGGCAGCGTCGTCAAGGGCCTGCTCGCGGGCATCGGCGCCATTCTCATCCTCAAACAGATTCCCCATCTGCTCGGCCATGACGCCGACCCGATGGGGGACAAGTCCTTCCTCCAACCCGACAACCAGAACACCTTCACGGAACTGCTTCAGTCCTTCGGCAACATTCATCCGGGTGCGCTGGTCGTGGGTCTGGTGGCCCTGGCACTCGGGCTGGGCTGGGAGCGCCTGCGCGAGCGCCGCCGCATCCCCGTGCCCTCGGCCGTTATCGTGATCGGCGTAGGCGTCGCAATCAACGAGTTCTTCCGTGCGCTCGGCGGACAATGGGGGATCGGCCCCACGCACCTGGTGCAGGTGCCGGTGCTCGCGGAGGGCGAACGGCTCGCCGGTCTGCTGCGCTTTCCCGACTTCAGCCAGCTGGCCAACCCGGCCGTTTACTTCACCGCGCTGCTGATTGCGGCCGTGGCGAGCCTCGAGACGCTGTTGAACGTGGACGCGGTGGACAAGATCGATCCCGACCAGCGCCGCACGCCGCCCAACCGCGAGCTGATCGCGCAGGGTGCGGGCAATCTCGTGTGCGGCCTGATCGGTGGGTTGCCGGTGACGAGCGTGATCGTGCGCAGCTCGGTGAACATCAACGCCGGAGCGCGCACGAAGTTGAGCACCATCGCGCAGGGGTTGCTGCTGCTGTTGAGCGTGTTGCTGCTGCCCGTCTGGCTCAACCACATCCCGCTGGCCGCCGTCGCCGCGTTGTTGCTCCTGACCGGTTTCAAGCTGATCCCGCCCCGGCTGGTGAAACAGATGTGGAACGAGGGCCGCAACCAGTTCCTGCCCTTCATCATCACCTTGATTGCCATCGTCCTCACCGATCCGTTGCGCGGCATCCTGATCGGCCTCGGGGTGAGCATGTTGTTCCTGTTGCACAGCAACCTGCGCCGGCCCTTGCGACGCATCCAGGAGAACCACGCCGGCGGGGAGGTGCTGCGCATCGAACTGGCCAACCAGGTCAGTTTCCTGAGCCGTCCCACGATCGAACGCGCGCTGCACGAGGTGCCGCGCGGCGGCCACGTGCTGCTCGACGCGCGCCACACCGATTACATCGACCCGGACATCCTCGACCTGATCGAGGACTTCCGGAAGGACACCGCAGCGGCGCACGGCGTGCAGGTGAGCCTTTTGGGATTCAAGGACAAGTATCAGCTCGCCGACCACATTCAGTATGTGGATTTCTCCAGCCGGGAGGTGCAGAGCACGCTCACACCGGAGCGCGTGCTGAAGATCCTCGAGGAGGGGCATGCGCGGTTTCGCAGCGGTGACCGGCTGACCCGCGACCTTGGACGTCAGGTGGGCGCAACCTCCACCGGGCAATTCCCCATGGCGGTGGTGCTCAGTTGCATTGATTCCCGTTCGCCGGCGGAACTGATCTTCGATCTCGGCCTGGGCGACATCTTCAGCGCGCGCATCGCCGGCAACATCGCGCCCAGCAAGGTGCTGGGGAGCATGGAGTATAGTTGCGCGGTGGCGGGGGCGAAACTGATCCTCGTCATGGGCCACACCTCCTGCGGCGCGGTCAACGCCGCCGTGGATTTGCTCGGGAACCGGCAGACCGCCCTGGAGGCCACTGGCTGTTGCAACCTCGACTCGCTCATCACGGAGATCCAACGCTCCATCAACCCCGAGACGTGCAAGCCCAGCAAGGATTGGAAGCCGGGCGAACGCACCGCCTACGCCAACGAAATCGCTCGCCGCAACGTCATGCGCACGATGCACATGATCCGCACGCGGAGCGCCACGCTCGACAAGCTGGTGCGCGACGGGAAGGTCGCCATCGTCGGCGCCATGTATGATGTCGCCACCGGTCAGGTCAGCTTCTTCCAGACGTCGGACTCCAGCGTCCAGCCCCTGCCCATCCCCATGGTCGCCATGGCGTGAACGCCGGCGAAGCGCGCGCGGTTTTCTGGCGCCTAGGTGAAGGGCACCAATCCTGGCCGCGGGGAAAGCAGCTTCAGCCCAAACTGGCGGGCCCAGTCATGGCCGGTCGGCGTTGCACCCGGTTTGGAAAATGAAAGGCCGCCGGTGGCGAGCACCATCACGCGGCCGGCCGCGCCGGCGCCAATGACGATGACGTCGAAATGCATCGCTCAGCCCTGGGTCTCCGGCCGGTCCAGATGGGGCCCGGATTCCAGTTCGTCGAAGCCCTCGAAGTCGCCGGGCCGCAGTTCGCGGCTGATCGTGTTCGATTCATCAAACCACTGGCCCAGGTCGATGAGCCGGCAGCGCTCGCCGCAGAAAGGACCCCACTGGGCGGCAAACCAGGCGCCGCGTTCGCGGCAGCGGGGACATTTTACGATCAGGGTGGCGGGATCACTCATCGGTGGAAGGGGCGTGCCGCCGGCGCTGACTGCAGGCAACCGGGAAGAAGGGTGACCATGGGACGGTGCAAGGAATCCGAACTGCGTGGGTCCGAGCAAACTTCCGGCAGCCGGCAGCCGGAAACGGCGAGCCGTAGCCCCAGCCGCTCGATGAGCCGGCCAAGCGCCGGCAGTGCGAACCCGATGGTGATAAGCGGTTCCCCGATTGTTGCCACACGCGGAAGTTAGGCGGGCCGCCCGCGCAGTTCATGCCTCTTTTTTCGTGGGAGGCCGTTCACAGAAGCGGCGAACGCGGCCGGACGGGCCCATGGGGTGAGGCAAAACGACGAATGCTTCGGACGAGCCCAACGCGGGTGGGTCGGCTCACGGCACCCAGACTTGGCAAAGCGCCTCGGCGTTTCGCTTCCAGCCCGGTGGCACGGGTTCGTCCGCGCGGAGGTAGAGCCGGTGGGGCTCGCCTTCCCGGCGGCACTCGTGAAGCGCGACCGGCTTTGCGCCCGCCGGGGCAACAAATTCGCCAAGGGCGCGCGTCAGCTCCAGCGAACCGACTTCGGTGTCGTCCGTGCGGCGCCAGCGTCCGTTCCATCGTCCTGCCCCATCGTCCAGGAGCAACTGGTAGGAGTCATTGATGTAGCGGACTTCCAGCGTGAGCCGGTTGGTTCGCACCAGGCCCGACTCGATGAAGGCAAAGCGGTAATCGGTGTTCTGGTCGAACCGTGCGGCAACGCGATTCCCATCCACGGCCAGTTCCAGCGCCAGCCGGTGCTTCGAACCGTCGGCGCGCGTGGCGGCGGCCTCCCAGCGACCGGCGGTCCGTGCGGAATTGGTTTCGCCGGCGGCGGGCAGGGCGAAGAAGAGCGGCTCGGAGAAATTCTCCTGCCCCCGGCCCGGCAGCCGTCGCAGCTCGTTGAAACCGCCCTTCTCCACCGAAAACAACGGCACCAGTCCCGGCAACCATTCGCGCGACACCACGGCTCGAAACGCCGCGGTGGAGACAGCGTTCGGATTGGTCGTGAAGGAGGCGACGGCGTTGCTGGCTGTCCGGTAGAAGGGCGACAGGGGCGGTGGCCGGTCTTCTCCCTGCACCTGGGAAACGGCTCCGCTTCCGCACCACAGGACAAAAAGGGCCAACCAACTGACTCGTGAGTGCCACATGTGGTGCATCGCCCAATCCTCAGGTTCAATAGCGAAGCAGCAACACTTCGTGGATGTCGTTGACCGTCGCTTCGACCTGGTTGCCCCTGCGTCTGAGCGTGGTGGAGGGATTCACGGCGGTCGCGCGCCTGAGTGTTTCGCGGGTGGTGACCGTCGCCCGAAACAGGGGGACGTCCTCGACGGGCACGGGGAGCACGTAGGGACGATCCTTGGCGGGCGTGGTCTGCGGCGGGGCGTTGTAGCCCAGCAGATGGACGCGCAACGCCCGGATGCCGGCGGCGAAGCCGTAGTCCCATTCGGTGTCGAACCAGGTGTGCATTTTTGCGTCGTCGAGCATCACGTCACCGCTGAAGGCGATCCAGTTCGTAGCAGCCGAGGTAACGAGGCTCTGATCCTTTTTCTCTCTCTGCCGTCCGTTTCCCGCTTTTTCGAGAGCCTCGTCACCTCGGCTGCTACGGAGCAAGTAGGTCATGCCGCCGGGACTGCTCCCGCGCGTGCCGATGCATGCGAACTCGCGACCGTGCCAAACGAACGTGTCATTGGTCGTGAAGGTGCGGTCGAGCGGAATGGGTTGAATGGGTGGGCGCACGAAACTAGCGCCGTGAATCGTGAACGCATCGCCGAGGCTCACGTTCATCTTGCGAAAATCCAGCGGGCGCTCGAACAACGCTCGTTCCGCCTCGGGCGCGGCGACCTGGGTGCCCCGCTCGCGCCAAGGCCCGAGCTTTGAGGCACCCTGGTTTTGCTCGCGATGATGGTCGGTGAACAAAACCCACTCGACCCGCTTCACGCCGATCTCGCCGAGATGTTCGAGCACGCTGCCGTCGCCGAGATTGATCAACAGCGCGGCATCGCCGTCACGCAGGACATGGACGTTGCAGGTGTCCGTCCAGACGAAGAGGTTCGGCAGCGCCTTGGCGTCCGGTTGGGAAAAGCCGGCGGCCGCAAGCTGGCCACAACCAACGACGAGCGCGGCGAGCAACGCGAGGAATGGCCGAGGGCTTGTTGCAGATAACTCCTCAACAGATCGCTCGGCGTGAACAGTGCCCAATTCTTTGGTCCCTGAAGCCATTGGCGTAGGGTTTCGATCGAAATCGGCAGTCAGGATAGTGAGAAGGTCGTTGTTCGCGCTATTTCACGGTCAGCAACTTGTCTTCCCTCGGATTCGCTTCCAGGTAGATGTCTTTGTATTCGGACGCTCCGCCACCGTGACGGAACAGGCCGATGGGGCCTGCGATAATGCGTTTCTCCGGGTCTTGGCGCTCGCTGGGCGTGGGATGCGTGTAGCGCGCCAACTCGATCCCATCCACCGCCGCACGCATGGTGCCTTTCTCCAGATTGCAGAGAATCTCCGTCGTGCACCATTTCGTGGAATCCTTCGAGCCTTCCGCGACTCTTTGGACCGGCAAGTAGCGGTGCTGGGGAGGATGATAGTCCCACGTTCCGCCAAACGGCGGCATGAACTGGATCCAGCCGGCGTTGTCGATCTTGGGCTGCGCGGGATCCTTCGGACGATCGCCCCAAAACAAAACTCCCAGGTGATCGCCGTTCACGGGGTTCATCCGGGCGGTGAAGATAAGACGAAAACTGCCATAGTCCGCCTTGGTGTAGGCCAATCGCGATGTGCCGATGCCGGGCGCCCCGCGCATCGCGCCGTTCGTGATGCTCCAGGTCGAGGGGGCCGCTTCCCAGCCCTCGAAATTCTCTCCGTTAAAGATCTTCACGCAGCCCGGGTAAAGATTCGGCTGGGTATTGCTGTTTGGAGTCGTTTGCTGTCCCTTGGACGGACGTGCGAAAAGGCACGCGAGCGCTGCCAAGGCAAGAACGCTGATTTGTATTGGTTTTGTGATCATGTGAAAAAGGAAACTAGATTGGCAGTGGCAGTGGGGAGTTGGTCGGCTAAACGTGGTTCCTCGCTGATTCCAGTGGCTGGCGTGGATAGATCAGCGAGGAACCTCTTGTCTTGGTGGAAAACTTCCGCCGCGATGCTCCCGACTGCGAGCAGATCCACAAAAAGGTAGAGGAAAAGCGAGCCAAGGTGGCGTCGAACGTTCCAACTTGATCTGTAGGCTCGCAGGTTGTCGTTCAAGGCCATTCCAACTCCACCAGAGTCACGCCCTGGCGGGCGAGGGAGAAGGTGAGTTCGCAGTGTCCGTCGGCGGATTTCACCTGAGTTTTTTCGGGCGCCGTGGTGAGTTGGCTGGCGGTTTCCAACTCGCGAATCTGTTCCGCCGTGGGGGACTGTGGTGAACCCATTGCGAGCCAGGCAGAGAAGGAATTCGAGTGAGTCTTGTCGATGAGTGTGCGGGTGAGCTTGGGGCTTCCCTCGGGGGTGCCGGCGAGATCGAGGGAGATGGCGGCCTCGGAACCGGGAACGTCGTCATCGTGGTAGTGCCAGACGAAGACCGTGATTCGCTTTCCGGAACGCGCGGCGAGAGCGGAGACGTCGGGCTTTCCGCGAACGCCGGTTTTCAGGAGATCGTCGAGCGGCACGGCCCCATCGCTCGCGACGCGAAGCCGTTGGCCGTCCATGCGGGAAAACATGCGGAAGACATTCAGCACTGGCTTGTCGATGCCTCTGGTCGCCAGCGTGCGAAAGCCGGCAAAGTAAGGTTGCCCCTCAAACTCGAATGCCCAGGTGAGCGCACCTTCCAGATTGACTCCGTGCTTTTCCGCGAGGTCGAGCTTTCGCGGAAAGCTCGCTGCCGTGTAACTCGAATACATCGTGCCGTTCCGATAGGCGAGGTTCGGCCCCTGGCAGGCGGCGCAACCTTCCGGGTCCGACTCGCCGATAATGATGGGTGTGTTCTTAAGTTCGGGATACTTCGCCACCACGCCGAAGGCATCACTGATGTCCTTGAGTTGGGCGGAGATTCCCATGCGCACGTGACCATCGATTTGGATGGGGCTGCCTTTGGCGTGGAAAGAAATGAAATCGAGCGGAGTGCCCTTCGCGCCGCTGGCGAGATTCGTGCCCTTCAGACAGTGCTTGAGAAAACTTTCCAGGAAATCTCCGCCCTTGCCGCCGGCGAGATCGGGGCCGCCAACCTTGGCCTTGGGGATGGCACGGCGCACGGCACGGATGGCGTGGTCGTGCAGCTTGAAGAACTCCTCGCGAGAGCCGCGCCAGTAATCAATGTTGGGCTCATTCCAGGTCTGCCAATACCAGTGGAGCACTTCCTGTTCGCCGTATTTTTCCACGCAGTGTTTCGCCCACTGATAGACAAGCTCCTCCCACTTCGCGAAATCCTTCGGCGGATACGCCCAGCCGCCAAACAGTTCCGCGTAGGTTGCTTTCGGGAACTGATGGCGATACGGCTCTGGCTTCACCGAAAGTGCCTTCGGCATGAAACCGATCTGCACATACGGCCGCACTCCGTTGGCGCGATACGCATCGAAGATCTGATCCACGATGGTCCAGTCATACACCGGGTTTCCGGCGGCATCCTCGGTGTAAGCGTCGGTGGAACCCCATTTCAGGCCGTGCTCACCCTTGCCGGTGACGAGCAGATTGTGGGTTCGGAAGAACACCTCATCCTTCTTCAGCACCCCGAGTTCACCCAGCAGTTCGTTGCCATGCGGCATGTAGGCGTAGTTCGGTTCATCCGCGCCGAAGAACCGCCAGATGGGCTTAAGCGGACCACTCGGCTGCGCGGCGTCGATCTGGATGCGGACAGGGAATGATTCTGCGCTGGCCGCGCAGGCGAAGAGGAGGAAAGCGGCAATGAGTTTGGGTTTCATTGGGTGTTGTGCGGACTATGAAACGATCGTTTGGCGCAGTCCAGCTTTCCGCAGATTCTGCCAAACGCCCGGCGCGGCGCGAGCAATTGCTCACGACACCATTGCACGCTCCCGCCTCCCACGCCTGCAGCGTGAGGCGCGGGTTGGTGTTAGGATTGGCGCCCCATTCGCCATTGCCGCCAGCTTCGTTATCTGCTCCGCACTCAATGCCCGATTGAACACCGCCACGCCGCCAATCCAGCCCGTGAAGCCGACGCTGCGCGAGCTGTAGATGACGCGGCCGATGGTGAAGGGGCCGCCGTTCCTGGCATCGGGTCGATGGTTCGGCGTGGACGCGCTCGGATTTGTCATCAACTACTTCACCCGGTTGTCGGCGGGCCAGAGCATCTCTTCCCAAGGCAGGTCATCGAACCAGATTTCGGTGCTGCGTTGGTAGGCGGTGACTGTGATTCGGAATTGATGGCAAGTGAAGGTGTTGTTCAACCGCTTTGCTGGCTCGTTTCGAATCACCCAAGCCTCACTCGTAAACCCGGTCCTCCGGCGGCAGGATTTGAAAGTGGTTGTTCTCGTCCACCAGCCGCACGTTTCGCTTCGGGCGCGGCGACCTGGGTGCCCCGCTCGCGCCACGGCCCGCGAAACTACGGCCAGTCGTCGGCGAAGCAAGGGCCGCAAAGCGCAAACCCGAAGCAAGCGATCAGAAGAGATCGGGGGACCAGGCCAGAGCGATGGGTGCCAGGTAAAATCATTTGGCGACCGGCTGTAACTTGCCCTTGTGTTTCCAAAACCGGTCCTTCAACTGGGGAAATAACTCGAGTGCATTATCGCGCATGATTTGCTGGCCGATGCGAAGCGCGTCGGCCTCGCGCAGTTCGCCGCGCTCGACTTTCTCGGCGAGCGCCTCGGCCAGGCAGCGGCGCGTGAACTCGGTGGCGCCGTAGATGCCCTCGACGTGATGAGCGTCCGCACCCCACATGATGCGGTTGCTGGGCATGACCTCCAAACACTCCTGATAGGCGCGCTTGGCCATCGTGTAACTAATCGTCGGCAGCCACACCGAATCGATCCACACATGCTTGCCCTGACGTTGCATGATGGCGCCGGTCTCGCCCACCCAGGGATAACCGCCGTGGAACAGGATAAACTTCGTCCGCGGATTGTCCTCGATCAGGTTCAACAGGTTTAACGGGTTGGAGCCTTGGATGCGCGCGTGTCCGGTGTGAAACTGAAATGGCAGCTCCAGGTTGGCGCTCAACTCGACGAGGTGCCACAGCACGAAGTCTTCGAACTCCTTCACCTCGACCTCGGTAAGTTTTGACTTCGGGCGGCCATAGACCAGGGCCGCGCGTTCCTTTGGCACCCGATCGAATTGCAGCGTGCGCTCGTAGGCCGTGGTGGTCTTGAGACACACCGCGCCCGCCGCCCTGCCCGCCTTCAGGAAGTGTTCGAGGACGTCTGGCAGTTGGCGTAGATGCGGCGGTTTAGGTCGCGCGCTTGTTCATCGGTGATGGTCTCGAAGTCCACGCCGTAGAGGTCCGTGAATGCGGGCAGTTGATAGCGATAGAAACTCGTGGCGCGGGCGTTGGCGAAATCGTTCTTCGCCTTTGGCCACCAGTCGTCGAACCGCCCGCTCGCCGGCCAGTCGGTCAAGGGATGGATCCAAGTGTAATAGCTGCTTTGCCACAGGGAATAGAGCGTCATACCGACGCCGTCCTCCGTGCGCACCGAACCTTGCAAGATGGCGAAGGGCTTCAAGTGATCGTGCGTGTCGATGGCCGGCACGCGGTCGAGGTGCGATTTAATCCGGCGGAAGGTGTCGGTCTGCTTGGCGTCGAGGGAGTCAGCCCGACTGGCGACGGCGAACAGAAGAAGGAAGAGAAGAGTGTGTTTCATTCTGCGAGTGCCTGCTGGATGAGTTGCCCGCCGTTTTCCGTGAGGCGGTAGTTCCGGCCGTTGAAGTAGAAGGTGAGCCGCATGTCATCGAGACCCATCAGGCGCAGGAGGGTCGCATGGAGGTCGCGCATGTGATACGGCGACTCGATGGCGCGGTAGCCCAGTGGGTCGGTCCCGCCGACGAGAGTGCCGGGTTTGATGCCGGCGCCGGCCAGCCAGATGGTTTGCGCGCCGGGATTGTGATCGCGTCCGGTGCCGCCTTGCGAGATGGGCATGCGACCAAACTCGCTGAGGCCCACAACGAGCGTCTGGCTGAGGAGCCCGGTGCGCTTGAGGTCTTGCAGCAAGCCGGAGATGGGGCGGTCAATCCACTTGGCGCATTTACGGTGGCCGTCCTTGAGACCGCTGTGGGCGTCCCACGCGCCGCCGCATTGCGACGAGCCACTATAGACTTGCACCACGCGCACGCCGCGCTCGATGAGTCGCCGCGCGAGCAGACATTTGCGGCCGGTGTCCTCGGTATCAGGATCATCGAGGCCGTAAAGCTTCCGTGTGTCCTCGTTCTCTCTCGCGAGGTCCACGGCTTCGGGCATGCGCGCTTGCATGCGCAACGCAAGATCGTAGCTGGCCATGCGCGCGGAAAGGTTCGCGTCGTCCTCGCGTCCGCGCAGATGCTCGCGGTTCAGTGTGCGAAGAAGCTCCATGCTGCCATGCTGTGCGGCGGGCGGAAAGTCGGCGGGCGCTTCCAGGTGCAGAATCGGCGTGGTGCCGCTGCGCAGATAGGTGCCTTGATAGTTCGCTCCCAGAAAGCCCGCGCCCCAGTTCGCCGGCCCGCCGTTCACGAGCGCGTTCTTCTGCACCATCACGCAAAAACCCGGCAGGTCGGGATTCTCGCTGCCGAGTCCATGGAGCAGCCACGAGCCGAGCGACGGAAAGCCCTGCTGGATCGTGCCCGTGTTCATCTGGAAAAGCGCGGGCGTGTGGCTGTTGCTGTCGCAGGTCAACGACCGCACGAAGCACATGTCGTCCACGCGCCCGGCGAGGTGCGGGAACAGTTCCGAAACATCCATTCCGCACTGGCCATGTTTGGCGAACTTGTAAGGACTGCGCATCAGGGGCGAACCGTCCTTGCCGCCGAAGAACGTCTTCACCTCGCCCAGGCCGGGCAGAATTTCCGGCGTGAGTTTCTTGCCGTCGTTCTTATCCAGCTCGGGCTTCGGATCGAACGTGTCCATCTGGCTCATCCCGCCCTGCGTGACGATTAGAATGATCGACTTCGCTTTCGGCGGCAGCATCGGAGCCTTCGGCGCGAGCAGTGAATGCGGCTCCGCGGCTGGGGCGTTGAACGATGGCATGAACGCCGCCGCGGCGAGGCTCGCGCCGAAGAACCGGCGGCGGGTGATCGGGTGAGAGTCCTGGGGAGAATTCATGCGATCAGTCCGGGTAAATGAGTTCGCTGGCGTTGAGCAGGACGTGGCAGAAATCAGCGAGCGCGGCGTTGGCATCCGCATCGCGAGTTGTGGTTTGTTCCTGAAGAAAACTCAGTGCGGTCACTCGCTCGACTTTGCTGGGCAGCCGGGTGAAGGCGAGCTGGAAGGCGCGTTCAATTTGCTTCGGTGCATCGGCACCCGCTTCGCGGCGCAGGCGGGCGGCGAAATGGACGGCGGCTTCGCGGGTGAACTCGCCGTTGAAGAGCGCGAGGGCTTGGGGCGCGACGGTCGTCTGCGGACGGGCGGCGCAAGACTGGTTCATCGGCGCGCCGTCGAAGACATCCATGAGCGGGAAGGTCAGGCTGCGACGCTGGAAGAGGTAGATGCTGCGACGGCGGTTGTCTTCCTCGGTCGCAGTGCCCCAGCTCAGTTCCTTGTCGTTGTTGGGGAACTCGACGTTCACGCCCTTCGGCAATTGCGCGTAAACACCGGGGCCGCCCATCGCGGGATTCAGCGTGCCGCTCACGGCGAGGATGGTGTCGCGGATGGCTTCGCCTTCGAGCCGGCGACGGTTCATGCGCCAGAGCAGTTTGTTCTCCGGGTCTTTGGCGAACGCATCGGCATCGGCTGACGACGCCCTTCGGTTAGCGGCACTCGTCATCATCAGGCGATGCATTCTCTTGAGGCTCCAGCCGTCGTGCACGAGTCTGCGCGCGAGCCAGTCGAGCAGTTCGGGATGCGTCGGTCGTTTGCCGTTGCGACCAAAGTCCGACGGAGTGGCGACAAGGCCCGCGCCGAAATGATGCTGCCACAGTCGGTTCACCTGCACGCGCGCCGTGAGCGAGTTTTCCGGCGCGGTCAGCCAGCGGGCGAGGGCCGAGCGCTTGCCGTCCGGCGATGCCGATTCACCGGGCGGCAACATCGCGGCGATGAATCCCGCCGCGACTTCTTCGCCGGGGCGGGCCAGTTCGCCTCCTTTGAGCAGTTGAATTCTCTTCGGGCCATCGCCGCGGAGGACCGCCTCGACCTTTGGCTCGTGGAAACGCATGCGCGCTTCGAGCGGCTTGATGGCGTCATTGAGTTTGCCAAGCTGGCCCGGATGCTCCTTCTCCACCCGCTTCTTCACCGCATCGTCCTCGACCGTTTTCTTTTCTGGCTGGCCTTCGCGTTCCTTTTCCAGTGCCTCGCGCACCACACGGAGCAACTCGGCGCGTTCGCCTTTCAGCCGCGCGAGTTCGGCACTGACGGTCTTGAAGGCAGCGGTCACGAACGCCGGTTCGTTCGGCGCGCCTTTCGTCTCGCGAGTCTCGCGCTTCACGCCGGCGAAGAATGCCTGAACCCGGTAGTAATCGCGCTGGGTGATGACGTCATACTTGTGGTCGTGGCAGCGCGCACAGCCAAGCGTGACGCCGAGGAAAGCCGCACCCACTGCATCCGTCGCATCATTCAGAAAATCCTGCCGCTGCTGCGCGGGTTCCTTCGACATGCCATCCCACGAGCCGAGCCGCGCGAAGCCGGTGGCGATCCACGCGTCCGGGTCGTCCGGCCAAAGTTCATCGCCGGCCACCTGCTCCTGCACGAAACGGTCATAGGGCTTGTCGGCATTGAGCGAACGGATGACGTAATCGCGATAGCGCCAGGCGTGCGGGCGCACCTTGTCGTCCTCGTAGCCATCGCTCTCACCGTAGCGCACGAGGTCGAGCCAGTGCCGCGCCCAGCGTTCACCATATCGCGGGTCGGCCAGCAGCCGCTCGATGAGCTTCTCGTAGGCGCCGGAGGATTTGTCGCGAAGAAAAAGCTGCGCCTCTCCCAGTGTCGGTGGAACGTCCAGGAGATCGAAGAACGCCCGGCGAAGCAGCGTGCGCGCATCGGCCTGCGGTAGTGGTTTGATTTTCTCTGCCACCAATCTGCTTTCGACGAAATGGTCGATGGGATTCGGTGCCTTGCCCTCGGGCAACGGCGGCTCCTTCGGCGCTTGGAAGGCCCAATAATCATCGCGCTCCGGCCACATCGCGCCCTCGTCAATCCACTGCCGGATGCGCGACACTTCAGTCTCCGTGAGCCGCGCGCCCTTCGGCGGCATCATCTCATCGCCGTCGCGCAGCGCGATGCGCCGCGCCAATTCACTGCGCGCACTCGCGCCCGGCACGGGGCGCAATTTTTCACCGTGGCTAGCTGTGGGGGTTCCAGAGTTCTTCCCAGTGGTCGTTGCGGCGGGCTTCCTGGAGGGCGCAGAGGTGTTGGCGAC
>JAYUSF010000008.1:0-2889 GCA_043755815.1 Verrucomicrobiota bacterium
TACCTTGACACGGTAGGGGTCACAGGTTCGAAACCTGTATCGCGCACCATGCCTTGAATTTTCACAATTCCCCCCAATTGCCGGAGCCAATCCGGAAAACCCCTGTCCATGAAGTCCTACGAACTCCTGCGGGAGGTCCTCAAGACCACTTCCGCCAAACAAGTTGCGGCCGACATGGGACTCTCCCTGTCCCTCATCTACAAGTGGGCCGAAACGCCGAACGAGGATTTGGGAACCGGGGCGGCCAATCCTTTGGATCGCGTGGATCAGTTGATCCAGAGCACCCAAGACCCGCGGGTGATCCACTGGATTTGCCAGCGCGCGGGCGGGTTCTTCGTGACGAACCCGAAGACGCATCATTCGCATCCCGACTTTCTGATCCCGGCCACCAACCAGATTGTCCAGGAATTTGCCGACCTGTTGGCTGTCATCGCGGGCGCGGCCGGTGACAACCACATCGACGCAAGCGAGTCGAAAACGATTCGCAAACGGTGGGAAGATTTGAAGACGGTGACCGAGACGTTCGTCGCGTGCTGTGAGCAGGGTAACTTTTCCAAACTCCGTGACAAAGAGGTCGAATCCATGAAGGGCTGAGCCGGCCTGAGCGGGTTAACCTGGGGCGGTCATTTGGCGGGACCCTTCGGTTTCACCGCTGCATTGGTGGCCGGCGCCGCGACGGTTTTCCGCGGGGTTGAAGCGAGCGGGACGTAGTCGTCGCTAGGAATGATGAGAGCGTCACGACCGATCCAAAACGTCAGCAGATAGTCGATTCCCGGGTGGGCGATCAACGCACCGGCCCCGCCCCGAAGCAGGAAAGGGGAGGCAGCCCATTGGAAAGGCGCCGCCGGACGCCGCCGGATCGGAACCGCCAGTTTGGACCATTTTGCGCCGTTGGCTTCGAGCGTCGGCAGTTCGGGGTCACCGGTAAGATCCACCGGATTTGCCCACCGGGGCGGTCCCGGGAAATCAAACAGCATGCCCTGAAAAATGACGGTGAGCGCCGTGCTCGTGGGCACCCGTTCGAACCCCTCCAAGTAGCATCCGCCAAGGAATGGATTCAGGTGGGACTCGGAGTAGCGCATCATTTCCGTCAGCCGTTCCTGAAACAACAGCTTCCGGCTCTGCTCATTGATCTCGAGCTTTGAAAGCACGTTCAGACTCGCCATGTTGAAAACGTTGGGAGCGTAGTCTGAATACTGCAGCACCGGGGGCGCGGGAAGCTGGAGAAACTCGGCCGCCTTGGCTTCGAAGGCCTTGCGGAAGCGGGCCGGATTGACAGTGGCGGCGCTGCGCAGAAGGGCCGTGTGCAACAATGGCGTGAGGAAAATCCGGTTGCCCTGCCCGTCGTCGATTCGCCAGCCGTCGCGTTCAAGCCGATCGATGATCATGGCGACCGAATTTGAAATCTGGCTGCGGATGGCCTGATCGCGGACGAGCTGGTAAACGGTCATGAGGCCGAAATTCACGGCGGCGTAGTGTTCGCGTGAAGGTCCTCCCAGCCAGACGACATTGTCGTTGGCGGCGGAGGCGGAAAAAGCGAGGCGACCAAAACCAGAGCGGGCCGGATCCGCACCACCCCAGAGGGCGTAGGAGGGCTGATAGGCCGGGTCCTTCGCCGCGGCGGAAAACCGGGCGAGGTAGCCGGCCTTGCCGCTGACCTGCAGCAGCTGATCAATCCCGTTGAGGGAAACGCGGATGTCGGTGAACGCGTTCGTATCGCGGGTGATCACATAGCGAAATGCATGTGCCGCGAGCGCGAAGCCGGTCCATGCCGCACTGTCTTCGACCGCCTCGTATTGGACCCGCTTCGAGCGGTTGGTGTCGGCGAACCGCGCACTGACAATCAGGCCGTTGACAGTGTGGTAGCGGCGCAGGTCGGTCAGGTAGGCGTCCGCCCGCCGGTGCATGTCCGCCAATTGGTTGGTCGTTAGCTCGGTCCACCGCCCGGTGTAGCGGTCGCGGGCGACGCCCGCCAGGATCGCGCGTTGCTGCTCGGTGAGTTCGGCCGGCTTCTCGCCGTGCGCACCGACGCACGCCGCGAGGAAGCAGGCCAAGGCCAGGACAAGTCTGCGAGCCGACATCTTGGGCCTACGGTGCGGATGCGCCCCCCAACCGGCAAGAATTCACCGCAGCTTCCCTTCGCTCCGCCGGAGCCGTTCGCCGGTGGATCGCTAGGCGATCCGGCGATAGGCCGCATGGTTCGTGGGGATTCCCTTGGCGTTGAACGCCTGCTCAAAATCGGTCTTAACGGCCAACAGGTCGGCCGGTTCTTCATCCGGCGCGAAATCCGGATTGGCGCCGAACACATCCGTCATTTGCGTGAAATAGCCTAGGTCATCCGTGCGGAGGAAAACCTTGCCGCCAACTGCCAGCGCGTGTTTCGCATGGAGCGTGAAGTCCGCGTTCACGAGCCGCCTCCGCCAATGACGGCGTTTCGGCCACGGGTCTGGAAAATAAACGTGGATTGCCGCGAGGCTTCCGGCCGGAATCATGAACCGTAGCACGTAGGACGCCTCCAGCCGGAGCACCCGCACGTTCGTCAACCCGCCGCGGCGCGCCTTCCGGTCGATCTTGCGGAGACGGCCCAGCAACCGCTCGACGCCCAGAAAATTTACGGCGGGCCGGAGCGCCGCATATCGGATCAGGAAGGAACCGTCGCCGGCACCAAGTTCCAGTTCGGTCGGGTTGGACTGGCCATACACGGCGGCAAAGTCCAGCCGCAGCATGATGTCGGAGTGGAGACGGAAAAACTCCTCAGGCGGCGCAGTTGGCGCAGTGGGCGTGGCGGTAGGCTCCATCGGCAAACCCCGACCGTCGCCGATCGGGGGTCACCTGTCACCTGCCTTGACCAGCAGCGCCAACGAAGCCGTGTAACCGTGCAGGAAATTT
>JAYUSF010000009.1:0-2871 GCA_043755815.1 Verrucomicrobiota bacterium
CGCCCCTCGTGATCGGCGGTGAGTTCCGCGCCGGGGATGAATTCGAGCCCCTGCTGTTCGCACGCCTCCGCCATGCGTGCACAGCCCGCGATGGTGTCATGGTCGGTCAACGCCACCGCGGTCAGTTTCTCCTCGACCGCCCGTGCCGCCAGCTCCTCGGGCGTAAACGTGCCGTCCGAGAAATTCGTGTGGAGATGCAGGTCGGCGAACATGGCAAAGTGAACAGAGGGCAAACGGGCCCGCCGTCAAACCACCTTTCCGTCGTTGGCGGACCGGGCGGGCCGCAGCGTGTCGGCCTTGACCTTGTCGAGAATGCCGTTGAGGAAGCGCCCGCTTTGGTCGGTGGAGAAGCGTTTCGCGATCTCGATCGCCTCATTGATGCTGACGACCGGGGGGATGTCGTCGCGGTGCATGATTTCGTGGATCGCCATGCGCAGGAGGTTGCGGTCCACGGCGGCGATGCGGTGCAGATCCCAGTTCAGCGCGTAGCGTTGGATCACCCCGTCCAGTTCGGCCCGGTGCTTGAGCACGCCGCGGATCAGCACGTCGGCAAACATCCGGGTGGCGAGCTCGTCGGGCGTCGCCGGTGGCAGCTCGATCTTCACTCCGTAGGTGGGTCCGGTCCGGGCATCCTGGATCTCGGAAACCCGGGCGGTATCCCAAAACTGGTTGAGCGCCTCGTCGAGATTTGGCGGCGGATTCAGGTCATGCTGGAACAGAAACTGGAGTGCCCTTTCCCGGGCCTCGCGACGTTTGCGCATACGAGCATCATGGAGCGCAGACGCAGCGTGAGGAAGCGGTTTTTACAACCCGCCGGCGGCGTCTCCGCGGCCACGGGGCCACGGGGCCACGGGGCCCCGGAGGTCACTTGGGCAACGGCACTTGGCCAGGCCGGCTCAGGTAGTAGAGCAGGTCGCGGATTTCCGTTTCGGGCAGCTGGGCCAGCAGGCCCTCGGGCATCATGGACTGGTCGCTTTGCTCGACCTTCTGCACCTCCGCCTTGGGCAGCGTCACCAGTTCCGTCGCCGTCTGGACCGAATAGGCCGATCCGTCCTGTGATTTGATGACGCCCATGACCACCCGGCCGTCCTTGGTTTCCAAGGTGGACGCCCGGTATTCGTTGGGAATGACGGCGTTGGGGAACAGGATGTTTTGGAGCAGGTAGTCCAGGTCGGAACGGTTCGCGCCGGTGATGTCCGGCCCGACGTTGCCACCGGTGTCGAACAGTTGATGGCACTGGCTGCACACCTTGTTAAACGCCACCCAGCCGCGCGGGGCGTCACCCGGAGTCGAGCCGCCGGCCCGGTAAACTTTTTTCATCCGCTCGATTTCGGCCTGCATGTCCGGACTGGTTTCCCTCATGACGCCCCAGAGCCGGGTGAGTTCGGCCGCGAGCGGTTCATCCTTCAGCCCCCGCAACTGGCGGACGAGATCGGCGGTCAGATCCGCCTTGGGCACGGTGCCCGCCGCGAGGGCCGCGACCAGCGGTTTGGCAAACGCAACCCGGGAGGCCAGCGCGTTCAGCGCGTCGCGCCGTTCTGCGGCGGCCAGTCCGCCGTAGGCTCCGAGGATGGCGGCCGGCGTGCCGGCGTCATCGAACGCGGCCAGACCCCGGATCGCCAAAGCCCTTACGGCCGGATCGGCGACCAACCGTTGGAGCAGGGCGGGCAGTTCGGGGTCGCGGATGGCGAGGAGCGAATCCAGCGCGGTCCGCCGGGCGCCGGCTTCCGCCTTCGGGTCGGCGGCGGTCAGGCGGAGCGCGGCGCGCGCGCGCGGACTGCCAAAGGTGAGGGAAAGCGTTTGGGCCAGCGTCCGGACCTCGGAATTGGGGCTGTCGGCCAGCTTGGTCTCCACCGCTTCCCAACCGGCCGGCATCGGCGCGGTGCGGCGGCCCTTCAGCGCGGCGCTGATGCCCCGCAGCAGGTCGAGCTGGAACTGTGCGTCGGCCGATTCGGCCAGCAGGCCGGCCAGTTTGGGCAGGGCGTCGGCGGCGAGCGGACGGAACGCGGCGAAACCGAGCGAGAGCGCGAGGACGATTCGGACGATGGCAGTCATGCGGCGAGGGTGGGAAGTTGGTCGGAATCGGGCGCGGCGTCCACCCCCTTGGCGGAGGTTCGTTGGACGGTTCCGGCAGCGTTTCCGCCCTTTCGGCGGCCCCGCTTCTCCGTCATCCTCACCGCATGAAGCTCTCGGAACTGAATCTCGGCATGGACGTCATTCACCCGCAATACGGCCGCGGCACCGTGAAGGCGATCAATGAATACGCCGCCGAAATCCTCTTTTCCGACGGGCGCAAACCGGTGGACCCCGACGCCAGTTGCGTGGTCCCGGCCGAGGTCGAGGAAACGGCCGGACCCGCGGCAAAGGCCTTGCCCGAAGTGATCCGGGAAACGGTGGCCGCCCTCGTGGCCGAGCTCGGCTTGCAGACGCCCGATTCGAGCGTGAACGAACTCGGCCGGCGCTGGCACGGCGGCAAGATGGTGATCCAGCCGGCCGACCCGTCCCTGCAGGCCAAGGAGGTCGAACTCGAAGCCTTCTTCCACAAGATCGTGATGATGCGGAACCAACTCCGCGTGCTGGAACAGAAGATCAACACCAGCGAGACCCTGAGCAGCGCGGAAAAGTTCGACTGGCAGCAATACATCACCCGCTGCTACGGCTCGATGACCACGTTCAACCTGCTGTTCAAGGACAAGGAAGGCCAGTTCGGCGGCTGACGGAGGTGGGCGATGCGCGCGGCTCAAAACCGCCCCGTCACCGCCCCGCGGAAGCTCTCGGGCTCGACCGGGTGGAAATGGGGGGCGTTCACGGGAGGCGCATTTTTTTGGTGGCTGACCTTGGGCTTGCGCCGGCCAAGACCGGGTGGCGCGA
>JAYUSF010000010.1:0-8549 GCA_043755815.1 Verrucomicrobiota bacterium
CAGTCCACGATGGCCGAAATCTGGAACAACACCCCCGCGACGACGGACCAGCCGTGCTGGCCCAGTCCGAAAAGCACGCCCGCGACCACGCCGATGACAATGGACGCCACCGAAACTTGGTTCGGCGTGACTGGGGTGCGGATGATGAGCTTCGACAACGGCCGGCCTACGGGTCGGTTGAACCATTTGTCCACGAACCCGTCCGAGGAGCTGTTCAGCGACGCCCACAGGGCGCGTTCCGCCACCCGCGCTTCGGCCGCAGTGCCAATCGGAAGCGCGACGCCCAACGCCGGCACGGGACGAACCGACGCCAGCGCCGTTTCGACCGAACTGGCCGGGCCAGACGCAATCCCCACTGGCAGCGGAACCCCGGTCGCACTCACGAGCCGTCCGTGGAGGCGGATGACTTCGCGGACATCATTGGCTTGGACGAGTTGGTCGGTGCTAGCCGCCAGCACGGGTCCGGCAATCGCCGGAACTTGGGTGAGCACATCAAAGGCGATGCCGAGGGCCGGCGCCCGTTCGAGCTGGGGTAATTCTCCTCGGCAAACGACCGTGATCGGTCCGGCTCCCCCTCGGTGGACGGCGACCAGCAGCCGGTCGAGCAACGTCAGCGCCGCCACGCGCAGACCGCCGGTGGCCGGTTCGCAAAACAGAACGGCTGGCACACACGCCGTTGCAGGTGGAGATGAGTTCGCCATCGGGAAGTTCGTCGCCGCGGCGTAATACGGGCGCGCCCCCGTTCGCAGCAAGTTCCGTGTGCCGGCGAGGCTACCGTTCAAAAAGGGATGCGCCTTCGGCGGCCTGACTCCTTCCGGCCGCTTCACCGCAATCTTGACGCCTTCACTTTGCTGTGCAAAGTGAACCGCATGAACGACACCGAGGCCGCCCAGCAGTTGCAGACCATCCGCAGCCTGATGGAACGGGCTGCCCTCTATCGGCGCGCTCTAGGGCCAGTCCTTCTTAACCTTGGTGTCTTCGGAAACCTTGGGATGGTTATTGGAATGCGTTCGGTCACGACTACCTCGCACGGGTTTCTGATCCTTTGGCTCAGCATCGCAGTGTTGGCCGTCCTCGTCGCATTCCTGCTGATCCGTCGCCAGGCATTCCGCGCACAGGAGACATTCTGGACACCACCGACTCGTCGCGTGGCTGGCGCCATGTTGCCGCCATTGCTTGCCGCACTTGCGGCAACTGCCGCGTTTTCTTTCCAAGATCTCCAGGCTTCCACGCTAGCCCGTTGGCTCCCGCCCGTCTGGTTGACCTGTTATGGCATGGCGTTGCATTCGGCGGGGTTCTTTACCCTGCGCGGAGTCCGGCAGCTTGGCTGGGCATTCCTGTTGAGCGGTGCAGGCATCGGTATCGGGTTTGCAGTTCTCCCAAATCGCCCGGTGGACCTGAGCGACGCTCACCTCATCATGGGGCTAACTTTCGGTCTTGGGCATGGCGTTGCCGGCTTTTGGTTGGTGATCCGAGAGGGGAAATCCACCGCGTGAATCCCGAGCCATTCCTCCAGCTTGACCGGGTGATTCATGAGAAGGGCCGCCTCGCCATCATGTCGGCGCTCGCGGCCTCGACCGAACTGTCCTTCACCGAACTGCGTGAACTGCTCCAGATGACCGACGGCAACGTCAATGCCCACATCCGCACGCTTCAGGAAGCGGGCTACCTCGGCGTGACGAAATCGTTCCGCGCCGGCCGGCCGCTGACCACCTGCACGCTCACTCCGGCCGGCCGCGATGCTTTCGCGGCCTACCTCGGGCTGCTGGAACAGATCGTCGCGCAGACGAAGAAGTTCTGAACTCCGCTTTGAACAGATTCCACCGTCCATGCTCCTTAACTCTGTAGTGCAAAGTATATGACAATCCTGCGCGCTGAACACCTCGGCATGTGCTTCGGGGTCCGTGACGCCATCGCCTTGGCCCACGCCGAAGCCGCCCGCCAACCCGTCACCGTGCTCGGTGACCTCGTCCACAACGACACCGTGCTCGCGGACCTGCGGTCCCGCGGCGTCCGGCTGGAGCGCGACCTCGCGGCGGTGCGGACCGAGGCCGTGATCATCACCGCCCACGGCACCAGCGACCGGCATCGGGCGGAAGTCCGGTCGCGCGGCCACCGGTTGCTGGAGGCGACCTGTCCGCTGGTCCACTTTGCCCACCGGTCGCTGGCCGGGTTGGTCGCGCGCGGGCTGCACCCGGTCGTCATCGGGCAGCGCGACCACGTGGAGGTGCGCGGCCTCACCGGCGATTTCCCGCAGGCCGACGTGGTGCTACGCGAGTCCGAGATCGACGCGTTCACGGAGCGGCCCGGCTTGGGGGTCGTTTCCCAGACGACACAGCCCATCGCCCGGGTTCGGGAACTGGTTGCCCACCTGCGGCGCCGTTTTCCGGCGAGCGAAATCGTTTTCCGCGACACCGTTTGCCAGCCCACGAAGCAGCGCCAGTCGGCCGCCGAGGAACTCGCGCAGCGGTGCGATGTCGTGGTGGTCATCGGCGGCGCGCACAGCAACAATACGCGCCAGCTCGTCGCCACCTGTGGCCGCTTCTGCGAGCGCGTGCATCACGTCCAAACCGCGGGTGACTTGGACGAAGCGTGGTTCCAGACCGACGACACCGTGGGCCTGACCGCCGGCACCAGCACGCCGGATTCGACCATTCAAGCCGTCGAGGCGGCGTTGAAGCGACTGGAGCGCGGCTCTCCGAGCCGCGAGTCACAGCCGGTCCTCGCGACTCCGAGAGTCGCGCTCCCGGGTGCGGGTGCCTCCTATCATCGCGGTTCAACCGCCCACTGAAAGTGAAGATCAAACCATGAAACGACACTTTGCGCTGTTGCTTCAGGCAATCGTCGTGCTTGCCGGCGTCGGGGTCCTCGCTTTCCTGCTGTGGGCACCTCAGGTCGATGGCCGGAATGCCCGGGCCACCGTCTTCGAGATCTACTTCACGGATCCGTTCGTGGCGTATGTGTATGCGGCTTCCATTCCCTTCTTCGTAGGGCTCCACCGGGCGTTCAGCCTGCTGGGGCACTTCCGGAAGCAGGGGGCCTGCTCGCAGGTTACGGTGGACGCGCTGCGGGCCATCCGGCGTTGCGCCTTCTGGACCCTCGGGGCCGTCCCGGGAGGAATGGCCTTCATCCTGAGCGGTGAGCCGGAGCCGCCGGGGATCGTCATGAGCCTCTTCATCGCCCTTGTTGCCGGCCTGGTCGCCGCCGGGGCGACGATGTCGGCTCGGACCTTGCAGCAAGCCCTGAGGCAATCCGAGGGCAGCCGCGAGTAAGTCCCAGGCAACGAACCGGTGCCCCGGTCTCTCGCAACCGCAACCACTCCTCCCGTGACCGAACGTAAACGTCTCCTCGTCATCACCGCCTTCGCCCTCGCCATGGCCTGGGTCGAGAGCGCGGTCGTCTTCTACCTCCGCACGATGATCGACCGCATCGAGCCCTATCAGCCGAACCCGCTGCCCATCGTCGGCGGATTGGGCCGCGCCGAACTGGTCCGCGAAGCCGCGACGATCATCATGCTCGCCTCGGCCGGCTGGCTGGCCGGCTGGAACTTCCGCGCGCGGTTCGGCTACTTCCTCGTCGCGTTCGGCGTGTGGGACCTCGGCTATTACGCCTTCCTCAAGGTGCTGACCGGCTGGCCGCACTCGCCACTCGACTGGGACATCCTGTTCCTGCTGCCGCTGCCGTGGTGGGGACCCGTGCTCGCGCCGTCGCTGATCGCCGCGCTCATGATCGGGGTGGGCGGCCTGATCACGCAGACCGAAACCTGTTCGCGACAGTGCTGGCCCCGGGCGAAGTCCTGGTTCGCCGCCACCGTCGGCGCGGGAATGGCGCTGTTCGTCTTCATGCAGGACGCGCTTCAGGTGGCCGGCGGCGGCGAAACCGCGCTGCGTGAACTGCTGCCGGTCCGGTTCAACTGGCCGCTGTTCGGCGCCGCACTCGCACTGATGGCGGTGCCCTTGCTGGAACTTCTGCGCCAACGGAGCGCCTCGGCCGAAGCCGCAGTTCCGGAGCATGCCGGTTAGCCGTGCGGTCGGTCCAATCCCTCAGCGCCACCGCACCCATGACCCCCACGCTCTCACCGGCCAGTCCGCGGCAACTGCCCCTGCTGTTGCGCGGCGAACCGGCCTCGGTGCGCGGCTGGGTCGAACACTGGAGCAACGCCCGCCTCGCGCTCTGCCTCGGCGTGATCGTGATCGGCGCCGGCATCTATGGGGCAGCGATCGGGCTATGGCGCTCGGGCGAACAGGCGCTGTTCACCGCGATCAAGTTCCCGCTCATCCTGCTGCTCACCACCGCCGGCAACGCCCTGCTCAACGGCGTGCTCGCGCCGTTGCTCGGGCTGAACCTGACGCTGCGCCAGGCGGCCAGCGCCATCCTGCTCAGCTTTACCATCGCCGCCACCATCCTCGCCGCGTTCGCGCCGCTGGAGTTCTTCCTCGTGTGGAACGTGCCGCCGCTGACGTCGCCCGAGGTGCGTGATGCCTACGCCGTCATCCAGCTTTCGCAGGTCGGGCTGATCGCCTTCGCCGGCATCGCCGCCAATGTCCGCCTGCTGCAACTGCTCCGGGAACTCGCCGGCAGCCGCACCGTCGCCACCCGCATCCTGGTCGCCTGGCTCGCCGGCAATCTCCTGCTCGGCACCCAGCTCACCTGGATCGCCCGGCCGTTCTTCGGCTCGCCCAACCTGCCCGTGCAGTTCTTCCGCGACGACGCGCTGAAGGGGAACTTCTTCGAGTCCGTGCTCTACAACGCCCGCCGGCTCTTCACCGAGTAATGCGCTCCAACCGGCGTGCCCATCGAAAGCAGGAAAACAGTCAGCCATGAAAACAGGCCCCCACCCAACCTCACGTCTTCACGTCTTCTTGTCTGCCCGTTTTCCACCGCCTCAAGTCCCCATGGAACACCCTAACTGGCCTCACCGAAACACCCCATGAACACCGAACCGTTCCCTCCCGTCCAGCCGCCGGCCTTGCCCGGTCAGGCGTCCACTGACCCCGCCGAAGCCGCCCCGGTCGCCGGCATTGGCGGCACGCTCGAAGCCCTGCTGCGCCGCCCGCGCAGCGTGCTCCACCACCTCCATCAATCCGGCGCCGGCCAGCTCACGGGCCTGATGCTCCTGCTCGCGCTGACCGGCGCCGCCGGCTACGGGCTGATCGTCGGCTCGTTCTCGGGCGGCGTGCAGTTCTGGGCCGCGCCGCTCAAGATTGCCGGCGGCCTCGGCGTGTGCGGCCTCATCTGCCTGCCGAGCCTCTACGTGTTCGCCTGCCTCACGGGTTCAACCGCCCGCTTCGTCGACGTGGCGGGCATGGTCGCCGGCCTGCTGGCGCTGATGGCGGTGCTGCTCGTCAGCTTCGGACCGGTGGCGTGGGTGTTCTCGCAATCCACCGAGTCGGTCGTGGCGATGGGCCTGCTGCACCTCGTCTTCTGGCTGATTGCCACGCTGTTTGGAGCGCGGTTCATGCACCAGGGAATGGCCCGGCTCGGGGCACGGAGCGAAGGTGCGTTCTACTTCTGGATCTGCCTGTTCGTCGTGGTCGCGCTCCAGATGACCACCGCGCTGCGCCCGATCATCGGCAAGGCGGACACGCTCCTGCCCACGGAGAAGAAATTCTTCCTCCAGCACTGGGGCGACTCGATGCGGGCCGGTGATTTGCCGGTGGAAGGCGCCCGTTAAACTGACCCGCCGCCGGACCGGTCCGCGAATCATTCCCCATTGCCGCATGACTCCTTGGTTTAATCATCGCATCCCAGTCAGGCCGATCTGGAACTGGCTCTGGCAATTCGCCCTGCGTCACCGGGCCGCGCTGGCCGGCACCGCGTTCGGCGTGACGCTGCTGAACGTCCGGTGGCGGTTCAGCGGGCACTTCGAGTTCGGGTTCCTGTTGTGGAACCTCTTCCTCGCGTGGCTGCCGCTGGGCTTCGCCGAACTGCTCGCGCTCCGGCTGCGGCACGGGCCTTGGTTTCGTCCCGTCAACCTCGCGCTGGCAATGGCGTGGCTCCTGTTCTTTCCCAACGCCCCGTATCTGCTCACCGACGTGCTCCACTGGCATCCGCGCCGCGATGCCCCGCCGTGGCTCGACCTGATGCTGCTCCTGCACTTCGCCCTGCTGGGCACCGCACTGGGCTTCGCGTCGCTCCGGGTCGTGCGCCGGGTGGTGGCGGCGCGCTGCGGACCGTGGATGGCACATGGCTTCACCATGGCCGCGTTGCTGGCGGCGAGCTTCGGCATCTACCTCGGCCGCTTCCAGCGCTGGAACAGTTGGAGCGTGCTCACCGCCCCGAACCGGCTCTCGGCCGACATCATCAGCCGCCTGTTCTGGCCGTGGGACCATCTGCGCACCTGGGGTTTCACCCTGGCGATGACCGGCGTGCTGCTGTCGCTCTGGTGGGCGTGGAACTCGGCGGGAAGGTCGCCCCGAAGATGACCAAGGTTGGCTTCACCTGCGACGAATCGTTCGTCAGCCTAACACCATGGATCGCGCCGCTCTCCTTCACCGCCGTCTCCACCGATGGACATGGATCTTCCTTGTCAGCTTGTTTCTGAGCGGGCTCACGGCGATCCCGATCCAGATGCAGTTCGACCTCGCGGCGCGCTGGCTGGGCTCCGATTTCAGCGGCGGCGGAATGGTGCCCGAGTTCGTCGCGCATTGGCTGGCCCAGGCCTATGCCGGCATTACCAAGACGACCGCCCAGGCGCCGTTTGTCTGGTATGGCACGGACTGGCTGGCGTTCGGACACATCGCCATCGGGCTCGCGTTTATCGGCGCGCTGCGGGATCCGGTGAGGAACCGCTGGCTCTATGACTTCGGGCTGCTGGCATGCGCCGCGGTCATTCCCTGGGCGCTCGTCTTCGGCGCGGTGCGCGGCATCCCGTTCTGGTGGCGACTGGTGGACTGTTCCTTCGGTATCTTTGGATCGATTCCCCTGTGGTGGTGCCGGAAATGGGCGCTGGAACTGGATTCCGCCCCGAGACGTTGAGGCTCCGGCCAACGACTCCTCGCGACACCCCATCCGCAAGAGCCAGCCAACGTTCTGCGTGGGACCCCGCTTCGGCCCCCGGTCAAACGTGTCACTTCCACGGATGGCGGATGCCGGCCCACGCCAGCAGCGCCAGACCGACCGGTGTCCCCGTGATCGAAAATGGCACCGCCGCCACGGCCCCGAGAAACAGGGCCTTTGCCAGGGCGCGCCCAATCGGGTCGTGATTCCGCCGGCGCTGGATCAGGAATGTTCCGGTGAACACAAACAGGAAACTCAGCGGCACCGTGACAAACCAGTCGATGATCGCGAACTCGGCGAGATTCCACAGGTTGTCCACCACAAGCAGCAAAACCGCCGACCACGGATGGAACGCGACTCCCCCAGTGCGTCGTGCGCCGCCGGGATGCGGCATCGCCTGCGCCGGCAGTTCCGGCGGCACGACTTCCAGCGGAAGCGGCGGCGAAATCTCGCGCGGGTCGTTCATCGGGAGAAACGTGGGTGACATCGGCCGCCTGGGCAAACGCGGGTTTCAGCCGCGCAGCGCCTTCAGCTTCGCGGCGTCCGGGTGTTGCCGGTAGAAGTCGTCGAGCGGAAAGCAGCCGCTCACGAGCCCGTTGCGCGGGCCGGTCGTGCATTCGCTGAACGTGCGGCAGACCTTGCGGCGTTGCAGCGGCTTTCCTTCAAGCAGGTCGTGCGGCAGGTCGGGATAACTCAGCACCATCCGGCCGAGGCCGATGAAGTCCACCATGCCGCCC
This sequence comes from Verrucomicrobiota bacterium, assembly GCA_043755815.1. Classification (GTDB taxonomy): domain Bacteria; phylum Verrucomicrobiota; class Verrucomicrobiia; order Limisphaerales; family UBA9464; genus CAIWAH01. The sequence continues at coordinate 7,737 of JAYUSF010000010.1, forward strand.
GAGAGCAACGCGGCGCCCACGTGGGGCGCCCAGTCCTGCAAATAGCTGTAGGCGCTGCCGACGACCAGCAAGTCGGGGAACTCGCGCTTCACCCGCGCCACCGCAGCGACCTGCCGCGCGACGCCCACGAGCGGATCTTCGGGCGGCAAATAGCCGTCGCTCGGCGGCACGGCCGCCGGGCGTTGCAGGTGTGGATTGTAGTAGGGCGACGCGGCGGTGAGGCAGACGAGCTGGATTCCGAGTTCGCGAAGTTGGCGCAGGAACGCGAACGGTTCCTCCCAAGCGATGCGGGTCGGGTTCGTCGGATCGCCGCCAAAGGCGTAGGGATAGGGTCCGCTCCACGGCGCGGGCTCGCCGACGCCGTCAGGGCCTTTCTGAAACGGCAACTGGTCAAACAGGCTGAGGCGAACGCCAATTTCCAGACCCGGCGCGTCGCGCTGGATTCCCGCCACGATGTCGCGCAGAAACCGGGTGCGGTTCTCCAGCGAACCGCCGTAGCGTCCCGGCCGGTCCACGGCGCTGAGGAATTCATGGCCGAGGTAACCGTGACAGTGCTTCACGTCCACGAAGTCGAAACCCGCCCGCTGCGCCCGCACCGCGGCGGCCACGAAGTCCGCGATCAGGTCATCCACCTCGGTGTCGGTCAGCACCGCCGCGTCGCCGGTCACGGTCGAACGCGCATCGAGCAGCGGATGCCGGTAGGCGACCCGCGGTTCGAGCCGCTTCTTGTCGTTGGGCCGGGACCAGCGACCACTGTGCGTGAGCTGCACGCCCACGAGCAGATCGTCGGTCCGGCTGCGCAAGGCATGTTCG
>JAYUSF010000011.1:0-8526 GCA_043755815.1 Verrucomicrobiota bacterium
CATGCGGGAAAATCGGGTAACGGGTGCCCCACTGGCAAGGGGGAATGTCTCCCTGGGCGGCGCCTGGGTGCCGGTGGCACCTGGGGCTCCCGCGCCAACCTAGTCTCTGTCAGCCACCTGGGGACGCCGTTTGAACAGCACGGCCACGTTGCCGACCCGTTGGACCAGTTGCGCGCCCGAACCCGTGACAAGCTGCGGCACGAGCTCCTTCTTCTGTTCCTTGAGATCGTCAAACTTGAGCTTCACCAGTTCGTGCTGGCCCAGGACGGCTTCGAGCGCCTTGAAAAACGCGTCGGTCAGGCCGGCCTTCCCGATCTTAAGGATCGGGTCGAGCTTCTGGGCCCGCGCCTTCAGGGCGCGGAGTTCGGCGCCGGCGGCGGGCTTGGACAGTGCGGACGAATCGGACATCGGAGGGCAGGTTACAGCCTTTGAATCTTGGCGACGAGTCCCGTCGTGGATTTTCCGGGCACGAACGGGAGGAAGGCGATCCGCCCGCCCGCACCTTCCACTGCGCGGCGCTCATCCGGGTCAATGGTTTCGAGGGTATAATCGCCCCCCTTCACGTAGATGTCCGGCTGGGCAAAGGCGAGAAAGCGGGTGGCCCGGATTTCGGGAAAGATCAGCACGGCATCCACGCAGCCGAGCGCGGCGAGCAGGCGGGCGCGGTCCGCCGCGGCATTTAGCGGACGGGACGGTCCCTTGAGCTGGCGCACGCTGTCGTCTCCGTTCAGGCCGATGAGCAGGACGTCACCCTGCGCCTGGGCGGCTTCGAGATACGAAACATGCCCGACGTGCAGCAGGTCAAAGCAACCGTTGGTCACGACCAACTGCCGGCCGGCGGCGCGCAGTGCGGTCCGCCAAGCCGGATATGTCGCCTCAGTCAGCACTTTCGTCGAAGAGTCCATGGACGAGGCGACGCTGGAAGGCGGTGGCGGGAATTGCAAAGTGAAGTTGGCGGCGTCAGGCAGCTCACTTCGATCAATCGGCCAACAGGAACTTGAGGTCGTCCAGCGACAGGCTTTGGGCGAACTTCTCCTCGCCGAGGATGTCGTTGGCGAGCTGGGACTTCTTGCTCTGGAGCGCGCGGATCTTTTCCTCGATGGAGTCTTTGATCAGCAGCCGGTAGGCGATGACCTTCTGTTGCTGGCCGATGCGGTGCGAGCGGTCGATGGCCTGCGCTTCGACGGCGGGATTCCACCATGGATCGAACAGCACCACGTAGCTGGCCGCCGTCAGGTTGAGTCCGAAGCCGCCGGCCTTGAGCGAGATCAGGAACACCGTGGCACCTTCGTGGGCCTGGAACTGCCGCACGAGGTCGCCGCGCTTTTCGGTGCCGCCGACGAGGTAATAACTGGACCAGCCGCGTTCGGCGATTCCGGCCCGAAGCAGGTCGAGCATTTCCACGAACTGCGAGAAGACGAGCACCTTCTGCCCCTCTTCCATCAGCGGTTCCAGCGTCTCCATCAGGGCGTCGACCTTGGCGGACTCGGCCTTGGAATCGGGCTTGGCGAGTTTGGGATGGCAGCAAATCTGGCGGAGCCGGAGCAGCGAGGTGAGGAAGTTGAAGCGATGCTTGGCGAGGGCGGCCGGGGTGTTCACCCGCAGGAGCATCGCCTGGGCCCGCTTCAGTTCGGCGCGGTAGAGGGTCTTCTGTTCGCCTTCGAGTTCGCAGAAAAGGTCCTCCTCGATGCGGTCCGGCAGGTCCTTCGCGACCTGTGTCTTGGTGCGGCGCAAAAGGAACGGGCGGACGCGGGCCCCGAGGCGCTGACGGGCGAGGGGATCGGATTTGGAATCGAACAGTTTCTGGAATTCGTTCCGGTTTCCGAGCGCGCCGGGCATGGCGAAGCTCATGAGGCTCCAGAGGTCGAGCAGCTTGTTCTCGATGGGCGTGCCGGAGAGGACGAGGCGGTGGCGGGCCTTGAGGGCACGGGCGAGCTGGGCCGTGATGCTCGTCGGGTTTTTGATGTATTGGCCCTCGTCGAGAATGATCGTGTGAAACTCCATCTGGCTCAGCGCCTCGCCGACGATGCGGAGCTGGTTGTAGTTGATGATGTGGAGATCCACCGAGCCGACGAGGGCGGGCAGGGATTTCACCTCCTCGCCCGACCACGCCCGCACGCGCAGGTGAGGCACAAAGCGGGCCGCCTCAACCCGCCAGTTGTCGGTGACGGATTTCGGACAGACAACGAGGAATGGCGGCGGTCCGGAGACGGAGACGACCGCCTCGGCCGGCTTCTTCTTGCCGCGGACCGGCTTGGCGGGCGGAGCGGTCATGGCCGCTCCGGGAAGATCGATCACGGCTCCGCCAGCCCGCCGTTCCTGATCCTGCCACGCGAGCCAGGTCAGCGTCTGGAGCGTCTTCCCGAGCCCCATGTCGTCGGCGAGGATGCCCCCGAAACGGTTGGCTGCGAGGTAACACAGGAAATGAAAGCCTTCGAGCTGGTAGGGACGCAGGTCGGCCTTGACGGTAGTGGGAAGTTCCGGCGTGACGCGGGCCTGAAGTTCGGCGGCGCGGCGCTGGATGAGCGCGAATTTCTCGTCCCCAACGAAGTGGCGCGCGGCGGAATCGGCAAGTTGCAGCGCGTGCAGGCGCTGCGGTTCGGAGCTGAGTTCGTGGGGGTTGATGCCGAGCTTGGCGAGCTGGGCGTCTTCCTCGGCGGACAGCTTGAATTCCAGTTTGCGCCAGCCTTTGGTGCCCAGGCGGACCCATTTGCCGCGGGCGTCGAGGAGCAGCTTGATCTCCTCGGGGTTGAGCTGGGTGTCGGTGACGTCGAGGACGACCCGCAGATCGAACCAGTCGGTGCCGGAATCGGATTGCTGGACGTCGAGCCGAACCCGGCCGGCGACGGTGGCATTGGTGAACGCGCCGAGTTCGCCCTTGAGGTCGAGCTGCACGTTCGGTGGCACGCTGGCCAGCCAGTTCATGAACTGGTCCGGGAAACGCGCGGTCACCCGCATGAGCCAGCGCTGACGGGCGAAGTCCCACTTGAAGCCGACCGGTTCGAGCAGCTTGGGCACGTCCGAGAGCTGCGCGCGGTCGTAGGTGACCAGAGCCCCGTCGTCGGCCGGCGCGGCGGCATCCTGGCCGGTGGGGTTGAACTTGGCATCAAGCCAGGCGTTGCCGTTCCAGCGTTCGACGTAGTTGCTGTTGTCGAGCGCCATGCCGAGCGCGTCGAGCACGGCATATTCGGTGTCGTTGCCAAAGGCGATCGTGCGCAGCTCGCCCTGGATCACGGCCCTGAGCGGCACGAGTTGGACGCGTTCCGCCAGGCGCTGGGGCAGCGGAATCTGGTGGTGCTGAAGAAAACGGATGCCCACGGCCGTTTCGAGCGCCGGCGCGGGAATGGGCGTCTCGGCGGCCGGATCGACGGCACGGTCCTCGATGGGCGCGCTGTTCCAGAGCGTGTCGCGGGTCAGGTAGAGGGTCGGTTTGCCGGGCAGGACGATGAGCGCCTTGGGGGCCGGCGAACCATCGGGCTGCACGAGGCGCAGCCGATAGTCGTCGGCGTCGTCGGCCACCGGCGCGAGGTCCCAGCGCAGCGCCTCCGCCGGGCGGCGCAACGGGTCGCCGTCGGCCCCGACCACGAAAGGCTGTAACGTGGGCAGGCGCAGGAAGCGGTTGAGCAGCCGGCGGGTCTGCTGATCGTGGTAAACGAGGTTGATCTGGTAGCCGTAACGGGCCCGCTGGGCGAGCGGCTGCCAAAGCAGCGCCACTTCGGGGGCTAACTGGTCGCCGGACTTCTCGTCGAAGTCCTTGAACTTGCCGGGCTTGATCGCGCTCCATTCGAGCGCCCCGGATTTGCGGTATTCGACGAGCGCTTCGGACTCGGTCAGGCGCAGGCGCAGTTCGACTTCCTCCGCCGGCTTGGCGTCGTCGGTCGGCCCCAGTTGGAGGTTGTTCAGCAGATTGCGCCAGCGGTCCACGTCACGGCCCCGGCGCCAGCGCGCAACCCGGTCGCGCAATTCGTCGAGCCCGGTGATCGGGCGGAGAAACTCCGGCCAGTGGAGTCCATGCCCTTCCGTCGCCAGCGCGATGTAGAGCCAGAACTCGTGTTCGTCTTTGGGCGGTGCCGGCCAGAGGTCCAACTTCTCCCAGGTGTGCTGGGCCTGGAATTTGATGCCGAAGGAGATGAGGTCGTCGCCGGTCAGCCAGGGGCGTTCCTTGAGCTTGGCGAAACGTTCCTCGACCTTGCGGACGAACTCGGCCTCGGCCTTCGAGAGATCCCGTCCGATCGCCTCCTTGGCCGCCAGGGCGAGCACGCCGGAGGCAACGACGGATGGTTCGGCCTTTTTCTTGGACGCCTTCTTGCCGGCGCTGAGACGCTGCACGCTGGCCGCACTGTGCTCGGCGAGCAGTGCCTTCATCATTCCTGCCGCATGCTCACAGCCGCCACCCGCGACACACGAACAGGCTTCCCACCACGACTTGGTTTCCGGGTCGAAGGTGAGGGTGGTCTGAAGCAGCGTATCGCCCTCAATGTCGGCGACATATTCGAGGCCCGGTGCCACACTGCGGAAATCCTTGAGCGCACCGTCGGCGACGAGCGCGTCCCCGCGTTTGCGCGTCTCCGGCGGGAGTTCCTCGAAGAACTGCTGGGCGGCGTGAGCGTCGAAATTCGCGAAGTCGGCGGGCTCCATGTAGGAGCTTACCATAAAGGAGGATTCCGCCACGACAAGGCAGCGCTACCCCGGCTGGTTCGCCACGGGCAAATCCGGCCGCCCGGAAACCGCGGCGGCCCAATTCACAGCTTGAGCGCCGCATTCGCCAGGAGGCGGCGGAAGTGCTCGCGGTTGCGGGCGTCGTAAAAATCGACCGGGTTGAAATCGTCGGTCAACACGATGCCCGCGTCCGCGCCAATCGGCTCGGCGGGTTGGGCAAAGACGGTCTGGGCTTCGGTGCGGACCTTGGGATGGACGAGGTCCAGGTCGAACGCCCGGTGCCGGACGAGCGGCGACTGTGAGGCGACGAAGAACATGTTGCCATTTCCAGAGGCGTGGAGTTTCACGTCGGCGAAGACGGCGCGGAGCGTCTTTTGGAGCGACCCGGAAAAGAAGTCTTTGCCGCGGGTGCGGTCACCGAAGCAGTTGATGACGAGCACACCCTCGGGATGCAGCCGGTCGCGCATCGCGGCAAAGGCTTCGCGCGTCATCAGATGGGACGGCGAGGAATCACCCAGGAAAGCGTCCAGCATCACGCAGTCGTAGCGGTTGGTGAAACTGTGCATCACCTGGCGGCCGTCGCCGATGACGAGGTTCATCCGGGTCGGATCGAAGTCGAAGAATCGTTCGGCGATGGGAATGATCGCCTCGTTGATCTCGACCGCATCCACCTTCACGCCGCCTTCGGCGAGTTGGCGGGGAACAATCCCGACACCCACGCCGATGCAAAAGGCAGTCTCGATCTTCCGGGTGTAAATCGTGGCCAATCCCTGCAGCCCGTAGGTGAAGAGCGAGGCGCTCTGGCGCGTGCCGCGTTCGTAGGTGTTCTGCGCAAGGTAATCGTTGAGGTAAAAGCGATAGTGGCGGTCGGGTGATTCGATGACTTCGATGAGTCCAAAATTGGAATTCTTGCGCACCAGTTCGATGGCGACGCCGTAGTGGCGATTCCGGTCGGCGTCGACCGCCGCCCAGCCCACGATGAGGACCGCCGCGGACGCCGCCCCCGCCGCCCCGCGCGAGCCGCCCCAGACGAGGAAGTAGACCAGGGCCAAGGCGGCGCCGAGGCTGGCCGTCGCAATCAAGGTCACGGAATTCGGGGCCAGCGGGATGAGCAGGTATCCGATCAGGGCCGTGCCCAGAAAGCTGCCCACCGTGCTCAGGGCGCTGAGCCGCCCGACCGTGCCGCCCACGGCACGCAGGTGCCCGGTGATGAAGCGGACGAGGAACGGGCACGTGATGGCCAGCAGGACGAGCGGGACGAAGAACAGGAACGCCGATGCCAGCAGCGAACCGACCGGCAGGGCAAACGCGAGACACTGGGTGGCGACCCACCGGACTCCAAAAACCACGATTCCCAGATAGCCGGCGGCCCCGAGCATCGCCGCGTAGAGCCGCCCCAAGCCAGTGGCGGTGTCCGCCCACCGGCCTCCGAGATAGTAGCCGACCGCAAGGGACGCCATCGCGACCCCAATCTGGGCGGTCCACACGAAGTGGGAGGTGCCCAGGAAGGGAGCCAGCATCTTGGCACCGAGGATTTCTATGACCATGATGGCCGCTCCGTTCACCATGGCGGTCAAAAACAGGAAGCGCCGCAGGCCCGGCGAGATTTCCGGAGCGACAGTGGAAGGCGGTTGCACGAGCGTTTGCTATCAGCCGGGTGCGGGGAAGGGGAGAGGAAATGACCCGCCGGGAGTGGGAATTCCCAGCGGCTCATTCTCCGTGGACGTCGCCCGGGCCGGTGGTGTAGGCCCGATTTACCCCGTGGGTCGATGCTTGGCTTTGCCGGTTCCTCGCACTAAACCAGCGGGACGTGTCCGCGAAGCAACCCCTTGGAAACCTCAAACTGCCGGCCCAGGTGCCGGTTGATTCCCCCCGGCGCCGGCGCCTTCCGCCGCTGCTGCGCCGGGCCTGGTATGGTCTGAACCAGTCGTTCCGACGCCGGATCGCCCACACCGGGGTCACGCCGGACCAGTTCACCGCCATGCGCACCCTGCTGGAAGGCGATTCGGAGGGCCTCACCCAGCGTGATTTGACCCAGGCGATGTCGAGCGATCCCAACACCGTCGCTTCGCTCCTCGAACGGATGGAGGAAGCCGGCTGGGTCGAACGACGACCGCATGAACGCGATGGGCGGGCCTACCGCATCCGTCTTCTGCCTGCCGGCCGCAAGAAGTATGAGGTCGTCCGAGACCAGGCACTGGGATTGCAGGCGGAAGTGCTCGGCTGCCTTCCAGAGGAACAGAGAGAACGGTTCCTTGAACAGTTGGAGCTGGTTTCGCTGGCCTGCCGCCGGGCTGCCGAAGAGTCGCCACGTTCGGCGCTCAGGTGAGGCGTCGGGCCGCTTCCTCGACGGTAATTCCGTCGAGTCTCACGGTCTTGTGCGTCGAAGTCTGGCCGCGCACCAAGGTGACCTGGCGAAGTTGAAGCCCCAGCCGTTCGGCCAATAACTCGATAACCGCCTCGTTGGCCGCCGAGTCCACCGGCGGCGCGGTGACCTTGACCTTGAGTTCGTTGCCCAAGGGGCCGGCTAGCCCGCAGAGCCTGGCCCGCGGTTGCACCTTCAGGGCCAGCATGACCGCGTCTTCCTGGACCCGGAGGAACGTGGGCGGGGTCATAGGTTGAGGCGGGCGAACATCCGCATCAGGCCGACGCCGCCGGCCCACCAGACTGTCCAAACGATGGCCGCCGCCACCACCGGCGTGAAATCCAGTTTGCCGAACCGCACCGGCAGCCAGCCCAGAGGACGGATAAGCAGGCCGCCGATCCGGTGGATGAAATCCCAGAGCGGATGGTTGCCGAAGTAGATGTAGGTGTTGACCAGCCGCAGCAGGAGGATGCCGCAGAGCAACCATTTTAGGCTGAGCCAGACGCTGGTGGCGACCACGACACATTGCGCGGCCAATTCGGGGCCGGGCGGGACACGGGGCAGAATTCCCAGACCGGCCAACGGAACGGTGAGGATAGCCCACGCGAAGGCGGCCGTGAGCCAGGGGAAAATGAGCTGAAGCAAAACCGGTAACCGGCCAAGCCAACCGAGCATCTCGCGAAGCGCCCTGGACCAGCCTTCCGGTTCCCTTTCGAGAGTCGTCAACGCGATGAGCACGGTCGCCCAAGCGATGGCGATGATCCACGCCCAGCCGAAGCTGAGCAGGGAATGCAAGACCAGCCGGCCCGGATCATCGGCCCGAAACGCCAGCGCCGCGGAGCCAAGGCCAATCATCGGCGTCCAGTTGAGGCCGCTGGCGATGACCGAATAGAGCAGGGGGCGGGCAAGGAGCAGACCCGCCAGCGCGAGCAGATAGCCCCAGCGCTTCGCCGGCCGGGTTTCCGCCGGCTTGAGGTTGGACAGCAAGGTGCCCGCGCCGCGGACTTGGGCCGGCTTGCCGGCCGTGCGCCACGCCAACAGCAGCACCAGCCCGATCAAGTTCAGCAGCAGGTCAACAAGCGCCATGGGCGGTGGTGGTTGGCATTCTGCAATCCGTGGCCGGCGCCGCCCGAGGCGCCCGGCCGTCGGGTTCGTCGCCGATCAGGACAGCTTCACGCCCGCCCGCTGCGCGGTGCGGATCAACGCGTCGGCCATGTCGCTGGGAGTGACGGCGACCTCGATGCCACATTCCTGAAACACGGCGATCTTCGCGGCGGCGGTGTCTTCGGCGCCGCCAATGACGGCGCCCGCGTGGCCCATCCGGCGCCCTGCCGGAGCCGTGGAGCCGGCGATGAAACCGGCGACCGGCTTCTGGCAGTTCGCCTTGATCCAGCGCGCGGCCTCGACTTCGGCGCTGCCGCCGATTTCACCGATCATGATGATGCCCGTGGTTTCCGGGTCGGCCATGAACAGTTTAATGACATCGAGATGCGATGTCCCAT
>JAYUSF010000012.1:0-8505 GCA_043755815.1 Verrucomicrobiota bacterium
GCCATACGAAAGGGTCAGTTCAACCGCGCCGGCCAGGCTGCGCAGGGTGCGGCCGCGGCGTTGCCGCCCCCGCAGCCGCCGGCCGTCCTGAGGGGAAAAAGGCGCCGAGCGCGTCGGCTTCCTCCTGCAGGCGTTGCTGGAGTCGCTGGCGGGTCCATTCGCGCCCCTCGGCTTCCACTTCCAGCTCCAGCTCCGCCAGCGAACGCAACCGCCCAGTGTCCGGTGTCTTCATCGTGGTTCCTTAACGGGGCCCCGCTTTCACTGGGCGAAAGTCACAGGCTCCGCCTGTTTATACACACGGTGTCAAGATGCGCCCGGGTTCCCTCCCGGATCAAGCGCAGGACCGAACCCACGCAAATCTTCAGACGCCGGGCCGTCTCGTCCACACTGATTGTCTCTTCGCGGGGGTGGGTCCAGGGTTTCTTCGTTTGGAGGCGGAAGTGTTTGGGGGCAAGGGGGAAAGGTTTTTTGCTAAACACAAGGCCCTGGTTCCGGCTTCCCTCACTGGGCTGAAAGCTGCCAACACCACCGCGAGGCCCACCGCCGCGGCGCTGACCGTCCGGATCGCCTCGCCCGCCGAGGCGGCGGCCTTCGATGCTCAACTCGCCGCCCACCATTATCTCGGCACAGGCCGGCCCGTCGGGGATTATCTCCGGCAGTTCGTCGAGCGCGACGGCGTCCCCGTCGCGCTCCTGGTCTGGGGGCCCAGTGCTTACGCGCTCAAGGATCGCGACCGCTGGATCGGTTGGAGCACGCCGCAGCGTGTCAGCCGTTTGAAACTCATCGTGCAAAACCGCCGCTTCCTGGTGCTCTCGCCCAAGGGGCAGTCGCCCAACTAGGCGTCGCAGGCGATGGGCGCGGCTTTGCGTGCGCTGCCCGATCACTGGCGCGAAGCCTTCGGCTATCGTCCGCTGCTGGCGGAGAGCTTCACCGATCCGGAGGCGTATGCGGGCACGTGTTACAAGGCCAGCAATTGGGAACCCGTCGGTTTCAGCGAGGGCTATAGCCGGCACCGCGCGGATTTTTACGTCGCCAATGAGCGGCCCAAAAAACTCTGGTTGCGCGAACTCTGTCCCAAGGCGCGCGCGCTGTTGCGCGCGGTGTCGTTGCCGGAGGACTCGCGTGCGGGGCTCATCGTTCCGCCCTCGGGCGCGCTGCCCGTGACGCAGCCGCAGATGCTGGCGCTGGCGGAGCAGTTTCGCCAAGCGCCCGATCCGCGCGCGCGCAACACCCGTTTCCGCATCGGCCCCGTGCTCACACTGGTGGCCATGGCGCTCCTGGCCGGGCGGCGGGACCTCGCCGAGATCGTCCGCTTCGCCACCACGCTGACCCAGCCGCAACGCCGTCAACTCGCGTTGCCGCTCAAGAAAGGCACGCGCTTTCATCAGGTGCCCGCCTACGGCGTGTTTTACGCCGTGCTCACGCGCCTGGATGCCGAAGCCTTCGCCGCGCTGCTGAGTCCATGGTTGCTGGCCCGCGCCGGCACGTTGCCGCAAGCCCTGGCGATGGACGGCAAAATGATCCGCGACCACATCGGCCTGCTCACGTTGGCGCAGCACGAGGACGGCGCGCCCCAAGCCCTCGCCGTTTACGATCAGAAGGAACACACTCCCCGCTGCGAACAAACCGCCGCCACCGCGTTGATCGAAAATCTCCCGGCGCTGGACGACCAGATCATCACCGCCGATCCGCTGCATTGCCAGCGCAAGACCGCGCGGGGGATCGTGGAAAAGGGCGGCGACTATCTGCTCCAGATCAAAGGCAACCAACCCAGACTTTTCAAACAAGCGCAGGCACTGGATGCGTTGGTGGGCACCCCCTTTTTGTCCAGACCGGGAGCGGACACGGACGCGTCGAGGAACGTAGCGTCCACGCCTTCGCCCTCGAACCCATGACGGCAGACTTCCCGTATGCGCGCAGCCTGATCGTGGTGCGCAGCGTGCGGACGAGCAAAAAGACCGGGCAGACCCGCACCGAAAGCCGCTACTACCTGGCGAGCAGCTCGCCCCAGGAACAGCGTCCCGAACGCTGGCTGGCCTTGATCCGCGGCCACTGGGGCGGGGTGGAAGTGCGCAACCATTGGCGACGCGACGCGCTCATGGCCGAAGACCGTTCCCGCAGCCGCAACCCGAACCTGCTGGCCAACGTCGCCCTGATCCGCAGCGCGCTGCTGGCGTTGCTGGCCCACCACCATCCCGACGAGCCGCTGCCCCAACTCCGCGAGCAGTTCCACTCCCGCCCCAATCGCTGCCTCAACCTCCTCAACTCATAAACCCGCCAAAACGAAGGACCCTGGGGGTGGGTCGGGTCGAAAGGCGCGATTCCCAATCGCTCGCGCAGCTCGCGCACCCGGACTGTTGTCCAGGTGGCATCGTCCGCTGATCGGCATCGCATCCGATTCATGGTCACTGCCAGTTCACGATCCGGCCACTGACCACCAAGGATTCGAATCACTTCGACAGGGCTCGGGTGGCGATCTTCGGGATAGCGGCCCGAACGAATACGAGAGACGCGGACTTCTGTGTGCCGTCCGCCTGTCCAATGAATCGTCACCACCACCTCTTTCGTGTCATCAGTCTGATCAATGACGACCTCCCGAACCAGGATGCGCGTCAGCCGTTGCTTGGTGCGCTCCGTGGTGCCCGGCGCATTCCACGCTGCGGGAAGGTCGTGGGCCAGAGCCAGAAGTCCTGCTCGGTCGATCTCCGGCCGGGTCGTTGCCGTGTCATCGATTTGAGCGATCTTTGATTCAATCTCGGCAACACGGGAGAGCGCCACGTTCCACCGCGCCTCCAGTTCGCGCGCGACGAGCCGCTTGTCGGGGTCCACGGCCTCGTGGCGACGGGCCGCCAATGATGCCTCGTATCGGGCTTGCTCCAATTCTCGCGCCAACGATTTCCGCAAGTCGGCATCCGCCTGGGTCACTTGTTGGACGGCCCGCAGCGCCGCCTCCACGGCGTGGCCAGAGACCGCCTCCAGCGCCGTGTCACCCAGCGCATACTGGCGCCGCTTGCTTTCCGTGCCCGCCAAAACTTGCCCCATGCTCGATTGGCGCACGTAGACGACTGCACCCTTGCGAAGATGCTCAGGCGTGATTTTGGGGTTCATCAGCGTGTTCCCTTTGTTCGTCGTTCGGCTCCTGCCCGGGGCTTAGCGCCTCGCGCATCGGATCCGCCAGCACGTTGAGCAGCTCCTCCTTGCTCGGACTCTCGATCTGCAGGGATGGTTGCCGGGATAGGGATAGGGTGAATTGGCCGCTGGGCAGCTTGGGTGGTCGTTTCATCAGGATGCTCCTTTCTCTCTCCATCCGATGATCCGCCGGCCGAAGGTATTGTCGAGCGATGCGGAAGAATGGCGCGCAGGTCATTCAGCGCTGCCAGGGAAAGCTGGGGCGGGCCGGTCAACATCGCGGCGCATGCTGACTGTTCAGTCATCCATGCTGGCAGAGATCGGGAAACCCCCTGACGAATCTCAACGTCGAGGACCTCACTGCCTCGGCGTCCCCGCACACGCATGACCGGCAATCGCTGCCCCCGCAGGGGATGCCATTGGTGAGCGATCACAACTGGGCTGGAGAAGCTGCGCTGGCGTCGGGCGGCGTCCGCATTACCCTCCTCCCGCTTGAATCGAGATGGAACCAAGGCCGCACGTGCGTTCGTCGGCATTTTTTTTACCACGCTGTTTCTCTACGTGACGTTTTATGGCGCCTGCGCGGCCAGCCGTCGCAAAGGAGGCCCGTGGGTTTTGACGCAGGACCGGCTTACGGATGGCACTCCGGTGCTCCGGATCGAGCATCATCTCCTAATTGGGATCAGCAATGTCGTCAGCATCACCTTCCCCGGCGAGCGAGCCCCTGAACGATTTACCAACGCACCGCTCCGGCGCATTTACTCGCTGCCCTCGACCAACGTGCTGCCGTTCGGGCCGGTTGAGTTCGTGGACGTCACGTTCCTGCCAGGAACGATCGCTCTGGACGCTTTTGGCCACTTGGTGGAGCTGGTGCCGCGCACGCTGTTCTTGGACGGGCAAGAGATCCCGTGGACTCCCGGCACTAACATCGTTGCGAATCCGGCAAACAAACTGGCCAAGGAAAAGCGGCCGTCTGCGCGGAAGAAGTGAGCTGCCAAAACTCAGCGGCCACACTGAGCCTCGTGTCGGAACGCATGGTCCACCAGCACGAGCGCGGTCATCGCTTCGACCATGGGCACGGCGCGGGGCAGCACACACGGATCGTGGCGCCCTCGCCCCTTCAGCGTCGTGTTGGTGTGGCTGACATCCACCGTATCCTGCTCGTGCATCACTGTGGCCACGGGTTTGAACGCCACGCGGAAATAGATCGTTTCGCCGTTGGAAATGCCACCCTGCACGCCGCCGCTGCGGTTGGTTACGGTGCGGACTTGGCCGTCCACATTGCGAATGGCGTCGTTGTGTTGGAGACCCGTGAGTTGAATGCCTCCAAACCCGGAGCCAAGTTCGAACGCCTTGGTTGCCGGGAGCGAGAGCATTGCCTTGCCAAGGTCCGCCTCGAGGCGGTCGAAAACGGGTTCGCCCCAGCCGACGGGAACGTTGCGCGCCACGCCAAGCACAATTCCGCCCACGGAATCCCCTTCGCCCCTTCGCCGCTCGATGAGGCGGATCATTTCGGCGGCCACCGCCGGATCGGGACAGCGCACGATGTTGGCTTCGACCTGTTCGAGGGTGAAGGCATCCGGATCCACTACCGCTTGGATAGCCTGCACCTGCGTGACGCACGCCAAGACCTCGACACCCCAACGTTCGCGGAGAAGTTTTTTGGCAATCGCGCCGGCGGCGACCCGGCCGATGGTTTCGCGGGCGCTGGTCCGGCCGCCGCCGGGCCAGGCGCGGATGCCATATTTCGCGTGATAGGTATAGTCCGCGTGGCTGGGGCGAAACTTCGTCGCCATCTCGGTGTAGGCTTCCGAGCGTTGGTCCTCGTTCTTCACCACGAGGCTGATCGGCGTGCCCAAGGTCTGGCCTTCAAAGGTGCCCGAAAGAATCTCAACTCGGTCGGCTTCCCTGCGCGGGGTGACGATGCTCGACTGACCGGGGCGGCGCCGGTCAAGTTCCGGCTGGATGTCGCCTTCGGTCAGTGCGAGGCGTGGCGGGCAGCCGTCAATGACAACGCCAATGCCGCCCCCGTGAGACTCGCCCCAGGTCGTGATTCGAAACAGATGGCCGAAAGTATTGCCCATGCGTGAGCGGAGGATGCGACAGGAAGCCCGCTGAGCAAAAGCGCGGAGTCACCGGCCAATTTCGCCGGCAAGCGCCTCCGCAGTCCAGTTGCGCCGGTTAGCCTCAAGTCGGTCGGCCGCGGCTCCGTGTTCCCAGACCGCGAAGCGAGCCGTGTGCAACGGATCACGCTGCAGTGCCGGTTGGGCGAGGAGTCCGGCCATGAACCCGGCGAGGACATCGCCGGTGCCACCTTGGGCGAGGCCAGGGTTGCCGGTGGAATTGATGAAAGTGGGGGGTTCCTTTCCACGGACAAGGGTCTGGTGGCCCTTGAGAACTGCAATGCCGCTGGCGCAGGCCAAGTGGTGGGCGATTTCAAAGCGGCTCAGCTTGGCAATTTCCGCAGTTTCTGGAAACCAGCGCGCGGCTTCGCCCGGATGCGGGGTGATCACGCGCGATGCAGCGGGGGCAAGCCAAAGGTGATTCCCCAGCCACAGCGGGTCCGAGGCCAGCATCGATTGAGAAGACTTTGCCCACCATTCACGGTGGTCCTTCGCCAGCCAGTCGAGGGCGCTGGCGTCCACGACGAGCGGAATTGGCAGTTCGCTCCACCACCTTAGCGTCTGTGCTCGCAACCAATCTGGCACGTCAATCCCAGCGAGGCCCGGGCCGACCAGGACGGCGCTCGCCTTTGCCGGCAATTCAAGTGGATCGCTCCAAGCCCGCACCATCGCGAATGCCAGGTGGCTCGCCACCGCCGGATAGGCAGCGGGCGAAGTGATCACGGTCACGAGTCCAGGTCGCGCCGCGCCAGCGGCATTGGCGGCTAACACGGCGGCACCATGGTAGCCGAGACTCCCAGCTACGATCACAAGGTGGCCGGAGCAACCTTTGTGCGTGTTGACGCCTCGGCGGGGCGGAAAGTCGGTGAAGTCCTCCTCCGTCGTCCATGCTTCCTGGAACTTCCAGCCGTCTTCGCACCGGAAGCCGGAACTCTTTCCGACGACCTCTTTCGGGTCGGGCAACAAACCGACCTCGCCGGCGACTTCGAGCCGTCCGACAGAATCGACAGCAACTTCTTGGACCAATCCCCGCTTGGGGGCGCCGACGGTCAGGGTCACAGTCCCGTTGATCACCGCTCCGAAGTGTCCCCCCGAATCGGCGTTTAAGCCGGACGGAACGTCGACGGCCAGCA
Organism: Verrucomicrobiota bacterium; assembly: GCA_043755815.1. GTDB lineage: Bacteria > Verrucomicrobiota > Verrucomicrobiia > Limisphaerales > UBA9464 > CAIWAH01. The sequence goes on from JAYUSF010000012.1 coordinate 6,386, forward strand.
CTGGGCTCTTGCTCGCGTTGATGGTCTCGATGAAATGGCACCAATCGGGCGAGAGTTCCCGGTTCAGACCGATTCCAAAGAGTCCGTCCACCACCAAGTCAGGCTTGAGCGAGAGCAGTCGCTCCAGATCGGGCTGGGCTTTGTCCGGTGCTTCCACTTCCAACAGATCAATTTGGAACCCATCCAAATGAGGAAGGGTCGCGCGAACGTCGTTGCCGTTGTTTCCCCGACCCGCGAGCAGTAAGACCCTGCCCTTGCCGCCTACCAATTCATAAACCTTGGAGGCAACACACTGCCCGACGCGGGCAATTACGTCCTGCTCGCGGACCCCGGCGGCCCAACCGGCGTGTTCCCAAGCGCGCATTTGCGAAATGGTAAGGACGGGTATTGCCATGGGGCGCGGCGATCGTCCGGCTCAATTGACCGCGAGTTCCTGCTTGATCCCGAACTTCTCAACGCGCTTGCGCAACGTGGCCCGGGTGATTCCCAGCAGTTTAGCGGCCTGCACCTGATTGCCGCGGGTTTCGCGCAGTGCTTCGATGATCAAGAGGCGCTCCACGGCCGGGAGGACCTTCAATTTGGAATCATCCCTGGCGAAGCGGAAGAGCGCTTGGGCTAACGACAGGAAATCAGTTGAAGCTCCGTCCGTTTTGCCAAGGGAGTAGGAATTGGGGGCGGCTGAAGAAGTGGCTTCCGTTTCGCCCCGAGCGGGCACCGAACCCGGGTGGTTTCCAGAAATGACCTCCACCGGAAGGTCGGCCGGAAGGATGGCGAGCCCCTTGGCCATGACGGTCGCACGTCGAAGGACATTCTCCAGTTCGCGGACATTGCCAGGCCAGTGATGTCTTTCTAAGGCGGCCAGTGTGGCTGCCCCGATCGACTTCGGCTTGCCTCCCTGACCGCCAAGCTTGCGAAGGAAGTAGTCAACCAGCAGCCGGATGTCCTCACGCCGTTCGCGCAGCGGGGGGAGTTGGATGCGAACCACGTTGAGCCGATAAAAGAGATCTTCGCGAAACCGCTTTTGGGCAACTGCCTCCTCCAGCAGGCAGTTGGTCGCCGCAATCACCCGCACGTCGACCTTGATGGTTTCGTTGCCGCCCACGCGCTCAAAAGAGCCACTCTGTAGCACCCGCAGCATCTTCGTCTGAGTGGCCGGCGACATGTCGCCAATCTCATCGAGGAAAAGCGTTCCGCCGTTGCACTGCTCAAACTTGCCGATGCGCTGCTGCGCGGCGCCGGTGAAGGCACCCTTTTCATGGCCGAACAGTTCGGACTCGAGCAAGTTATCGGGAATGGCCGCGCAATTGATGGCGAGGAACGGCCGTTCCGAGCGGCGGCTGTGGTGATAGATCGAACGGGCCACGAGCTCCTTGCCGGTTCCGCTCTCGCCGGTGACCAAAACGGTGGCGTCAGAGGTGGCGACCTGGCCAATGAGCTTGAACACGGTCTGCATCGCCTCGCTCCGCCCGACGACACCGATTTCATAATCCTCGGCCTCCAGCATGGGCTGCAGCGTAACTGCCTGACGCATGTCGCGGGCCGCCTTCAGCGCAGTTCCCACAAGTGCCTTGAGTTTGGGCACATCAAACGGCTTCAGCTGGTAGTCATAGGCCCCTAGCTTCATCGCTTCGATTGCGGTCTGGGTCGTGCCGTAGGCCGTCATCAGGATGACCGGAAGTTTCGGGTCGAGTTGCCGGATCCGGCGAAGCGTTTCCAGCCCGTTGATGCCGGCCATCCGGATATCCGATATGACGAGGTCGGGCTTTATCTGGGAGATAAGGCGCAGCCCTTCTTCGCCGCTCGAGGCCGTGTGAAGTTCCAAGTCCGGAGAATCGAAGATCCGACGAAAGCTGTATTGAACGTCGGCCTCGTCATCGATCAGCAGCAGTTTTTCCATCGTGTGCAAACGGACCATGGCGCGAATTCGGGGGTGGCCCAAACCGGAAAGCACGTTTTTCGAGGGCCCGAGTGCAGCCCAATCGCGGGATGGGTTAGGCAAAACTCGCTTTGCTCAGATTTTTGTGTCGCGGGGCGAGCAAAACAGGACAGGTGGTGTAGTTAGCAAAACAGGAATCCGGTGTGTCCGCCCCACGTCTTGGAGGAGGGCGAGCGGAGCGATG
>JAYUSF010000013.1:0-8470 GCA_043755815.1 Verrucomicrobiota bacterium
AGCAACAACAGGCTCAACGGCACATGAAACTTGGCGAACAGCACGGGCCCAAGCACGGCATAGGAAACCGGCGTGAAGCTCGGCGCACCGCTGGGCAGGTTGATGCCGATCCAGTCGAGCGAAACCCAGTAGGCCATGAAGTTGGACCAGACGATGTCCGCCTGGGCCGCGAGCCGGCCCAAGGGAGCGTCATTGGCGAACAGGACCTGCCCCGGAAGCAGGCTCTCGTGGAACAGCGCAAGCAGCGCGGCCGCGATCACCGCTGCCGCCAGCAGGAACCCGCCCTTGTAGAAGTTTTTGTTGGAAGTCGTGGGCATGAAATTGGATCAGGATCGTCGCGTCGCCAACCGTCCGCCGATGGTGCGCAAAAGGCTCCGCCAGAGTTGAAGGATGAATTTCAGGTAAACCTTGGCCCGGAAGCCGAAACTGTTCTGCCGCAACGAGGCCCGGACCGCGTCGGCTTCCTCGGTCATGTCTCCGCCCAGCTTTCGCCCGAGCAGGATGAGCGTCATCACGAACGCGTGATAGTCGGCCCAGTTGATTTCCGGAGCGTGGCCGGCCCGGCGATACTTCGTGAAAAAATCGAAGAGGACCATGTTGATCCACAGGTAACGCGCCTTGATCGGCACCCGCGCGATGATGTCGTCCGGCGTCACCGGCAGTTGCTGCACGAAGCGCCGGATGATCGCGTCCTTCTTGTAGGTCGCCTGCCCGTTTGAATACTTGCCGGCCCACATCCAGTTGTTCGGCACGTAGATGAGCGGCGTGTTCAGGTGCACGATGCGTTCGAGCCGGGACAGCACCATGAAGCCGAAGGAATAGTCCGGACAGACATGCGAGAAGAGGAATCCGGTGGGGCTCTCCACCTTGATCCGGGCCAGCAGCTCGCGGGATGCGCAGCAGTCCAGGCCCTTGGGAATCCGGTCGAACGCACGCGGCACGAACCGCGTGAAGTCGTCCACGATCGCCAAGCTCTTCCAGCTCACCCCGCGCACCGGCGTTCGCGCCGCGGGCAGGCTCGCATCCTTTACGAAGGTTACCGGAAACGACACCAAGGTTCCTTCACGGCCGACGTGTTCCCGCAGAATCTCCAGGGTATTGGGCACCAACCGCATCTTGTCTTCCAACACGAGCACCTGTTGCCCGGTCGCCTGCAGGAAGGCGTTGTCCCAGTTCTCGTGCATCGCGAGGTTCCCGGACGTGCGGCAATACCGGATGCGGGAGTCGTTGAACTGGGCCACGGCGTCACGGGTCGCCGTGGCCGAGTCGTCGTTGTCCGAGATGATCAGCTCGAAGTCGCCGCACGTCTGGTCCAAGGCGCTCTGAATCGCTCCGGGAAGAATCTCGGAGCGGTTTTTGGTCGGCAGCAGGATGCTGAAATAAGGCTGGGACATCGGGGGCGTTGAACGCGGCGCCGAATTCCGGCACGGGCTGCGCGAAAAGCCAAGCCTGACGCCGGCCTCGTCTCGTTTCAGCCTACTTCCGCCGCAACCACGCGCCCGGCCAATGGGTCAGGTTCCGACTCAGGCCGCTCTCATTGAAGGGCCAGGCCGGCTGCTCAATCACGAACTCGGGATGTTGGGCGGCAAACTCGATGGCTGCATCGGTCGGATTGTCGTGCGTCCAGTCGGGCTGGCCACGCGGCACGTCGTGCAGGTCCTTCATCAGACCGTCGGTCGCCACGATGTAGGAACCGGGTCCGACGAGGTCGTGGTAGGCGGCCAATTCGTCGAGGACATGCTGGCGGGTATGGTTCGAATCGAGGAGCACGAGGACCTTGTCGCCGGGTTTGATCAGCGACTTGGCGCGGGCCACGGTTTCCGGCGCGGTGGAGCTGCCTTCGATCAGCGTGATCAGCGGCGCCATTTCATGGCCTTCGATGGCCTGCCGGTTTTGCGGCCGGATCTCGATGTCGATGCCGATGACGCGCCCCTTGCCGAGCGCCTTGCAGAGCGACGCGTAGAAGATCAGCGAACCGCCGTGGGCCACGCCCGTTTCGAGAATGACGTCCGGCTTCACGCGGTAGATCACCTCCTGGGTGCGCACCATGTCTTCCGGCAACTGGATGATTGGCCGGCCGAACCAGGAGAACGTATAGGAATAACGCTGGTTCCAGCCGACCTTGACCCATTGCTCGGCGATCAGGTCGAACGCTCGGTCGGAATACAGCGGCAGTTGTTCCCGGCCGGCGGCCGTTTCGCAGACGAGCGTCTTCGCGTCGGTATCGATGGTGAGCTTCATGGTCTAAAGGGTCAGCACGCGGCCGATGAAGCCGCGCTGTCGGAGAACGTCGCCAATCTCCCGGGCATAGTTCGGGTTGGCAATTACGATGAGGCCAAGGCGAAGCCAACGCGGGTCGGCGGGCGCAACGATCGGAATCCGGCTGCCCGGCAGCACGCCGCCCTGCTTCGCCGGATTGGAATCAATCACCCAGCGGGGACGCACGGCGCCCAAATGGTTGACCAACGCGACCCCTTTCGCTCCGGCGCCCCAGAGGGCCCAGCCTTGTCCATTGGCAGCACCCTTGAACTGCTTCCCCAGTTTGGCCAGATGCTTCCGCGCCTTGCGGCCAAAGTCACCCAGCCTGGCTTCTGGAGGAATTCCGGGCGGGCGGGCCCGCACCGGTGGTGCGAGGCTCCGGCCGAGCGAGTCTGCATCCGGGCTCGGCGGGAGCCTCGCGCCACCACCCCTTTTCGCCACCCGCAACTCCAGGATTTGATACTGCGCGCCGAACACTCCGCGATGCCGCACGACCCGGAAGCCGGCCAACCGGCAAAGGTGAGCCAGCGACGCCATCGGATAGTAATTGGAATGCTCAAAGAAGATGTCCCACAGGCTGAGCTGCCCGACGATCCACTCGAAGCGGGGCGTTTCGAGCACCACCACGGGATCGCCGGCCGCCGCCGCGATGGCATGGAGCTCTCGGAGAAACGCCCCGATCTCCGGCACGTGTTCGATCACATGCCGGCAGATCACCGCGTCAAACGGCTCGGTGACATCCGCCGCGCTGACGTAGCGCTGGTAAAAGGAAAGGCCGGCCGGCTCGGGTTCCGGCCGGACTTCGTAGGACGTGTCGTAGCCCACGCCCGTTGCCCCGGCGGTCCGGCACAGCAACCGGAGGAAGTCGCCCTTGCCGCAGCCGACCTCCAGGATACGCCCGCCTTGCAGCCGATTTCGGCGGGTCAGGTCCAGTGCGAGCCGGTCGAGGTGCTGCTGAAACGCCGGCGAGCAGCTCTGACGGTTCTCGTAGTTCTCGTCATACGGAATCGCGGTGATGTCGAACGTCGCATTGAACACAAGGCCGCACTTCCGGCATTGGCGCAGGGTTACGGCACGACGACGCACGCGCGAGGCGGCAGTGGCGTCCTTGAACCGGTAGTTCAGCACGACCGGCTGCCGCGGCAGGCAGAACGGTGCGGACAACGCGCGGTTGCCGCAGCCGGGACAGTCGGTGCGAGGCTTCATGACGCACGTGCCTCTACCAGCCGGCGCAACCCGGCTTCAAGCGTCACCTGCGGTTTCCAGCCGAGCGAGCGGAGCCGGGTGGCGTCCGCCACGACGTAGTCCAGCGGGTCGGCCGGCGGGTTTTCCGGAACCTGTATCAACTCGGGTCGCCCCACCATTCGTCCGAGTTCCCGGGCAATGGATTCGACCGTCACCCCCTCCCCGGTGCCGATGTTAATGGTTCCGCTGAACCGCTGCTCGACGACGGCCAGCAGCGCGTTTCCCACATCGTCGGCATGGATGTAGTCCTTGGTGCTGCGGGGTGTCTTCAAGCTGACCGGTTCGCCGCGGCGAAGTTTGGCGATGAGCGAACTTACCAGCCGGGCCGGATGCTCCCCTTCCCCGTAAGGATAGAAGATCCGCGCCCAGGCGAGTTCCGCATTTCGCAATCCGCATTCCGCATCGGATCCATCCGCCTCCTCACGTCGGCTGCTACGGGAAACCAGCAGCTCGTGCAGTTCACACTTGCTGCGGGCGTAGGTCGAGGTCGGCGCCAATGGCGTCACGTCCTCCACCAACTTCTGGCCGGTGACCTGATACTCGATGCAGGTGCCGAGCACCGTGATGTGACGGACACCGACCGAGGGAAGCCGGGCGAGGAATTCGCCGCTCCGCCGCGTCCATTCGTGATTTTCGGGCGACTCCAGATAGACGCCCGGCGTCGCAATCCACGCCGCGTGGACGCAGGCTTGTGGCGCGAAGCGTTCGATGTCTTTCCAGGGCGGTTCCGCAACCGAACCAACCAGCCTCATGATTCCCAGACCACTAGGTCCGGGAGCAGTGCTGTGGGCGGCTTGCCCTGCAAGCCGAGCGGGTTGCGGGGCAACCCGCCCACGCTGGTCGGTTCGTGTCAGCACCGCCACCTCATGCCCGGCGGCCTGGGCGGTGCGGACAAACGCCGAACCCAGAAACCCCGTGCCACCAGTGACCAGGATGCGCATCGTGCTTCAGGAAATTTCCGCCAGCAGAGGTAAATTGCGGTCCCGTTCTGACAGAAACGGTTCAGGGAGCGGCCAGTCGATGGCCACCTGCGGATCGTTCCACCGAAGTCCGCGGGCGAGCTCGGGCACGTAGGTTTCGCCCATCAGGTAGCTGACCTCGCTGCCGTCGGTCAGGCATTGGAATCCGTGGGCAAAACCCGCCGGGACGTAAAGCTGATGCCCATTCTCCGCCGTCAGTTCATAGGCCGCCCAGCGGCCGAAGGTCGGCGAGTCGCGTTGCACATCCACCGCCACGTCCCAAATTGCGCCGACCGAACAGCGGACCAGCTTCACCTCGGGCCGCGGCTCGGCCTGCCAGTGCAGCCCGCGGATCATGCCACGCCGCAGCGTTCGGGTGAGGTTTCCCTGCGGCCAGCGGGTGTTCAGCCCGTGCGCCGCGAATTCCTGTTCACACCACGTCCGGGCAAACCAACCCCGCTCGTCGGCGCGGCGTTCGGGTTCGATCAGGTAGACGCCGGAGAGTTGGGTGGACGTGAACTTCATTGGAGTCAGACCGCAGGTGGACAGGCAAAGGGGCGCGGACGGTCACGTCCGCCCGAAGACCCCGCCGATTGAGGGATTGGTCCGCGCTGAAACCGGTGGCCCACCCGCCGGCACTCGCGGACGTGACCGTCCGCGCTCCGATTGTCGGGAATCGGCGGCTGGAGAGCCGCCGCTCTGGTTCCGCATAATCTGCTTTCATCGGCGTTCATCGGCGTTCATTTGCGGTTCAACTCAAACCACCCGCACCTCCGGCAGCGGCACGATGAACTTGCCGCCGGCCTCACGGTAGGGCTGCTGTTGTTTCAGGATTTCCTCCGCGAAATTCCACGTCAGCAGCAGCGCGTAGTCGGGTCGGCGGTGCAGCAGCTCCTCGGGCGCCACGATGGGCAGATGCGTGCCCGGCGTCAGCCGGCCCTGCTTGGCCGTGCTCCGGTCGGCCACGAAGTCCAGCATCTCGGCGCCGAGGCCGTAGAAGTTCAGCAGCGTGCTGCCCTTCGCCGAAGCCCCATAGGCGGCGATCGACTTGCCGGCAACCTTCAGCTCGCTCAGAAAGGTCACCAAGTCGTCCCGGATCCGCCGGACACGGTTTCCGAAGTCATCGTAGTAGGCTGCCGACGCCACGCCCTTGGCCCGCTCCTCCGCCAGCAGCGCGGCCACCCGCGACATGCCTCCTCCCTCTCCGCTCCCGACGGGAGGGGAGAGGGTTGGGGTGAGGTGAGGGGCGGTCGCACGCTCGGTATCGCCCTCACCCCTCACCCCGGCCCTCTCCCCGTTGAGGGGAGAGGGAGGCTCCGCCGAGTTTGCCCTTGGGTCCGCGTGTCGCGCATACACGCGTAGTGAACCACCGTGGATGGGCAGGCGCCGCGCATCGAAAATCTCCAGACCGTGCCGGGCGAAAAGAGGCACCAGCGCCGTGAGCGTGAAGTAGAACACGTGTTCGTGGTAAATCGTGTCGAACTCCACATGCTCGATCAGGTCGCAGGCGTAGGGAAACTCCAGGGCGATACGGCCCGTGGGCTTGAGCAGCGCCGCCAAGCCGGCGACGAAGTCGTTGGTGTCCGGCGCGTGGGCGAAGACATTGTTGCCCAAAATCAAATCAGCGCTCCGGCCCGCGTTCGCGAGCTGACGGGCAGTGGCGGTGCCGAAGAACTGGCACAGCGTTTCGATGCCCTGTTCGCGGGCGACCTTGGCGATGTTGGCGGCCGGTTCGATGCCGAGGCAGGGCACGCCGGCCGCGACGAAGTTCTTGAGCAGGTAGCCATCGTTGCTGGCGACCTCGACCACGAAGCTGTCCCGCCCCAGGCCAAACTCGCGCAAGTGCTGGGCAACCGCCTCCGCCGAATGCCGTAGCAGCGCGTCGCTGAACGACGAGAAGTAGAGGTATTCGCTGAACAGCTCGACCGGCGGCACGATGTCGGTGATCTGGAGCAGCCAGCAACCCTCACACAGCGCGAGGCGCAGCGGAAACTTCGGTTCCGGCTTCGCGAGGTCGGCGGCGGTGAGCAGGTTGTTGGCGAGCGGCTGGACGCCCAGGTCCAGGACCATCCGGCCCGAGTTGGAACCGCACGCGCGGCAGCAGAAGGAGGTCATGATACGATTACGACTTAAGCCGATCCCCATCGCCACCGCTGGTGTCGCTCGACGGACCTACACCCGGTGGCGCGAGGCTCCCGCCGAGCGAGTAGGCCGAGTCGCTCGGTAGGAACCTCGCGCCACCACCGGCGTCTTCAGCTTTGGTCGTCCCTGTGGCCCAAGGAATACTCCGGAGACGGGCAGCAGCCGTGTAGTGCTCGATTTGGCGTAAGGTGACCTGACGGACTGCTTCAGCCGTCGTCAAAGAGCCTGCCGCCCGATACCACCGGGCCGTGGCTTCGACCGCCTCATTGAATTTCCAAGTTGGCGACCAGCCCAGCAAGGCGTTCGCCTTGTCCGTGCTCAGTTGGAGCCGGCCGGCTTCGTGGGGGGCATCCGGGGCAGTCTGGTCGAGCCAAGTGCCCGGCCAATGGCGGAGGAATTCGGTTACCAATTCGGCGACGGTCCGGTTGGCGTCATGGGACGGGCCGAAGTTGAAGGCAGTCGCCAGCTTGAGATCTTGTGACAGCCGGGCCGCAAGCCAGAGGTAGCCGCTCAGCGGTTCCAATACATGCTGCCATGGGCGCGTGGCATATCGGTTTCGCACCGGGATCGGTCGAGCATCCGCCAAAGCCCGCACACTGTCGGGAACGATCCGATCCAACGCCCAGTCGCCACCGCCAATCACATTTCCGGCCCGCGCGCTGGCGATCCTGACCGGGTGGCCGGTGAAGAACGATCGCCGGTAGGAGGCAATGGCGATTTCCGCGGCCGCCTTGCTGGCGCTGTAGGGATCAAAGCCACCGAGCGGATCCTCTTCGCGGTAGCCGTATAGCCATTCGCGGTTCTCGTAGCACTTGTCGGTCGTTACGCAGACGACCGCGCACGGTTTCGTGATGCTCCGCAATCCTTCCAGGACCCGAATGGTCCCCAGCACGTTCGTCTCAAAAGTCCCGACTGGATCAACATAAGAGCTTCGAACCAAAGGCTGGGCCGCGAGATGGAAGACGAAATCGGGCTCGGTGCTCTTGACCGTTTGCTGCCACCGCGCCGAATCGCGAATGTCTGCGATGACGTGGCTCATTCGCGCCTCAAGTTCCAGCTGCGTGAACAGCGCCGGTGAAGTCGGACTCGGCAGGGAATATCCTGTTACGGTCGCGCCCAAGTTGAGGAGCCACTCGGAAAGCCAGGCCCCCTTGAAGCCGGTATGCCCGGTCACCAAGACCCGTTTGCCCGCGAACTCATTTTGAAAGGCTTGATTCATCGTTCCGCAGTTGTTCCAACTTCGGGGAGGGTTGCGAGGAACGGGACCGGCGGCAATCCCGCCCCTAGCCTTGCGCCACCCAGTGAAACCTTCGCCGGCTCAAAAACCCACGCCCAACTTTCTGTTGCACGGCTATTCCTCATGCCAGATCAGCGGGTTCACTTCTCCTTGGTAAGGCCACTCGTCAGGGGATTTCACCAATCCCTCCAGCACGGCACTGTTTCTCAAGTAATGCCATTTCTGGGCGTAACTCTCCCCTTCCCGGAGCCGGTGATGCCAAGACAGAGATTGGAACCTCCAAGCCGGATTGCCGTGTGCCTTGGTGAGTTGGCTCTTCCAGTAGGTGATCCACCGCTTCAGCGGCACCGTCCAATCATGTGGTGCGCAGAAGAAATGCACATGGTCCGGCATCAAAACGTAGCGGCCGACCAACCAGACCTCCGCGGCCTGCCATACTTGGATGATCAGCCGGTGAATCGCATCGGTGGCCAGCCACCGTCGCGATTCCTCCGTGCGGATGGTCACGAAGACCAAATTGGGCTCGCCCAATCGGAGCATTACGTCTTGGGGCGGTTTCCCGGGCCAGTCAGGCATGGGTAGAGCGCCTCATTGTGGTTCGGATCGAAACCCCAAGCGAACAGCCGTG
>JAYUSF010000014.1:0-8468 GCA_043755815.1 Verrucomicrobiota bacterium
GACGTTGGCGGCCGGCTAGGCTTTGGACTGACGTTGGCGGCCGGCTAGGCTTTGGACTGACGTTGGCGGCCGGCTAGGCTTTGGACTGACGTTGACGGCCTCGGGGTTAGGCACCTCGAGGCCGTCCACAGCGTGGACGTTGCCGTCCCGATCCTGGTAATACAGGCCCCGCTCGGGGTCCGGGATCTGGGACGCGAATGGCGCCGGACGGGCCGGACGTAACGTGAGGACGGTGATTTGTGGCTGACGGATCGCTTTGGTGCAGCGCATGGGATTCCTTCCTGCCGGGTCTCGCCCGGCAAAAAAACAGTGCCGACCTCGGAAGGGCGAGACCCTTATCACCCCGCGGCACCACCCGGTGGGGCTATCCAAAGCCGGCACTATGTTCTCGTTGATGATGCCCGCGGTTGGTAGCCGCGTGAGTGGCAGCCTGGAGTCTCGCTCCAAGCGCGGGCACGTTAACGGGGGAACATACGCCGTCAACGCGGCAGAAATATATCCACGGATATACCACCGTCCAATCAAAAGAAGCCGGCGGAAACCAAGGGGAGGACCACCGCAGTGGGGAGCGATCCGGTGGCGGGCGCGGGAGCCCCGGCCACCGTCCCACCGCGGCGGTCCAAAACTAGGGGCGCGAGGCCGTCTGCGCGAATTCGCGCACCAAGGTCCAGGGCGGCATGATGCGCACCGGGCTGAGGCAACATTGCTCCAGCGCCCGTTGCAGGCGCTCCGGCGAGGCGTTCCGCAGGTCGCCGTCGGAGGTGACGAGCACCGGGATTTCGTAGGTCGCCACCTCGGCGACGATCACGGCATCATTGAATTCGCCTTCCGGGACGATGCCCTCATCCATAACCTTCTGGGCAAACCGTTCGGCAATGCCGTGGTTCACGGCCTGCAGATCAAAGGGCACGATGCCCCACGCCTTGAGGTTGGACAGGGCAATGGAGGCCAGTTGCGTGGCCGGGTGATCCTGGTTCAGGACCAAAAGCGTCAGCTCCTGCACCACGGTGGGCGGGATGGTCAGCAGGTAGTTCCGCTCCCGGCACACTTGCAACAGCGTGTGGGCCGCGGGCACATTGTCCGCCAGATCCAGCGGCACATTGGTGTCAAGTGCGTAGCACCTCTTTGGCAACGTCCCCGCCATAGATCATGCGCATGCCGGCGTTAAACAGCTCCTGACGCTTGGCATCCGACAGCCCATTGGCCTGTGTGCGCACCTTGCGGGCGATCTTGCTTCCCCGAGTTTCCTTGGGATACTCAAAATTGCGCGTCTTCATGCTGATAACTTTGTTGGATTTCTTTTTCATTTCCTGAGCCGGCCAAACCCTCGCGCGGATGTCCGCCCAAGGTTTGACCTTCAATGACCCAGCCCGTTCACAGGGAATCGTGCGGGGCACCATGCCTGAAACCCCCTTCCCACTGTCAACCAAAACCGGGTGCGCCGGGACTGTCGTGCTTATCGGAACAGACCTCATTTACCTGAAGCGTCAACCCAACCCGCCCCATTCCCACGCTTGCCGCCCTACCCCGTTCGCGCTAACCGTGGAGGATGAAGCGTTTGCTCTGCGCCATGACCATCGCCCTGGCGTCCAACCTGCTCGCCGCAGATGCGCCCGATCCCGCCCGCTACGGCCTGGCGCCAGCCCGTCCGAAATCCCTGACCAAAGCCGTGGCGCAGACCAATCGGGAGTCGCTGTCATTTACTTCGCTGGCCCGGTTCCGGCAGTTGCACGGAACCAATGTGGCGGTCCCGCTGGAAGTGTTCCATTACGAACTCAATCGCGCCATCACCCGCCGCTCCCAGGCCGCGGACCGGGTGGAACGGGCAAGCCGCGATGAACGCGAATTCAAGCAACAGGTGGCGGTGAAAACGGTGGATCTGGGCGGGCCGAACGAGCTGCTCAAATACATGGCCGGAAAACAGGCACAGGCCCTGGGCACACCCCGTTTCGCCATGGGCGACCTGCGCTGGTATGCGGCTCCGACCGTGGATGACTACTGCCGGGGTGATCCGGAATGGCAGGCGGCCGACCGAGACGTTTCCCACTGGCAGCAACTCATCATCGCCCGCCACCAGGCCGATGCCGCCAAGGACCGCGAGCACCGGAGAAAACAACGACTGGAGGACCCCAAACACGTGGCCGCCATCGTTTCCTTCCTGCAGGAACAGGCACAGCAGGGCAGCAGCCGGGCCAAATTTGAATTGGGCCAGCGCCTGGTAGAGGGGCGCGGAGTGGACCTGGACCCCGTCAAGGGCATGGCCTTTATCCAGCAGGCCGCCTCGGAGGGCCACGCGGACGCGACCGCTTTCCTGGATGGATTAAACACGGTCACAACCAACAGCAGTCCGGCCCCGGCGCAGTCAGCATCCTCACCATGACCCGCTGGCGCCGCGTCCCTGGCTCTGCGGATTCCCCATGGCCTGCCCCGGCTGCCAGCCCACCAGCCGTTGCGCCGCCACCCCCACCGCGTCGGCCAGTTCGCCCAGCCGTTCCGCCGCCCGGCCGGCACTCTTCTCCATCGCCCGGAGCGAGACCGCGGTGGTGCCGCTGATCTCGTTCACCTTGGCGAGGGTGGTCGCAAAGTTCTGGTAGCTGCTGTTGCCCAGCAGCTGCGCCTGGCCGCGCTGGATCGCCTCTTCAGAGGTGGCCCGATAGTGGGAGTCCTGCCGGGCGGCGGACCGCGTGCGCTGTTCGCCCCGCAGCTCGGACAGCCGGCCGCCCACCCGCTCCTCTTCCGGCAGGTATTTGGTGAGGTCGCCCAGGGCCAGGTAACCGCCGGCGGTCTTGGTCATGCCCAGCTTGCTGGCCTGCAGCGCGGCCAGCTGTTTCAGCCGCGACGTCGCGTCCCCTTCCATGAAGCTCCGGTTGAACTCCCGCTGGGATTCCAGCCGGGCCTGGGCGATGTCCTGCTCCAGCCGGTAGCCGCGTTCCTTCAGTTGGTTCTCGGTTTCGAGCAGGTCCACCTGCGTCTGCACGTGGCGCGCCGCCGCCTCGGCCGAGGTGGCGCTCTGCTCAAACAGCCGGCCCGCCTCGCGTTCCAGCGCGTTGCGCCGGTCCAGCAGCCGTTCGGTGTCGTTCCCGCCCACCCCGAAGGTCGCGTTCTTGGCCGTCTGATCCCGCTTGGCGTCCGCGAGCAGGGACTCGAACCGCTTCGCCTCCAGCACCTCGGGCGAGGCCAGGTAGTTCAGCTCCTGTTCCTTCTGCTCCCGGGCCGTGCGGTTGACCGACAAACCCGCTTCGATCGCGCGGTTCCGGGCCACAGTCAGGCCGCGGCCATTGGTGGGAATGCCGCTTTTTTCGATGGAATTGGCCAGTTCCAGCTTAGTCGCGTCCGTCTGGATCTGGGCGCGGAGGTTGTCCTTGATCCCCAGGCCGAAGTCCGGGGCCCAGTCGGCCAGCACCGACAGGTCCTTGCCCTCGCTGCGGGTCACTTGGGCATACTTCGGCTGCGACGCCGCGACCTCGGCCCGCAGTTGCGCGGCCTGCGCCAGCGCGGCGGGTTTTGCGGCGGCAAACTCGCCCTGTTGCCGCAGCAGGGAATCCTGCTCCGCCTCCAGGTATTGCACCGCCGCCGCCGCCGCCGCCAGGTCGGCCGTGTGCTGGGTGAACGGTGACACCCCGCCCAGCAGCTTGTAGATCTGCGCGATGGAGCCCAGCACCAGCTCCTGCTTCTTCAGCAGCGTGAGCTTGCGTTCCTCGGTGCGGGCCAGCTCGTCGCCCACGTCGCCTTCGGCGAGTTGCGACCGCAGGTTGTTGAGCGCGGTCATCTGCTGGGTCTTCTGCACCTCCAGTTTGGCCCGGTCCACCGGGTTGCGCACGCGCTGGATCTCCCGGTCGAGCCGCTCGATTTCCACCTGCCCCTGCGCCGCCGCCTCCACCTGGGCGTTGATCTGCTGCGCCATGGCCTCGGTCCGGCTGGCCTCCAGCACGGCCCGCACGCCGGCGGGATTGCCCACGCTGGCCCGCAGCCGCTGGGCCCCCGCCGCGTCCACCAGCGGCTGCCCGTTGGCCAGCTTGGTGTTCTGCAGGCCCAACAGCAGCTGGTCCACCACCTGGGGCCGCACGCTGCCGGAGCCCAGCGTGCGCATGGCCACGCTCAGCAGGCGCAGGCTCGACGCCGCGTTGCCCGCCCGCGCTTCCAGCTTGTTCATGGTCGCCGCAAAGGCTTCGGTCGCCTTGTCCGCCCCCGCCGTGGACAGCCCGAAGGCGGACGACGCCTTCTCGAAGGTCCACGTCACCGCCGTGATCGCCGCCACGCCGGCCAGGATTTCCGGGATCGCCGCCCCGACGGTGAGCGCCCCGGCCAGGCCGAGCCGTCGCATGAAACCGGCGGCCTGCTGCGCGCCCCCGACCGCCATCCGGGCCCCGCCCCGGGCATAGCCGGCCCCAGCAAAGCCCAGCGCCGCCCCCGCCGTCGTCAGCGAATCCGCCCGGAACATTTCGCCGGCCGCCTTGCGCGCCAGGCTCCAGTCGCTGATGCCCCGCCGGAACCGCGCGGACCCCATGACCGACATGAACCGGTCGGCCCGTTTCGTCCCCTCGCTGAAGCTGCCGTTGATGTCGGACACCCGCTGGTTCAGCGAGCGGAACCGGTCCGTCACGTTCTTGAGCGACTTGTCCAGGTAACCCATCTTCCCGCCCGCCTCGCCGATCGCCTTGCCGGTGAGCAGCAGGCGCACGGAGAGCACCGCCAGCAGCGTGGTGAGCAGCGTGACCGTGTGGCTCACGCCGGGCAGGTTGAGCACGCCCAGCGCGTTGCGCAGCAGGCCCAGCGCCCCGCCCAGCGCCTCGGCCGGCTTGCCGCCCTGGATCAGCGCGAAGCGTTCAAACTCCGTGGCCAGCGCCCCCAGCCGGTTGCGCAGGGTCGCAATGATGAGCTCGTTTTCCTTTTCCGCGGAGGTCAGGTTCAGGGTCGCGTTGGCCGCCAGTTCCAGGCCCTTGACGTAGCTGTCCAGCAAACCGGCCAGCTTGCTGGCCTGCGTCTTGCCCGCCACCTGGAACAGCAGGCTCTGCCGCTCGGCGTTGTTCAGGTCCTGGTAACGCACGAACAGGTCGCCCAACAGGTCCGAGAAATTCTTGAGGTCCGACTGGTCGGGCAGCATGGCGTCCAGCTTGAACTCCTTATTCAGCGTCTTTTGCAGCACGGGATTGGACAGGGCCACGATGATGGACTTCAGCGCGTTGCCAATGTTCGCGCCGGTCTGGCCGGTGGTGCCCACCGCCGCGCCGATCAGGCCGCGCAGTTCCTCGAGCGGGATGCCCGCCTGCTTGGCCACGTTGGCGACTTTGCTAATACCTTCCAGCAGGTCCGCGTTGGTCACGTTGAACTTGTTGGAGATGTCGTTCAGCCCCGACAGGAAGCCGCTGATCTGCCGCACCTGCAGGCCGTAGGCGGCCATCGTGCTCTGCAGGTATTTGGTCGCCTCCAGCGTGTCGAGCTCGGCCACGTTCGCCGCCGTGAGCGACACCCGCACCGCCTCGTTGATCTGCAGCCGGGTCAGGCCCAGACGCGCCCAGCTCGTGGCGCTCTGCAGCGCCTCCTTGGAGTTGCGCCCGTTGGCCGCGGCCAGCCGCAGCACGTCGTCGGCCAATGCCTTGGTCGTGCCGCCCTGCTTCTGGTAAACCTGGTCGAGGCGGGCCACCTCGTAGCTCAGGTCGAGGAACGCCCGCAGCCCCGTGCGCGCCAGCGCCAGCGAACCATACAGCGCGCCCACGCTCGCCGCCCAGCGGGTGACTTGCTCCGTGTTCTCCAGGAAGCCCTTGCCGGCGTCCTTGTCGGCCGGCGGCTTGGGTGGCTTGGGCCCCTTGGGCGCGCGTGGCCCCGCGAGCGGCGTGTCCACGGTCACGAGCCCCACCGTGGCGAGCTGGCCATTCTTGTATTGGTTGGTGAACTGCTGCTTGATCCGCCGACCACCATCCTCCTTCACGAACTCCACATATTCGCCCTGCCCGTTGCCCTTGGCGCTCAGGTCGCGTTTGTTCGTGGTCTTGCCCCGGGCGTATCCCTGCGCCAACAAATCCGCCTGCGCGCGCTGCGCCTCGGCGGCGTTCAGGTTCAGTTGGGTGCTGCGCTGGGCGCGTTCGGTTTCCTGCTTGGCCCGCTTGGCCTGTCGCCCTTGCTCGACGGCGGACTTCTGATCCTGCGTCTTCGCCGCCTGCACCGCCTGGAACAGCTGGCGGGCCTCCCGCTGCTGTTGCGTCTGGCGCTGCCGCTGGGATCTCTGGGCATCGGCTTGCGCCCGTTGCTGCCGGTTCGCTTCCGCCGCCGCCTGCCGCTCCGCCTCCGCCGCGGCCGCGGCCGCCTGTTTTTCCTGGGCGGTGACCATCCGGGCCGAAGTCAGCTGGCCCTGATAGTTTTCCCGGCGCCGATGCTGCCGCGCATTGGCGATGGCATCCGCCAACGACTGCGCTTCCTTGCCGGTGAGCGACGTCTCCAGGGCCGCCTGGGCGGCCGCTAAGGCACGCAATTCCTTGGCCTTGGTGGCGTAACCCTGGGCGGCCAGTTTCATTCGCCGCAGGATCGGCCGACCGGCCACATTGCGCTGGCTTTCATCCAGCCCATCGGCGGTCGCCTGGATCTGTTTGGCCGACTGGTCGTAGGCATCCGCAAAACTGCCCAGCTCCGCGGCGCTGCGCCCCTTGCGCCGGCCCACTCCCGCAGCCTTGAGCACCTGCTGCTCGTTGGCCAGCAGGTCGAGGAAGTCCTGGCGCTTCTCCATCGCCTTGGACAGCCGTTGGATCTTGGTCTTCGGATTGCCCTTGGAATCGAAGACCGTTTCCAGCGTCTGTCCTCCGGCCAGGGCATCCACCGTGGTGGTGGACCGCTCGCCCTTGCCGGAACGGATCTTCTTGGACACCTGGTTGGGCTGGTCCGCGATCGAGGCCGGGTCCTTAAACTCGCGTTCCTTCTTCTCGGCCGCCGCCGTCCCGGCTCCCTGTCCGGTTCCCGCCGCCACCACGCCCTTGGTCTCCACCGCCACGGTCAGCCGTTCCAGCGCCGCCACGAGCCGGGCGTCGTTGAGGTTCACCGCCGACACCTCGCTCACCCGCGGCGTGACCGACGGACCGGCCTTGCCGCCGAACAGGTAGTTGCGGAAGGCGCGGTCATACACGTCCTGCCGCCGGCCCATGCGTTCCTCGAAGTGCGCCAGGATGCGCGCCATCGACGGGATGCCCTGCGCCGTCTCGTTGGTCCGGAACTGGGTGGGATTGTTGCGGCGGTAGGCGTCGGTGATGCGGGCAAACTGCCCGGCGTTCTGCTTGGTCAGCACGCCCAGCTTGCGCGCCGTGGCCTCGATGCCCGCGTCAAACTCCTTCAGCGACTTCAGCTGCGCCTCAAAGCCCGCCGTCCCGGTCCGCGTGCCGGACCGCCGGCCCACCTCGGTGAACCGGTTCTGGATCTTGCCCAGGTAGGTGTCGATCGCCTCCAGCTCGCGCCGGAGCTGCTTGAGGGAGCCGCCCTGGATCGGCGGCAGCGTGACCTGGAGCTCGAGGTTCTGCGCGGGCAGGGCGCTGGCGGACGCGGCGGTTTCGCTCATGGCATTCCCACTTCACATCCGGTCGATAAAGGCAAGCCGGAACCGCCGGGACCGGACGTGAATCAGGAAGGCAGGAAAGCAGGAACTGACGGAACAGCGAAGGCGCGAAGGCGCGAAGCCCCGAACGGACTCACTGAACACTGACCACTGACCACTGAATACTGCCCCCTTCCCCTCCCTTCCTGCCTTCCTGCCTTCCTGATTAAATCCGTGCTTATCCGGTTTGCTGACAAAGTGGGTTTCCGGGTTGAAATCGGTTTGCCCGGCACCCGGGCGGTTGGTTAGCTGCTCGCGTCTCCCCATGATTACAAACCAGTCCACCGGGTTTGACTGGCTCAAAGGGTCTCCGGCAGTGCGTGCTGAATACGTCGAACGGAAGTGTCGTGCATGTGAAGCGGCAGGCATCGGTTCCTCATCACCCGCACTTGTTTCCGAAGGAATCTCTGCCTTCTTTGCCATTCCCAAACTCCGTCACCATCTGGTTTCCTTCGCCTTTGGAAACATCCACACCGCCTTGGTCAAACTCGGCGATTACCATGCTTTGGTGGACAGTTTCCGCGAAGGGACGGAGTAGGGGCGGGACAGCGGTTTTTACTTCGGCCAGAGTCATGGGATTCAGGTTGGTTTTTGGATTTTGTCAGCAAACCGGATAAGCATGATTAAATCTTCTACCGCACCACCTTCGGACCCCGGGACCGCATCGCCGCGCAGATGGGGTCGGTGCGGAGCCGCGCGTTCCGCCCCTCGGGGTCCAGGGTCGGCCGCAGCGCCGGCGGCAGGAGGGTCTTCACGTAGCACGGCGAACGGTCCAGCGCCCCGGCGATCAGGGCCACCGTCCAGCCGGCCCGGCGCCGGTCCCGCGCAAACTCCGTATCCCGCCGCCGTTTCTCCACCTGCTCGGGCGAGCTCCGGCGCGGGCCGGTCCGCG
>JAYUSF010000015.1:0-8383 GCA_043755815.1 Verrucomicrobiota bacterium
GGGCGGCCTTCGCTGGCCGGCAGCGCGCGGGCGTATTGCTCGGCCTGCCCGCGGGCCTTGAGCATGGCCTCATCCCACGCCGCGCTGCCGCGCTGGGCGTGGCCTTTCTTCGCGGCTTTGGCTTTCGCTTTTCCCGCTTCGGAAAGTGCCGCCTCCTGCTCGCGTTTCTCGACGCCCTGCTTGGCTTCGAGGACGTAGCAGCCGCGCTTGTAAAGGTCGATGCGGCCTGTGCTCGTGGTGCCGTCGGGATGGTGGAACGTCACCGACCGCTCGAAAACGTAGGCGTTGTCTGCGTCGTCGGGTTTGGTCGGATCGGGCCGCGCGACGCCGAGCAGATCGCACAGCTCGGAAAGGAAAAGCTGGTAATTGGCCCGCTCCGCCGCGCCGGAGTTCTGCCAGCGAGCGATGAAGGAGGCCGGTTCCGGCGACGGGGTAGGGGCGTTGGCGGCGGCACGGGGCATTTGACGGGCGTCTGCTTACGCGGAAGCCCGGGGGGTGTCGAGCAGATGGCAGGGCGGCGGCCGCTTTGGCGAGCGCCCCCCCGGCGCCAGGCCGGCCGACTCACGCGGATTCGTTTTCGGCGGCCAGCAGGGCCCGCGCCTGGGCCTGGCAAAAGTGAAACGCCAGTCCCAGCCCGGCGCCCAAGCCCAGGCCGTAACCCACTCCCCAGGATAGCATGGCCGTGAGCGCGTGTTGGCGGATCAGCACGCCTTCGACTTCGCCGCCGAGGAAATAGCCCAGCGAGTTCAGCACGAAGAGCGCTCCCACCACCTTGACCAGTTCACGCCGCGCTTCAAAGGCGAGGCACAACATCCAGCCCATGACCGCCGTGCCGGCGAACAGGCCGGCAACACTCCCAAGGTGGCCTCGAAGCGCCATCCAACCGGCGATCCAGGCGACCGAATAGGCGGTGAACGACACTCCGAAGAGCTTGTAAAACCGGACGAGGGAGCCCGGGCCAAGGATCAGCCGGTGCAGCAACGGGCCGCTCAAACCGATGAAGACCAGCGCGCAGACCGCATACATGCCCGCCTCACCGAGGTGCCGGCCCAGCCACCGGCCGAAGATCGCCCACGACACAAAGCCGGCCACGCTGACCACGGTGAAGCCCACGGTGCCCCGCACCAGTGAGGTGCGGAGCGACGGCACGGCGGAACCTGCCTCCCGCGCACGGCCGGCGAGACCGTGGGGATCAAGTTGAAACCAAGCCATGACGCGTAGCCTGTCGCACGGCCTCACCGGACGCACGGTGAAAAAGACCTGCATCCGATCCGTCGTTCCGTTCGTTGTAGGAGTGTTTCACGGGAACGACGAACGGGCGCTGGTCACTCCGGATTGGCTGCGGCAAGAGAAAGCCGGCCACCCGGGGCAGCGATGGCGGCACTGGATTCCGTAGCTGCCGTGCGCGGGCGTTTTTTCTTGCCCGCCCGTCGAAGGAACCGCGTCGCCGGTCCGCGCGTCACGACCGGCAATGGCAACATGAACTACGCAGCGTCCCTCCGTCTCACCGCCGGCCTCGCCGGCCTGCTTGCACCCCTCGCCGCCCTGGGCAACGAACCCGAAACGCTCCAGACCATCATCGTCAGCGGTCGTCGCGATTCGCTGCTCGAAATCGCGAACGCTGCCTCGGAAGGCTACGTCGGCCGCGACCACTTCGAATACCGCCCGCTCCAGCGCCCCGGCGAACTGCTGGAGACCGTGCCCGGCCTGATCGCCACGCAGCACAGCGGCGCGGGCAAGGCCAACCAGTATTTCCTCCGCGGCTTCAACCTGGATCACGGCACCGACTTCGCGACCACGGTGGACGGCATTCCGGTGAACCTGCCCACCCACGGCCACGGGCAGGGTTACACCGACCTCAACTTCCTGATCCCGGAACTCGTGCAGACGGTCCACTTCCGCAAGGGGCCCTACTACGCCGACATCGGCGACTTCGGCTCCGTCGGCGCGGCGGAACTGGAATACAGCAACCAGCTCGACCGCGGCCTGCTCCAGCTCGAAGGCGGTTCCTTTGGCTACGGCCGCGCGGTGTTCGCGTCGTCGCCCAAGGTCGGCGAAGGCCGGCTGCTCTACGCCGCGGAAGTCGGCCACGACGACGGCCCGTGGGTGAGTCCGTCGGACTTCCAGAAGGTGAACGCCGTGCTGCGCTACAGCCGCGAGGTGCTGGAAGGCGGGCTTTCCCTGACCGCGATGGCGTATGCCGGCCGCTGGGCCTCGACCGACCAGATTCCGCGGCGCGCGGTCGCCGCCGGCACGCTGGACCGGTTCGGGGCGCTGGACGAAACCGATGGCGGTGACTCGAAACGCTTCAGCCTGGCCGGCAAGTGGTATCGCGAATCCGACGGCGGCCACACGGAGATCCAAGTCTATGGCGTTTACTACGACTTGGAACTGTTCTCGAACTTCACCTACTTCCTCGACGATCCGGTGAACGGCGACCAGTTCGAGCAGTTCGACCGGCGCGGCTTCGGCGGCCTGAAGGCGCATCACACCTGGAAATATGACCTGCTGGAGCGGGAGGCCGAATCCACCGTCGGCGTCCAGGTGCGCGGCGATCACATCGAGAACGGGCTGAACCACACGGCCCAGCGGCGGCTGGTGTCGGTCACCCGCGCCGACGCCACGGGCGAAGTCAGCGTGGCGCCCTATGCCGAGCACAAGACCCGGTGGACCGACTGGCTGCGCAGCACGGTAGGTGTGCGCGCGGACTATTACGCCTTTGACGTGGCCTCGGACAACGCGGCGAACTCCGGCTCGGCCGACGACCTCCGGGTGAGCCCGAAGGGCAGCCTGGTGTTCGGTCCGTGGGCGCAGACGGAGTTTTACGTGAGCGGCGGGCTGGGTTTTCACAGCAACGACGCCCGCGGCGTGACCACCATGATCGATCCCGGCTCCGGCACGGCGGTGAATCCGGTGGACCCGCTGGTGCGGACCTACGGCGCCGAGTTCGGCGTGCGCACGCTGGCGGTGGAGCGCCTGCAAAGCACCGTGTCGCTCTGGTGGCTGGACCTCGACTCGGAACTCCTCTTCGTGGGCGACGCCGGGACGACCGAAGCCACCCGGCCCAGCCGGCGTTACGGCCTCGAGTTCGCCAACTACTACACGCCCACCGACTGGCTGACGCTCGATGCCGACTTCTCCTGGTCGCACGCGCGCTTCCGTGACCGCGACCCGGCGGGCGACTTCATTCCCGGCGCCATTGAGACCCTGGTGGCCGCCGGCGTGGTCGTCCATGACGTGCCGCAACTCGGGGGTTTCTTCGCCGGGCTGCGGCTGCGCTACTTCGGCAGCCGTCCGCTGGTCGAGGATGACTCGGTGCGTTCCGGCGAGACGATCCTGCTCAACGCCCAGGCGGGCTACCGCTTCAGCCCGGATTGGGCGCTCACGGTGGACGTCTTCAACGTGCTTGACCGGAAGGACGACGACATCACCTACCTCTACGAATCGCAGCTCGCGGGCGAAGCCGCGCCGGTGAACGACCTCCACTTCCACCCGGTCGAGCCGGTCAGCTTCCGCGTGGCGGTGACGGGGCGGTTCTGAGCCGCCATCAACCCGGTGGCCGGGCGCTCTGCAGCCGGATCAAAAGATGGCAACCTGATGGCGGAAGTTCCGGTGGGGTGAACATTCGGTCGCGAAGGCGGACAGCCCTTGCCAGGTCCGAACCGGCGTGGTGTATGCCTCGGGCAAGGCCCCGTGGGTGTGGCCAAGGACCGGCATGCGCTACCGCACCATCTGGATATCCGACGTTCACCTGGGCAGCCGCCATGCCCAAAGTGGCAAGCTGCTGGAGTTCCTCCGCTCCACCGAGTGCGAGCACCTGTATCTGGTCGGCGACATCATCGACGGCTGGGAGCTACGGCGGCGGTGGTTTTGGGATCAGGAAGCCAATACCGTAGTCCAGAAGATCCTCCGGAAGAACCGCAAGGACACCCGGGTGACCTACGTCCACGGCAACCACGACGAATTCGTCGAACACTTCGCGGGGTTGAACTTCGGCGGCGTCCGGTTCGTGGAACGAGCGGTCCACACGACCGCGGATCGACGGCGTTACCTCGTCATCCATGGTCACCAGCTCGACGGGTTGGTCCATTTCAACCGGTTGCTGGAACGGGTCGGCTCGCGTCTCTACGACTGGATTCTTCTTCTCAATTACTATTTCAACCGCGTCCGGCGACGTCTGGGCTTCGGTTACTGGTCGGTTTCAGCCTGGTTGAAATTCAAGGCCAAGTCCGCGGTCCGCTACGTGACGCAGTTTGAGGAGGGGATGGCGCAGATGGCGGCCCAGTCCCGGGCCCACGGGGTCATCTGCGGCCACATCCACCGGGCGGAAAGCCGGCAGATCCAGGGCCTGCATTACCTGAACTGCGGTGACTGGGTGGAAAGCTGCACGGCGTTGGTGGAACACTTCGACGGTTCGTTTGAAATCCTGCATCTGCATGAAACTCCTGTTCACGATCCAAGGCGAGGGCCGGGGGCACATGACCCAGGCACTGGCCGTCCAGCAGTGGTGCCGGCGGTTCGACCACCAGGTCGTCGGCGTGCTCGCGGGCGCCCACCCGAACCGGAGTTGGCCGGCCTTTTTTGAGCACGGTTTCGATACCCCGGTCCTGCCGTTGACCAGCCCCGGCATGGTCTATCGGCATGGCCGATCCATGGACATCCCCCGGACCCTTTGGCAACTGGCCCGGCGGACGCCGGCCTTTCGCCGAAGTCTGCGTCAGTTGGACGGCACCATCGAACGCACCCGGCCGGACGTGCTGGTCAACTTCCTCGAACCCCTCACCGGGGTTGCCGGACTCATTCAGGCCCGCCAGGTCCCGGTCCTCTCGGTCGGACATCAATTCATGCTGCGCCATCCGGCATTTCCCGAAACCAACCCGCCGTGGCTGCAATGGTTCGGGCTGAGCCGCTACGTGGACCTCACCGGGCGCCGGTCAGTGCGCTACGGGCTTTCCTTCTACGAGGCCGAAGACATCCCCGAGCAGGACCTGCTGGTGGGGCCACCGCTGCTGCGCGATGAACTCCGGGAACTGGACGGAACGCAAAACCACGGCCACTTCCTGGTTTATCTTCTTAACGCCGGTTACCGCGCCGAGATCGAGGCGTGGCACCAGCTCCATCGTGAGATTCCGCTCCAGGTATTCTGCGACCGACCGGCGGCGGAGGATGTCGAACGGGTCGATCCGACGCTGACCTTTCATCGCCTGCATGGCGAAAAATTCCTGCGCCTGATGGCCACCTGCCGGGCAGTCGTCACCACCGCGGGGTTTGAATCGCTGGCGGAGGCGGCGTGGCTGGGCAAACCGGTGCTCGCCGTCCCTGTGGAAAACCACCTTGAGCAGATGCTCAACGCGGTGGATGCCGGGCACGCCGGCCTGGCCCTCGGCGCCCGCCGGTTCGAGCTTGACCGCCTGCTGACCGTCCCGGCCGGCAACGCCCAGCACCGGTTCCGCAAGTGGGTCGACCAATCCGACGTCCGCCTCCTCCGGGCCTTGCAACATACCCTCGCCACGCGGCCCACTCGCGAGTCGGGAGGTCGTCGCCGAGGCCTGGTCCCTGCGCCCGCGGCCGGCGAGCCGTAGCCGGAATGCGGCCGGCCGCACGTTGGCTCCGCCCGACCAAGCCGCCTCGGTCCGCGCACACCCCGAAAAGCTGCGCCCCAAGGAAAACGCCGCGAAGGTCTCCCCTCGCGGCGTCAACACTCCACACCGAGCGTCAGGTTACTCGACCACGACCACGCGGTAATACCGCTGGTCGTTCGGTTGCCGTTCGTCAATCAGTTCACGCAGCGTGCCCGTGCCCGGCGTCTGCAACGGCAGGCGTTCCCAGGTCCCGTCGAGGGTCTCCTTGGATTCCGCGGCATAGAGTCGGCCCGGCAGCGAACGGAACGTCAGCCGGGTCGCCGGCACCGGTCCCTCGATCCGGCGGACCAGCGGGGCCAGCACCACGTCGCCGCGCCGGGAAAGGTTCTGGATCCGCAGGTCTGCGGCGGCCGGGGTGTCGCTTTCGCGGAACAACTCGATGAACTTGAGGTAGTCGGCCAGCGCCTTCTGCTCGCCGCCGTCCGTGTTGAAGGCCAGGGAGGTTCCGGCCGGCACCAAGTCCAGCCGTCCCGTGCCCTGCGTCAGCGCAAAGTAGCTGTCGCCGCCGCCCGCGAGGAAGTTAAGGGTGACGATGCGGAAGGTGCGGTTCGGATCCCCGACGAGCTGGCCGTTTTCGACGACCAGATCCTGGCTTTCGTCGGACCGGATCACCACCAGGTTGCGCAGCCGCTGACCCGCGAAGTTGATCGCGGTCGGGACGCCGTTGGCGTCGCGCACGTAGGTCATCGGCGCGTTGGTCGGCACGAAGCTGAAGCTCAGGCCGGAGACCTGCGGGAACTGCCCCGGAGTGCCGCTGCCGGCCACGGCCCACTCCATGGTGTCGCGCAGTTGCTGCGCCGTGACCGTCACCAGCGAGAGCGTGTTGTTGAAGCGGAGGCTGTTCTCGATGTCCAACTGGCTGACTTCGCCCGCCTGCTTGCCGACGCGGGGATTCGCTGGCGGCGGGATTAAGGTCACGCTCCCGCCCGAGGACGACACCGCGCCGATGGCGTCGCGGATGCCGCCGCCGTTCTTCAGCGAGATCACCGTGACGGGATCGGTCTGCCGGGCGCGCCAGAGGTTGGCGTCGGCGGTGAGGTCGCCGAGGTTGGTTTCCTCGGTGCGAACGCTGGTGCGGAGGCCGTTCAGGTAAACTGCTGTGCGACCGAACCGGTTGCCGTCCTTGCCGTCCACGATGTTGGCGAGCTTCGTCACCACGTCCACCACGGCGGCGGCCGGGGCGGCGTTGCCGGTGGCGAGCACGCCCTGGATGTCGGTGGCGTAGGCGCCGCTGCGCGGGTCGAAGCCGTTGAGCCGGCCGGCCTCGTCGAAGCTGGCGATCAGGCGGCCCACGTAGCGGTAGTTGGCGCCGGTGTTCACGACATAGACCGGTTCCCCGGTCGCGGAGGTGAACTGCGTCGGATACGGGCTCGCCACGAAGTCCTCGGGCCGGAGCCGGTCCGCGGGCTTGGCGAACACACTGTGGGAGCCGCCGGCGATGATGAGGTCCACGTCGCGTAGCGGCCCGGCGAGCGAGAACTCCGCTTCAAACTGCTGAAGGTGGGTCAGCAGGATCACCTTGTTGACGCCGAGCGCGAGCAAATGGTCAACGACCGGCTGGACATCGCGGTGGAGGAGTTCCTGGGAAACTCCCACGTTCCCCGGTGAAGAAATGGAGCGCAGGGTCGATACCGTCGCTCCCACGACACCAATTTTCTGGCCGGCCACCGTGATGATGGCGCTCTTGGCCACCTTGTTCCTCATCGCGGAGGCCTCCTGGCCGTCGGCCGTCACGAGGCTGGCCATGCTGCTGTCGGTCGCAAAGTTCAGGTTCGCGCTCAGGTAGGGAAACGCCGTGCCCGCGTAGCCGGCCGCGGTGTCGGGCAGGATGAGGCTGCGCACCTGCGGGGTGTTGTCGTCGAACTCGTGATTGCCGAAGCACGACGCCTGCACGCCCAGCGCGTTGAGGATCGTGATGTCGGCGCGCCCCTTGACTCCATTGAACGGAGCGGCGGGATCCGCGCTGGCGGTGAAGAACGGCCCGGGGATGTAGTTGTCGCCCGAAGCCAGCACGAGCGTCGCGGCCGGCAGGTCGGCCCTCAGCGCGTTCAGCACCGACGAGAAACGCGGCGCGTCGTCGAGCGCGGCGATGCCGGCCTCGAAGTCCGACGCGTGCAGCACCTGGAGCGTCAGGCCGCCGCTGAGGGCGCGGGTGACGGTCACGTTGACCGGCGCGCTGGTGCTGGTGAGGCCCAGGTTGTCGGTCGCGACGGCGGTCAGGAGGTGCGATCCGACCGGGGCATTGGCTAAGCTGAAGCTGAAGGGCGCCGCGGCGGAAGTGCCGAGCTTGGTGGCACCGGCGTAGTAGTCGACCGACTTCACGAAGCCGTCGGCGTCCGTCGTGCTGACCTTGAAGGCCACGGTGTAGGGTGCCGGAGCAGTCGTGGCGTCCACGGGCGAAGTGATCGCGATGACCGGCGCCTGATTGGCCGCGGTAATGGCCACATTCTTGGCGGTCTCGGCGGTCGCACCGTCATTGTCGGTCACCATCACCCGGTAGGCCCGCTCGCCGACAACCGGGGACGCAATTTCCCACACCCACGGGAACGCCGTCTTCTCGCCGAGCTTCATGCCGTCCTCGTAGAACTCGGCCTTCACCACCACGCCGTCGGAGTCGGTGACGGCGGCGGTCAGGGGCAACGGACCCTGCGCGTAGGTGCCACCGGTCGGCAGCGTCAGTTCGACGGCCGGAGCCACGTTCGCCAGCCGCGGCGCGCCTACGCCGGGTAAGGTCACACGGT
>JAYUSF010000016.1:0-8371 GCA_043755815.1 Verrucomicrobiota bacterium
GCGGTTCGGTTTCGCAGCCGCAGCGGGCGAGGTCGGCGACGGTGTATTGGATCTTGTTCTGGAGGAAGCCCTGCAGCCGGGCGAAGTCGAGGAACTCGCTCACGGAATGCACGCGTCCGTTCAGGCGGAGCTGGTAGCCGATGATGGCGCAGTTGGGATCGCCGCAGGGCAGGGGCGTGAAGTCGTCGCGCTTCAGCCGGCCGGAACTCTGCGCCAGCGCCGCGAGCAGGATGTCGGCAGCGTTGAGACGTTTACCGGCGTCGAGGACGCCGCCGGGAACCGCCCCTGCGTGCGTTGCCTGGACTCCCTCTCCGCCATCCGATGGGGGAGAGGGTTGGGGAGAGGTGGCGCTCCGGGCGGCCATCGGCGGCGAGGGCAGCCCCTCACCCCGGCCCTCTCCCCGCTCGTGCCTCGCGGGGCGAGGGAGAAGCGACGCGCCGGCGTCGGGGCGCCGACCGCTGCGGAACATGGGCTGGAAGGTGATGCCGTGAACGATGGGGCGGGCGAGGCCGAACTCGATGGCTTCCCAAACGTGCAGCAGGTTGTCGGGCGTGACGGTCATCGCGAGTGTAACCGGCAGGTCGATTTCAGTGCAGACGGCGAGGGCTCGTTCGCGGGTGGCACGTAGATCGGCACCACGGAGATAGTGCTGAGCCGCGGCCTGCACACCGTCGAACTGGAGGTAAAGCTGGAGCTTGCGGCGCTTCGCGGCGAGTGCGAGCCGGGCGGCGAACTCAGCGTCGTGGGCGATCCGGACACCGTTGGTGTTGATCAGCGTGTAGTCGATGTGCGGATGGTTTTGGACCCAGGCGAGCAGTTCGAAGAACTCGGGATGCAGCGTCGGTTCGCCGCCGGAGAGCTGGAGGATTTCGATCTTACCCTTGCGGGCGATGACGCCTTCGATGCGCGCCTTGAGTTCGGGCAACGGCACGGCGTCCACCTTGCCGCCGGCGCCCAACGGTGAGTCGGCGTAACAGGTCGGGCAGCTCAGGTTGCACGAGCGGACGATCTCGATCAGCGCCAGGCAGGTGGACAACGTCTCGAAGGCCTGCTCGCCGTGCCCGGCGGCGTTGCGTCCGAGCGAAGCCGGGGCCGAACCGTCGGCGGAACAGCAGGCCGAACCTGGCTGGCAGCACCCGGAGTTCTCGGGATTGCCCTGGGCGAGCCAGTAGAAGCGCGCATCGGTGGCGAGGCAGGCGGACGAGTCGCCGTGCTGCGGGCAGGTGCGCCGCAGCATGACGCGGCCCGGCGCGACGCCTTCCTTCCAGACTTCGCCGGGAACGGCGGCGTGGCAGACCGGGCAGCGGGTTTGAGTGCGCTTGAGGAGTTGGCGCGGCGGTTGTAGGGAGATGGGGATGGAAGTCATGGCGGGTAGCCTCACAAGCGAAAGTTGGTCAGGGAGCATCCGGCACCTTGGAGAAACAACGAAATGGCCAGGCTTCCAATGGTCCAGCCTATGGCGTGAAGAAATGCCCTGCCGGGTGTTTTACCCGTTGCACTTCCGAGGAGGCTCCCTGCGGCGAGAGATAATAACGGTGAAGAAAAGAATGCCACTTCAGCCAGACCGTGGAGAGCGGGAATTCCCGAAAGCAGCGAGCAGACCGAAGGTGCAGCAGTCAGCATGAGCGGCAACCAGAAGAAGGTGCCGGGGTGGTTGGAAGCATTCATGAGCGCAGTTCGTCAATCGACTCGTATGCAGCCAGCGAATTGCAACATTATGCGGCCGGGCGCAACGCCTTCCTTCCAGACTTCGCGCGGTATGGCGGCGTGGCAAACCGGACAGCGGGTTTGGGTGCGCTTGAGGAGTTGGCGCGTGGGTTGGAGGGAGATGGGGATGGAGGTCATGGCGGTTAGCCTCCGAGGCTGAAGTTGGTCAGCGAGCAGCCGGCGCCTTGGAGCAGCAGCGACACGGCGAGGCTGCCCAGACTCCAGAGGACGCCGTGCAGGAACTTTCCGCCGGGAGTCTGACCGGTCTGGCGGCCGAGGACGATCCCTGCGGCCAGCGCCAAGAAGGGGCTGGTGAGGAAAGCCAGGAGGGTTAGCGGCTCGAGTCCGTCGATCCCACCGACCAGAGAACCCAATGCCGGCACCAGTGTGAAGGCGAGCGGCCAGGCGACACGCAATCTTGGGCGGGGAGGAACTTCCGGGTTCATGGCGCGACCGGGTTAAGGACTTTGTTTCTTCATCGCTTCCGCATACTTCACCCCGTCGAGGAACACTTCGCGGATGATGCCCTTGCCGGACGACGGGATCGCCACGTCCACGGTCAGCTTGCCGCGCGGATTGCCGGTGCCCTCGCGGACGTAGAAGCGTTCGAGGCCGTAGTTCACGCGCACGTTGGCGGGATTATTGGGTGTCCAGGTCCAGGTGCTCTCCACCGTGCCGCGCAACACCGGGTGGTTGGCATCGGCGGTGAGCGGACTGAAGGACGCTTCAATGGCTAGGTGGAAGTCGCCCTGTCGCTCCAGCTTCACATAGACCGGGGTGCCGTCCGGCGCCCGGTTGGTCAGGCCCTCCTTGAACAGGATCGCGTTCAGGGTGCTGATCTCGTAGTTCAGGATCACGTAGTCGCCGCGCAGCAGGTCGCGCGGGTCCACGGGCCGGGTTTCCAGGCGCACGACCGTTCCTTGGCTGAGCTTGGCTTCCTGCACGACGACGGTCGCGATGACCCAGAGGACTTGCAGGCCGACCACGAGGCTGAAGAGTTTCGTTTTCATGGGAGGAATCAGGCAGGGGTGACGACGGTGGGTTCGGCCATGCGTTTCATCAGCGAACGGCGTTTGCGCTCCAGGTAAACGGTCAGGCCGATCAGGACAATGCCTGTGACGACGAACATCATGCCCGTGGTCTGCATCGAGCCGAACATCTGGATGTAGGCGGTGATGATGTGCAGGCCGATAAAGACCATCGCGAGGTTGACCAGCCACTTGCTGCGGCGGATCAGCCCGACCTGCGCCTGGAGCAGGCAGAAGAAGAACAACGCCGGCACGGCGATCCAATGCGGACCGACGAGCCGGTGCGTTTCCCAGCCACCGTAGCGGCCCTCGACCGTGAGCCCCAGCCAGACCAGACCGATAAGTCCGACCTGCGCGGCGGCCCAAACCCAGCGCCATTGCCGGTCGGGAATCACGCCGAGCCGCGGCACCGCCAGCAGCCACAGCGCGAGCGTGAGGCCGGACAGCACTCCGGTGATCGCCCAAGCCGCCGGGGCAACTTGGCCGGAGCTGTAGAAGAAGCCCAGAGTGAGCGGGTAGGACGCAACGTGCGTGGCCAGCAGGCCGAACTTCTCCGTGGGCGGGCCGAACTCAGGGAACTTGGAGTGCCCGAGCAACAGGCCGAGCGCGGCGAAGAGGATTCCCAGCAGCGCGTAGAGCATGAACTGGCGTCCTTCGCCGGCGAAGAACAGCCAACTGTCGCGCTGGTTCAGCTCCAGCCCGAGCCACACGCCGAAGATGGAGAGCGCGAGGATGTGCTGGGCCTTGGAGCGGAGAATCCAAGCCAGCGGTGCCACGCCGGCAAGCCAGAGCAGAATCGCGTTCGGCGGGCGGGACGACAGGTTGTAGATCTGGCCGACGAGCGCGATGTTGGCGAGGAACATGCCGGAGCCGAGCAGGCGCAGCACCTCCGCCATCACCGGATGGCGCCCGGAACGGCCGAGCGCCCAGCCACCAGCGTGGGTGCCCAGCAGCAGGGCCAGTCCGACGCCGAGCTTCAGCAGCCGCGGGATGTCGTTCCAGTTGGACGCGATGAGCAGGATGATGCCGGCACTGACGAGGATGGCGCCGACGATGCCAACGATGGCGAGAAACCGGTTGCCTTCGCGGTCGAGCCTGAAGTGCTCCACGATGGCGTGTTCCTGCGCCTCGTTGATGAAGCCGGCCTCGCGTATCTTCCGGATGTCGGTCGCTTTCATGATTGGAGATTGGCTCAGGAGTTAGAGCGAGCGTGAATTGATTATCGCGATGGGGGCATCACTTGCGCCGTGACTTCAGGTCGTTGTCGCGGGTGCTTTCAACCGTGCCTGCAGCTCCCGGTGATTTACCTTCCCAGTTCCCAGCTTGGGAATCTCCCGCACCACGATGACTTCGCGGGGCACGCAGAGGTTGGTCATGCCCTTGCCGCGGATCACGCCGCGGATGTCTTCGAGGGTGAGCTTGGGTTGGTCGGTGACGGCGATGAGCTTCTCGCCCTTGTCTTCGTCGGGCACCGCGATGACCGCGATCTCGCACTTGAGGCCGAGCTGCGGAAAGGCGCCCGCCAGCGCGTCCTCGACCGCGGTGAGACTGACCATTTCGCCGCTGATCTTCGCGAAGCGTTTCAGGCGGCCGAGGATGTGGACGAACCCCTCGTCGTCCACCTTGACCATGTCGCCGGTGTCATACCAGCCGCCAAGCGCCTGGAACTTCGCGTTGGCGTCGGGATTCAGGTAGCCGCGCATCACGTTCGGGCCGCGCACGAAGAGCTTGCCGCCCTCGGCGACGCCTTCGATGGGTTCCAGCTTCCACTCCATGCCGGGCAGGAAGCGGCCGACGGAGCCGGACTTGGGTTCCAGGCGCGAGTTGATGGTGATGGCGGGGCTGCACTCGGTCGCGCCGTAGCCCTCGAGGATGCGCACGCCAAACTTCTTCGCCCAGGTCTGCACCGTGGCGTCCTGGATCTTCTCGGCGCCGGCGACGAGGAACTTCACCGAGTTGAAGTCGTAGGGGTTGGCCCGGCGTGCGTAGCCGTTGAGGAAGGTGTTCGTGCCGAGCATGACCGTGCAGGCTTTGTCGTAAACGGCCGCGGGCACGACGCGGTAATGCAGCGGCGACGGGTAGAGGAAGGTGTAGAAGCCGTTGGTCAGCGGCACGACGAGCCCGGCCATGAGCCCGAAGCTGTGGAAGAGCGGCATGGCGCTGAAGAACCGCTCGTGGTCCGTGACGTCGAGCACGCCGATCAGCTGGCGCATGTTGGCCAGCAGGTTGGCGTGGGTGAGTTCGACACCCTTGGGCACGCCTTCGGACCCGGAGGTGAAGAGGATCACGGCGGTGGCCGAAGTCGGAGGTCGGAAGTCGGAAGTCGGAAGGGAAGAGGAGCCTGACTCGGGACATTGAACTTTGAGACCGGCGCCACACGCTACGGTGTGTTTCACTAACTTCCCGAGCTTGTTCAGGCCGGAGACGCCGGTGCGGACGTCTTCGAGGAAGATCAGCTCGATGCCGGCGTCGAGAAAGGGCGTGAGTTCCAGCTTCGCCTTTTGGGCAAACACGCGGGAGGTGATGACGTGCTTGAGACCGGCGAGTTGCGCGCATTGCAGCATCGTGGGGATGCCGGTGGAGAAGTTGAGGATCGCCGGCACGTAGCCCGTCGCCCAGAGGCTCAGCAGCGTGACGGGTGTGCCGTTTACGTTGGGCAGCAGCACACCGATGTGAGGGGCCGCGCCAAGCCGCCTGCGCCATTCGTCGGCCAGCACGTCCACGCCGACCATTAGCCGGCGATA
Organism: Verrucomicrobiota bacterium; assembly: GCA_043755815.1. Taxonomy (GTDB): domain Bacteria; phylum Verrucomicrobiota; class Verrucomicrobiia; order Limisphaerales; family UBA9464; genus CAIWAH01. The sequence continues at coordinate 5,480 of JAYUSF010000016.1, forward strand.
GGTGAGTTCGGTGAACGACACGTCCTCGAAGATGATCTTCCCGGGCAGCGTGGCGGCGGTTTCGACGACGGCGTTGAGGACGTTTTGGGCGCCGAGTTCGGTTTCAGCCTCGAATTGTTGCCGCACCATCATGTCGCGCAGCCAGGTCGACCGCCGTTGCCGGGCGATGCTGTTCGGTGTGCCCTCGGGAAGCGGCGGGGCGGAGAGCGCATTGCTGAAGTGGGCCGTCACCCGCGGCCGCCAGTGGGTCCAGCCCGTGTGCCGCACAAAGGGCACGCGGCGGGCGTTGCGCAGGTAGCAGGTGATGACCTTGGCGCCAGTTCTGTGGATGAGGAAGCCGGTGCCATCGAAGAGCTTCATCAGCGAGCCGGTGAGCGTGATGCGGCCCTCAGCGAAGAGCACCAGGCGGCCGCCCGTGGCGAGGAATTCGGCCATGCGCTTGGCGGCGTAAGGCGACGCGGTGTCCACGGGAAAAGTGCGGCGGTTCACCATCAGTTTCTTGTGGACCCAGCTCGTCTCGGCCGTGGTCGAGCTGGTGACAAAACGCCAGTCGTCATCCAGCACGGCGATGAGGAACAGCCAGTCGAGCCAGGAAACGTGGTTGGGAATCAGCAGGACCGGGCCGGGCGTGTGGAGCGGTTCCACGTTGTAGGCATGGAATCGGAACCAGAGGCGCACGAACAGGTGGCAGAGCAGTTTCATCGGGTGGCGGGGCAGAGAATGGTTTGAACGGTCATAGCGGTGAAGGGAACTGGGCGTGGTTGCGCGCGCAGCGTCTTGGACTGCGGCGGCGAAGCGGAGCGAAGCTGCCGCTTTGGCTGCGCCGTTGTCGTGAGCGAAACCCAACGGGTGTTCACAGCGACGGCCGCGAAAAGCGGTGGCAAGCCACGCGCATTGCAAGACGCTGGCGCGACTGCGATGCCACGATGGCGAGCCACAAATCTGTAGGAGCCGACGTGAGGAGGCTCTGATTTTGGGTAAAGCGAGAGACTCGTTACCTCGTCTCCTACGGGCCAGCCGGGAGCGCGACTCTCTGAGTCGCGAGTCGGTCCTAGCGCCTGAATGGAAGATCGCCGGTTGCGGCTCAGAGAGCCGCGCTCCCGATTGCTTGTCGGATGCTCGCCGGGCCTAGCCGGCCGGCGTTCCAGAGTGGGCCAGTTCATTGGGCGGCCTTTTTGCCTCGGCGATCTCGACACGTCAGCGCCACCAGCCAGAGCATCACGCCGCCGGTGGCCCAGGTGCAGGCCGGCGCGAGGCGCGAGTCCCAAGGAACCGAACCGCCGGTATCTAGCCACTCCAATTGACCAGCAATCAGTTCACCTTGTCCGGGGAACGGTGCAGTGGCGATTTCGTAGCCCCAGCGGTTAATGATTTGCGAAATGCCCGAACTGGCGACGCGGAGGATCGGCACATGATATTCCGCGGCGCGGAGGCGGGCCATGCGGGCGTTGAGGCGGTGCTGGTATTCGCCCCACGCCTCGACGTCCATCGTTGGGATGAGCAACGCCACCGCGCCTTTCCGGATGAGTTCGTCCGTCACCTTTCGGTAGCTGGCGTCGTAGCAGATGGCGATGCCGAGCTTGCCCCAGGGAGAATCCCAGACGCGCTGCGACGGCGCCGGCTCGCCGTCGGCGAAGAACTGGATCGGGCGCGACTTGGCCTGCGTGAACACGACTTCGCCGTTGGTGCTGATGACGAAGGCGGTGTTGTAGAAACGTTCCTTTGTAGCCGCCGACGTGAGGAGGCGGAGCGGAGCGTGGGCCGGGGAATCCGCCTCGTCACCTCGGCGGCTACCGGGCTCGATGGGCTGCTTGCCGCCCACCACCAGCCACTTGCCGTTTCGCTGGCACCAGGCCTTCACGGATGCGGGCGGCGGGCCGTCGGCGAAGGTGTATTCGCTGAGCATGAGCAACTCGGCTTCGGGATGCGCCTTGGCCAACTTGTCGAGACCGGCGAGCACATCCGGGACGGCGGGGAATTCGAGTTGGAGGCCGGCGACTCTGAGAGTCGTTCTGGGCTCCATTTTGCTTCCGATCGCATAAGAAACACGGTCGAAGCATGCGAGCCCCAGCGCAGTGATTGATAGCCAGAGACCAAGGTAAGGCCATGCGTGCCTTAAACGATGTTGAATGCCCGAAACCAAACAAACCGCCAAAAAGGAACCGAGCAGGCCGGCGTAGTAGTAACCGGCCAAGCCAAGCGGAGTCATCGAGCCGACGGCAAACCACGCAAACCGCAGCCACCAGACCTCGCTCCGGAAATACTCGATCCCACACCAGAGCACCGGCGCGAGGATGACGGCCCACTTGGTTCCCAGCCGGAACTCGACGCGGTTCAGCAGGAGCAGAAAAGCGGCGTGGAACAGCGCGAGGATCAGCCAGAGCGGAATCGCGGCGGCCTGGAAGATGGTCCAGAGGAAACCCATCTGCGGCACGAACACGCCCAGCCCAATCGCCAGTCCCACGTAAAACGCCTGTCGCGCCGTCGCCACCCGCCGCAGCGCGAACAGGCAGCCCAGATACGCCAGCACCAGCCAGCACAGCACCGGCACCATGAACGCGAGGTGGAACGACGCGACTGCGCCCACGGTGAGCGCGACGGTCTGCCACAACGGAAGCCGTCGGGCTGGCCCTGAGGTCTCCGGAGCGGGTGGCGTGGTTGTAGGCGTTTCCATGGTCCGTCAGTGGTGTAGCCGCCGACGTGAGGAGGCGGATTGGGCTTTGGTATGGACGGGGTCCGCCTCCTCACGTCGGCGGCTACGGCTGCGTGTTAGCCCGCCCTCACCCTGGCCCTCATTCCCAGGGAGAGATTCCACGAACATGCATTCGCGATTGGTGCCGCCGAGCCTGAAAGGGACGCACCCCTCACCCCGTCCCTCTCCCCTCCTCGGAG
>JAYUSF010000017.1:0-8362 GCA_043755815.1 Verrucomicrobiota bacterium
CCCTTCTGCACCAGTTCGGCATAGATATCGGCTTCGTAGTTGTTGCCGCGCTTGTGACCGTTTTCCTCAAAGGCCAGTATTTGAAACCCGAGCGGCCCCAGGTGCCATTCCCCGGAATTGCTTACGCCGTCATTATTCCACCAAGCCTCGTCACCTGAGCTGGCGTGGTTCTGGTAGAGCCAGAGGAGACCACGCTCGATGGCGATGTTCCGCTTAATCTCGAGATCAGTTCCCGTCGGAATCGCAGGCAGCGTGAATACCCGGATGGTGGCCGTTTTCGTCACGGTCGCACCGGTTGCGTCTCTAACCGTGAGCGTCATGGTCTTTGGACCAGGTGTCGTGTAAGTATGGTCTCCACCGATGAACGCTGGATTACTGACGGGTGTGCCCGCGGGAACGGAACTGCCATCGCCGCGATCCAGCGAGTAGGTATACGGGCTCGTGCCGCCCCAAGCGCGGCCCCAGACCGCCACCGGAACCCCAAGTTGGGCATTCCCGTAGGCTTTGTTAAAATTGGGATAGCTCGGCATGACGGCCACCTTGAGCTGCGCCAAGGCCATTCCGGGCGCGGCAAAGAGCAGGGTGGTCAAGAGGAACAGGAAAAGCAGCGGGTTGCATTGCCCGGCTCGTTGGAGCCGTCCCGGAGTGCGTGCGGGTGGATTTGTGGTCATGCGATTGGCAAGGCTTGGATTGTTGAATGGATGGGAAATCATGGCTTCATTTGGTTGAGGTTACTCACCCGCCGGCGCGGCGGTTTTCGGCGGACGATTCCAACTGGAGTTTCCCGTGGAGTAACTTGAGAGGCCCACGTTCGCCCAATAAACGCTGGTCCGGGTCTCGGTTCCGGCCGCCTCGCTCCTGACGACCAGGTTTCCGCCGCTGCCAGTCTCAACGACCGACACGACCGTCTGGGTTCGCCCAAAGAGCTCCCATGTCTGCCCCGAGGTCGGTCTTCCGGGGAGGTAGAGGGGCGCTGATCCGGAAGCGAAGGCGTCGAAGGCGGCCAAACTTGTCCCAGAGCACTTCAGGACGAGAACATCCCCCTGGGTGTCGAGCGCCAACCACCAGTCCTCGGTCACGTCGGTCGCTCCCGGTGAGCTTTGAACCAGGTGGCGCTTCAGGCATTTCACGCCGCCAACGATTTCGCCGACCGTAAAGGATTCAGTCAGGGTGCCGCCTTCGCTGGCGCCATGGCCGGTGAGGGTGCCGGTGCCGGTCAACGGGTGATACCAGTCCGCCGCCACCTGGTCACTGGTCGCCCCGAAGGTGGCATCTCCCAAGGTGACTGACTGCCCCTGGGCATGAAACGCGCAGCCGACTGCAAACAGCAGAGCAGCGGCAATTTGTTTGTTTTTCTTCATACAGATTCGCTTTTTGTTTTCTCCAGTTTTGTCACCGCGGATCGCTCGCCGGGCCCGGCGAATCGACCTCGAAATAGTTTTTCAACCGACTTTACCTCCCGACGACCGCCCCCGGCGCCAGCTCAAGGAACCCTTCCCAAGCCGCCCAAAAGGCAACGGCGATGGGGGAAACGTCCTCAAGATTCGCCGTCATCTACGGGAAATACCTAATTTCAGCTATTACATGTTTGGGTAATACTCTTGGTTTCGCCAACGGGAGCCGGCGGCCGGCCGCAACGGGCCAACCGGGCGAATCCGCCCGTAAACAGGCCCGTTTGTCCGGGGTAACGGGTGACCGGCGTCTCCGTCCGGGTGGTTGGTTTTCCGGAAAGAAAAATGGGGTTCAGCGGGGAAACCATCGGCGGCGGCGGAATCGGGGGGAGTGGCAGGGCGATCGGCGAGACGGTGCGGGGGGCCGTCGTTTCCGTCGCCTTGTTGCGGCTTGCCAACCTGTGGACGACTCCACCCGGTGAAGGAAAAGCGCCGTCTTGCCGGCGCACTCCAAAGGGCCAAGGTTCCCACCGACCTCGGGTGAGGGCGGCCGCACTTTGGAGCGGTCGTCATCGGTGAACCCGGGGGAGTGACGTTTTGGACTGCGGGGGCATGACCCCGCTTTCCCTTCGCGGTGGTTCGGAGGTGGCGCGTCGGTATGGGCTCCGGTGAAGGAAAAGCGCCGTCTTGCCGGCGCACTCCAAAGGGCCGGGGTTCCCTCCGACCTCGGGAGAGGGCGGCAGCACTTTGGAGCGGATATCATCGGTGAGTGCTAGGGGCGTGACGTTTTGGACTGCGGGGGCATGACCCCGCTTTTCCTTCGCGGCGGTTCGGAGGTGGCGCGTCGGTATGGGCTCCGGTGAAGGAAAAGCGCCGTCGTGCCGGCGCACTCCAAAGGGCCGGGGTTCCCAATGACCTCGGCTGCAAGCCGGCAGCACTTTGGAGCGGACAGCATCGGTGAACCCGGGGGAGTGACGTTTTGGACTGCGGGGGCATGACCCCGCTTTTCCTTCGCGGTGGTTCGGAGGTGGCGCGTCGGTATGGGCTCCGGTGAAGGAAAAGCGCCGTCTTGCCGGCGCACTCCAAAGGGCTGAGGGATCAACCCGCCTCCCGCGCCGGGCCTGTCCGCGGGCCGTCAGTTCTTCGGGAAAGCTCACGGCGCGCCGCTGCTTGTCGAAGGTCACGTTGCCAATCTGGAAGATCCCCGGGCCCACCGAGCGCAGGGGAAATGGATCGGCGTCCGGATTGCCCAGCCTCGCCTCCGGCGCGGAAACGCGTTTCCAGGTCGGCGACCGATTCGGTTTCACTTTATTGCCCGAGCCTCATTCAAACGGGCTGGAACGGAGACTTGGGACCGGGAACGGGTTGGGCACGGCGGCGCCCTCGTTAACGGCAAGGCTCCGGAGTTACACCGCGCGGCCGTGCCCCCATAAATGCCCAGGGAGCGGTAACCGGAGACCGGCTACAGGCCGCGGTCGATGATTTCGAGCGCGAGCACGGCGTAGGCGGTAACCAGCGCGGGGTCCTTTTCCCACCAGCGCGCGTTGTCATTGCTCCAAGAGCCGTCGCGCTGCTGGAGGTTAAGCAACCGCAGGCCAAGTTCCTTGCGCCACGCCACCTTGCGTCCATCGGCCAGCTCCAGGTCGCCGACCCCGAAGGCGGTGAGAGCCTTGGCCATGGTGTGATAGTAGTAATACATGCCCTGCTTCCCCATGCCGGGATTCTCCTCGAGGGTGTAGTTCCGGCGGAGCCAGTCAAAGACGGCCTTCACCTCGGGTTGGTCGCGTTTCAGGTCGGCATAGACGAGCGCGAGCAGGCCACCGTAGCTAATGCTGCCGTAGGAGCGCAGGGCGACCCGGCCGGTGGCGGGGTTGGTCACGCTGCCCGCCATGCTGTGACCGGGGTAATAGACAAATCCGCCTGCGTTCTGAGGATCGCCGGAGGCCCAGGGTTCCGGGTTGGAGCCGGGAAGATTTTGGCACCGTCGGATGAAATGGATGGCTGCGGCGAGATTCAGCTCCCCCGCCCCCGCCACAGACGCATCCCTGGCCACATCCCTGCTGTAATAGATGGCCTCCAGGGCCTGCAGCGTGTTGCCCATGTCCGAATGCTCATACTTGGTGCCGTAGCCGATCCCGCCATCAAACGGGCTGTCCAGCTTACCCTTTTCACCAAAGTCCCCCTGCAGTCCGACGAGGAAACGCCGGGCATTCTGGACGGCGGGCCGGTAGGCCGGGTGGTCGGCGGTGTGCAGCGCCAGCAGGCAGAGCGAGGTGTTGTAGGTGGGCAGATTGGTGACGTAGATGCCGCCGTCCGGCCGAACGCAGGCGAGGAGATGGCTGTAGCCGCGGGCGAGCCAGGCCGCCTTGCTACCGTGATACTTCCCGCCGGGTTCCCCCTCGAACGCCATCAGGGCCAGGGCGGTCACGGCCGGAGCGTCGGCCGTGGACCACCAACCCGGGGGCGTCTGGTTGGTCTGGAGCCAGGCGAGCCCCCGGTCGATGGAATGCCGCAGTTCGTTCCTGAGCGATCGATCCGCGCCCGCCAACGGACCGGAAATCGCGGTCTGGGCGCCGGCAACCGAAGCAGTCAAACCGGCCAGGACGAGCCCTAGGCGACCGGTTTTGCGGAGATGGCCAAGGAGTTGTGCGAAAGTTGAGGTCATGGTGAGACGATCACAGGCGTGGTTAATCCGTAGGGCAGTAAAATCAGCGTAATTGCGGTGGAACGCGTCACGGTTTGGCCGGTTCGAGTCGCAGGGTCACGCGCACGGGGGTGTTCACCGGCGGCAGGCCGTTCGTGTTGACGGCCCAAATGTCATCGTTGTCGTGCCCTTGGCTGATGTTGTTGATCAGGCATTGGCGGTCAGTGATCAGCGAGGCGATGGAGCCCGTGACCTGCGCCTGGAAGATGCCGTTTACAAACTCGGAGCCGTTGTAAACCCAGTTCCCCTTCTCCATCGGAACCTTGGTCTGGAGGTTGCTGACCAGCGCCTCGGCATTGCGGGTCGTTTCCTTGCCTTCAAAATTCCAACTCACTTCAATCTTCAATGGGTCACCCGGCAGCGTTTCGGAGCCGGGCTTGTCGATGTTGGGTGAACCGCCCGTGGGTTTGGCCGGATCCGCAACCGGCCCCGGGGCGGCACCCTTGGCGTCGAGCAGCAGCATCGCCACATGCAGGTGGTCCGCCCTCGCTTCCGTCCGCAGGATGCTCTCGTGCACCTTGCCGTGGGTGGACACGAGCAGATACTCCATGGGTCCTTGGTTCATGTTGATGACGGCCGCAAAGGTGACGGCGCGCCGGGCTTTATCGAGGGTCACGTCACCGATCTGGAAGAGCCCGGGACCGATGGACTGAAGCGGCAGCGGGGCGGCAGCGGGATTGCCCAAGGTCGCCTCGGGTGGCAGTGGCGCCCGGGGTGGCGTGACCACAGGCGACGGTGTGGGAAGCGCCGGGCCGGGCCGGGGGGGCGGCACCTGAGCGTGGGAAAGGAAACCGCCGAGGGCCAAGACCAATCCGGCTTGGAAGGCAGTGGAGGATGCAGCCGGTTTCTTCAATCGGATCATAATGGCAAGTTCGCAGGGTGCGGGAGAACGGCGGAGGCGACACCGGATCAAATAGCCGAATTGCCGGTTGGAATTCAATGGTTTCGCCGAGTTCTTTTATGCGAGCACGACGACGGAACATCGGCGGCCGATCGGCTTTCCCTTAACCCATAATTCTGAACGCCACCGCCGATCGAAGGTATGGCGGGCGAATCAGGCAGGACTTCCAACCGGAAAAGAACGCCCGAACCGCTGCGTTCGGCCAGCACTCTGGGGCTTGAAGCCTGCGTGGCCCGGATCCTGTCGCATGACCGGAGAAAACCGTAGCTACACCTCCAGCCCTGAGCCAATCCGCTTGCGGCGGCCGGACGTGGGAGGATATCGGAAGCCTGGGTTACGGCCGGTTCAAAAACTTCACGACGGCCTCGGTGCGGGAGTGGACGTGGAGCTTTTTGTAAACCTGGCCGAGGTGTTTGCGCACGGTGTCCAGGCTGATGCCGAGCTGTTCCGCGATCTCCTTATAGAGGCAGCCTTGGGCCAGCCGCTCCAAGACCGCCTGTTCCCGTGGGGACAGCGCCTCCAAGGGTTTGGGCGAAGGCGGCCGATGGAAGAATTGCACGACCTTGCGGGCGATGTGACCGGACATCGGGGAACTGCCGGCATGGGCCTGCCGGATGGATTCGAGCAGCTCCGCGGACGAGGTGCGCTTGAGCAGATAACCGGCGGCCCCGGCGGTCAGGGACTGGAAGATCGCGTCCGTGTCCTCGTAAACCGTGAGCATGAGCACGACGAGGCTGGGGTTGGCGGCAGTGAGCTGGCGCACGCATTCCACGCCGCTCATCGCGGGCAGGTTGATGTCCATGAGCACGACGTCGGGAGCATCGGTCGGAATTCCGGCGAGGCCGGCCTCGGCGGTGGGATAGCTGTTCACGCAGACAAAATCGGGGGTCTGGTTCAGGAGAAAAGCGATCCCTTCCCGGATTTCGCTGTCGTCCTCCACGATGGAAATCCGCAACGGCATGATCAGACTATGGGTGGGGGCGGACGCCCGAATCAACCACCCAAGTGGAGACCCCGAATTTCGCAGGGCCGGCGGGCCGAGCGAAGGCCGCGGGCCAAGCACGACAGCCATTGACGCACGATTCAACTGCTCAAGGCAGTGTGCCCAGGCAGGGCCTGACGATCCGAAGCCCCGCAACTCCGGCCGACGGCAGGAGCCTTACCGGGGTGTCGCCGGACACAGCTTTAGCCGAAGCGTGATCCGCGTGCCGCGTCCCGGTGCGCTCGTGAATTCGATCTGGCCGCCGACGTCGTTCATCCGCTGACGCATGTTGATCAGCCCGTTGCCCTGGCGACCCAATTCGCCCATTTCAAAACCGCGGCCGTCGTCGGCCAGATCGATGACGAGACCGCCAAATTCGAACTGAAGGGTCAGGGTCACAAGCGTCGCGCCCGAGTGTTTGATCACGTTGTGCAGCGCCTCCTTCACCACCAGAAACAGATGATGCCGGGCTTCCGAATGAAGCGTCTGCTGGGGCAGGACTTGCGGGACGCTGAGCCGGCATTGGATGCCCGCGACCTTGAGCAGCTCCGGGGCAAAATGGCAGAGGTAACTGGCAAACGCCTCCACCGTATCGTTCCCCGGATTCACCGCCCAAACGATCTCATCCATGCTGATGACCAGCGACCGACCTAGCGCAGCGATGCGCTGAAGCCGGACCCGGGCGCCCTCCTGATCCGCCTCGTTCGGGCCGGCGAGACCGAATTCCGCGGCCTCACTCAACAGCGTGATCCGGGTCAGGCTGGAACCCATCTCGTCATGCATGTCGCGGGCTATTCGGCTCCGCTCGGTCTCCAAGGCCTTCTGCTGCACCAGAAACTGCATCCGAAGCCGGACCTCATTGGCCTCGGTGACGTCGCGCACTGCGGCCACACGCACCATCCGGCCCTGAAACGGGTAACTCCGGCAATGCACCTCGAGATCGAAGCGGGTGCCGTTTTTCCGCCGTCCCTGGCATTCGAGCGGCTGCTCCGAGCCGGCGCGGAAGTGTTCCCGGACGAGGTCCTGCGAACCCGCCTCAACCAGGCCGAAAACCGGTTGCCCGATGAGTTCGGCGGACGGGTAGCCAAACAGCTCCGACGTGGCACGGTTGACCTCAAGGATCACATGGCCGTCATAGATGATGATCCCCTCCAGCGTCGCCAAGGCCAGCGTCCGGAAGCGTTCTTCGCTTTCACCCAGGGCTTTCTCCATCCGCTTGCGGATGGAGATGTCCCGGTTGATCGCGACAAAATGGGTGATCTCGCCCCGGCTGTCCCGAACCGGAGTCGTGGTCTGCTCAAGCGTCGAAAAGCCGCCGTCCTTGTTCCGGTTGATGATCTCGGCCTGCCAGACCTTGCCGGCCAACAGGGTCGTCCACATCTCCTCAAAAAACTCGGGCGGGTGGGTGCCGGAGTTCAGCAGGCGAACGTTGCGACCGGCCACCTCGTCGGCGGCATAACCGCTGAGCTGCGTGAAGGCGGGATTGGTCCAGACGATTCCCCCGTCCCGGTCGGTGATCACGATGCCGTCACCCGCACACGCCAGCGCCACCCCCTGCAGGCGCAGCGTTTCCGCCGTCCGCTCGCGCTCGCGTCGGACAATCCGCCGCCGAAACGACCGCAAGGCGAGGCCGGCGAGCGCCAGCCCCAACCCGCCCCGGAACCACCACGTCTGCCAATAGAAGGGCAGCACGGCAAACGCCAGGGAGTCGCCGGTCTCGTTCCAGACCCCGTCATTGTTGGCGGCGATCACGCGAAACCGGTAGGCGCCGGGCGGCAGGCCGTCATAGAAGGCGACCCGCCGTGGACCCACGTCGCGCCAGTCCGCATCGGCTCCCTCCAGCCGGATCCGGAAACGGTTTTGCGCCGGGCCCGTGAAGCTCAGGGCGGTGTAGGCGATCTCCAGGTGGCGGCGTCCCGGCGAAACGGCGAGCGCCGCGCGCTCTCCGCCTCCGCCCGGGCCGTCGGCCCGGCGATTAGAATAGGTTACCTCGCCATCGCTGGAAAATTCCTCGATGACGACCGGCGGCGGCAGCAGGTTCGGACGCAGTTGGCGCGGATCCACCAGGCTCACCCCGTGGGCCGTTGCGAACCACAGGTTGCCATCCGCCGCTTTGATTCCGGCCGGCGATCCGGCGGAACATTGGATGGAGGCGAGGCCGTCCGTCTGAAGATAGGTGACACACTCGATCCGGGACCGCTGCCCCTTGCCCAAGGCATTGAACTCGGCGTGGGAAACGCGGCAGATGCCCCGGCCGGTTCCAAGCCAGAGATAACCCAACCCATCATCGAGCAGGACCTTGATGGAATTGTCCGGCAGTCCGTTTTGGACCGAGCAATTGACGAACTGACCGGCACTGAACCGGCTCAGACCGCCGTCGAGGG
>JAYUSF010000018.1:0-8356 GCA_043755815.1 Verrucomicrobiota bacterium
ACGGCCTCGGCACTGGCCCTGCAGTGGAGACTTCGGGGCCTTCGCCCCCGAAAACCCCAGCAAATCGCCATCACCCCTTCCCGAATCCGCCAAGTAGGGCTAACAGCGAGTAGTTACGGTTCGCGTCGATCCTGGTGAGTTTCATGCGCAACAAATGCCCTACTGGTGCATCGCCAAAAACTGCCTCCGATACACCGCTTCCTGCGCGGGCAGCTTGGCGCGGAGGGTTTCCTTGCGGGTGGTGCCGTGCTGGAAGCGGCGCTTCTCGAACACGGGCACGTCCACGCCGAAGAGTGCTTTCACGCCGCGCCGGACGACCTCGCCCTTGAGCGAGTAGAGCGTCGGCACGTCGTATTGCGTCAGGCCGATGAACGGGATGGCTTCGCTCACGGCCATGACGCCGCGGTGTTTTGCGATGTGCATGGCTTTCAGGCCGGTTTCTCCACCACCTTGCCATCCTGCCAAACGATTAGCGGGAGATTCAGGGCGCGGTTCTGCGCCTGAACATTCTTGGCAGCGCGGCGCAGGGCGCGTTGGGCCCGCTGCGCAAAGGCGGGGGTGGTGGCCGTTTTTCGGGTGCTTCCATTGGTCTTCATAAGCCAATTAACAAACGTAGGGATTCAAGGGTATCCACGCCGGAGATGGCGAGGCGTTTCGCGGGCAGGCTGCGGCTGTCCCAGACCGCCCAACGGGTCGCCAGCGGCAGATAGTCGTCCAGGAGATGGCTCAAGCTGCGCTTGAAGCGACGGCGGATGTCCGCCGCAGGAACATGGTGTCCGCCCTGCCGCACCCGCTGCCTCACGCGGGCGATGGCCTGCGTCGGGCTGGAAAGCCACAGGTAGTGCAGTTCGATCTCATAGCCCAACTGTCGTGCCTGGCGAAACCGGCGGATGTAGGTCTTGCCGCTGAGGGTGCTTTCGAGCGCGAAGGTCTCGCGCCGCCGCAAGTGTTCGGCGACCTGTGTGAGCAGCAGGCGAGCAGCCCGCACCGCCCCCGCGCTCGGTTTCAAGGGCGAAAGTCCCCTCGCGATTTCGTCGGCGTTCAAAAAGCGCAGGCACTTTACCTCCCGGGGGAGGAATTCCCTCGCAAACGTGGTTTTGCCCGCGCCGTTGCAGCCGGCGATGACGTAAATCGTTGGAGGATGAGGGGGCATTGCGGCGCGCGGAGGGTTACAAGTTTCGATTAGGTGCGGAAACGAGCCTCACTGATACATCGCCAGGAACTGCTTCCGATACACCGCCTCCTGCGCCGGCAGCTTGGTGCGGAGGGTTTCCTTGCGGGTGGCGCCGTGCTGGAAGCGGCGTTTCTCGAATACAGGCATGTCCACGCCGAAGAGTGCCATCACGCCGCGCCGCACGACTTCGCCCTTGAGCGAGTAGAGCGTCGGCACGTCGTATTGCGTGAGGTCGATGAACGGGATGGCTTCGCTCACGGCCATGACGCCGCGGCTCATCAGCGGGCTGAAGCCCTCGAAGCCGAACTTGCGCGCCGGCGCGTAGGTGCGCACATAGCCGCGGCTCAGGCCGCCGCTGTAGGTGAGCGAATGCTTGATGCGGCCGACGCCCCAGCCCTCGTGGTAAAGCATAAGGTTGTGGACGACCGAGCGGATGGTCAGTTCGGGGTTTTCCTCGATGGGATAGTCCTTGAGGTTTTCGTCGCCGCCGTCGCCGTCGAGCAGGTGCTTCCAGTCCGGGTAGCGCCGCCGGATGCCGCGGCACAACGCCATGCCCATGACGCCGCACTCGACGTCGAGCGGCTTGTAGTCCTCGAGCACGCGCAGGGCTTCGGTGAAGTCGAGTTCGTCGGGCGTGGCGTGGATTTCCTCGAGGAACAGGCCGAGGCCGAGGCGTTCGAGGAATTCGCGGGCCTGCGCGAGGTCGGGACCGTCGCCGAAGCTGAGGGTGAAGGCTTTCAGTCGGGCGGGGTTCATGCCCAGCCGGCGCATCGTGAAGTAGGTGGTGAGGAAGACGAGACCGCTGTCCACGCCGCCGGAGAAGGCGACTCCGATGGGAGAAAGTGCCGCCGGCATCTTGCCGGCGGAATCCAACCCATCCGTCCGCTCCGCCGGCGAGACGCCGGCAGCACTTTGCAACCACTTTGCGATCTCGTCCGCCAACGCGCCGACGTAGCGGCGGCCAATTTCGTCGAGGTCGGCGGGGAGCGAGTTGCGTTCGGGCGTGAAGAAGCGCGTGTAGGTGGGGTCGGGGTCGGGGCAGCCGATGAGCTGGATCTCGACGACGTAGTGCGCCGGCACCATGCGGGTGTAACTGGGGTGAAACTGGTCGGCTAGACCTTCCTTAACGAGTTGGGCGTGGATGGCGTCCATGCGGTCGGCGACAATGAGGGCGGGGCCTTCGGCACGCTTGGCGAGGAAGTAGCGCATCGGCCGGTCGAGCGAGCGGGCCATGCGGACCCTTTTTCCGTCGCGGGCGAGGAGGGCGAACGAACCGTCGATCTCGGAGACCTGGGCGGCGTCGCCGGAGAGCACCTTGGCGCGGGCCTCCTCGGCGGTGCAGTTGAAAAGGCGGTTGGCGGCGGGGTCCAGCAGGTCAACGACGCGTTCGACGTAAGCGTGATGGGATTGCATGGCGGGAGCTTGGGCGGTGGAAAGCCGGATGCAAGCCGGGGCCGGGGCGGTCATTTGAACTTTGAACTTTGGGTTCATCGCGCCGATTCTCCCTGCGTGGCCGAGCCGAAAGAAGAAACTTCAATTGACCGCCTGTGGAAGGAATACGCGAAGGGCTTTCGCGACTTCGACGATCTAACGCTCGCCCGGTGGTGTTCGCAGACGCTGGGGCAGATCCAGGGGCGCGCCTGGCGCCTGTCGCATCCGCTGGTGGGGGCATTCCGACTGGCGGCCCAACTCGCCCACGACCGCCAGATTTGGCTGAAGCGGCTGGTCAACATTCCGTCCGGCTACATCGCGGCCCCGTGTTGCCGCTCGCCCATGCTGCCGCTGTTCACCCGCGATGTGGTGGAAAACGGTCTGCTTTGCCAGCACTGCGGGGAGAGCTGCGTGCTGTTTGAGGATCTGCCGGCGAACCTCCTGCCCGCGCTCCGGAAATGGTCCTCCGCGTATCAGCCCATCCACGACGTGGCCCATTGGGACGAGGCCCGCCGGGCCAAGTCGCGCGACTACGATGCCGACTACGAGGACGCGGCGCAGAAGGCGGAGCAGATGCTTTCGGACGCGGCCCACGACCTGGTGCCGCCGCTGTTGGAGATCTTTCCGGCGCTGATCTGGGAAGATCAGGACGAATGCCTCGAGGTGCGGCCGGAGGATGTCCGCCTGTGAAGCTGAAGCGGGTGGCCATCGGTTTCGGAATCCTGGCCGGCCTCGGGCTGACGCTGGCCGTGGCCGCTTTCCTCAGTTTCGACTGGCTGGTCAAGAGCTCCGTCACCGCGGTGGTGACGCAGCAGACGGGCTGCCCGCTCCAGATTGAGCGGCTCCAACTGGGTCTGCGGGACGGCACGTTGCGGGTGCAGGGGCTGACCCTCGGTAATCCGCCCGGTTTTGGCGACCTGCCGCTGGTGAGTCTGCCGGAGCTTTACCTCGCCTACGACTTGGTGGCGGCCGGGACCAATGCGCTGCGTTTCCGCGAAGTGCGGGTCAACCTCGACCAACTCAGCATGGTGGTGGATGCCCAGGGCCGGACCAACATCACCGAGATTGCCGCCCTCCTCGAGCGGGCGGGAGTCGGCACGAAACAGCCGATCCCGACGAACCTGCTCAACGGGATGACGTTCGCCGGCATCGACCGGTTGCAGGTCTCCCTTGGCAGCGTTCGTTACACCGACCTTCGTTCGCCCGATGCGGGCCGAAACATCGTGATGGGCATCACGAACCGGTTGCTGACCAACGTGGTGTCGGCGGCGCAACTGCTGCCGCTCGGACTGGAGATCATGGTCAAAACGGCGTGGCAACTGCATTGAGCGAACCAGTTGGAGCTTGTGGCGTTGCTCGCATCACACTTGGGTTCCGCGAGTGAATTGGAATGTTAGAGTTCGCGCAACGAACCCTGTGGCGATTGGAATTGCCGCAGGCTTGATTGTGCTACTTTTTATCGGGCTCACAAATTGGCCGAGGAAAACGCCGGTTGTTACGAATGAAAAATGGTGGTTCGAGGCAGGTCTGAATCCCCACGGCTCTGAGCGCTATTCGATCCGGATCAACGGCCACAAATGGGACCAAGTGCAGGGCAGGGGCCGCCGGTGGTGCGGTATCCAAGGGACCAACTTGATCCTGTTTGTTACTGGCGATTCTTTGATAAAGCTACTTCACATCGTTACGGAAACCGGGACGGAAGTGTGCGGCTGCGCGATTAGCTTTTCGCAGATTGATACGATGTTTCTCGGAGCCGAAAAGAAGCCGCCAGTGGTTGAAGCGCGGGTCGGGACGAATGGTTTCGTTGAAGTGCTTTCCTGGGATTCGTTGAAGCCTCGAGACCGTGGCCCCGACAAACTTCTCCGGATTGATCTCAAGGATTGTTCCGTGGTGAAGGATTGACAGGTCAGTCCGACAGTTAGTCGTGTATCTCACCTTTTCGCTGGCCGCTCGGAGGTTCGCCGACTACTTCCAGTGCGTGCCTGTTCCCCGTTCTTCATTCTGCCTTTGGATGGCCGCGTTGAGCCTTGGCTGGATTGCCCGAGTGAACGGGGCCGCACCCTCGGCCGACGCCATCGCCAAGTTGCCCGCCGCCGTTTCGCGTGCCGTGGATTTCCGTCGCGACGTGCAGCCGATTCTCGAAGCGAGCTGCGTGAAGTGCCACGGTCGCGGCAAGGCGAAGGGCGATTGGAAGCTCGATACCCGCGAGATGTTTCTTCTGCCCGGCGAGTCGGGACCGGTCGTCGTGTTGGGTGACAGTGCGAAGAGCCATTTCATCCATCTCGTTGCAGGCACCGATCCCGATTCGATCATGCCGCAGAAGGGCACGAAGCTCACCCGCGAACAGGTTGGCGTGCTGCGTGCCTGGGTGGATCAGGGGCTGAAGTGGGATTCACAGGTTACCTTTGCCAAGCCTCCGGCGAACAATCTTCAGCCACGCCAGCCCGAGTTGCCCGCCGGCAAGACAGCGCATCCCGTAGACCGGCTGCTCGAAGCTTACTCGAAGCAGCACAAGGTGAAGCCCGCCAAGCCCGTGGACGACCGCCTGTTCGCGCGTCGGGCGTTTCTTGACGTCGTCGGACTGCTGCCTGCGCCGGAGGAACTTGATGCCTTTCTGAAGGACCGTTCCGCCGACAAACGGGAACGGCATGTCCGCCGGTTGCTCGCGGACAACCAGCGTTACGCCCAGCACTGGCTGACGTTCTGGAACGATCTGCTCCGCAACGATTATAAGGGCACCGGCTACATTGACGGCGGCCGCAAGCAGGTCAGTCAGTGGCTTTACGCGGCGTTGCGCGACAACAAGCCCTACGACCAGTTCGTCCGGGAGCTCGTCAATCCGACCGAAGCCAGCGAAGGCTTCAGCAAGGGCATCGTCTGGCGTGGGACGGTCAATGCCTCGATGACGCCGCCGATGCAGGCCGCGCAGAACATCGGCCAGGTGCTCATGGGCGTGAACCTCAAGTGCGCCTCGTGCCACGACTCGTTCATCGACGACTGGCAGCTCAGCGACGCCTACGGGCTCGCCGGCATTTACGCCGACGATGCGCTGGAAATGGTCCTCTGTGACAAGCCGACCGGGAAGGTTGCGCCGCTGAAGTTTCTTTTCCCGGAACTTGGCGCGGTGGACCCGAAGGCACCGAGGACGAACCGCCTCGAGCAACTCGCGAGGATCATTACCGGCCGCGAAAATGGCCGCCTGTCGCGCACCCTGGTGAACCGGCTTTGGGCCAAGCTGCTCGGCCGCGGACTTGTCGAACCGCTCGACGTGATGCAAAACGAGGCGTGGAGCCCTGACCTGCTCGACTGGCTGGCGGAGGATCTCGTCGCCCACCAGTGGAACCTCAAGCGCACGCTAGAACTGATCCTCACGTCACGGGCCTACCAGTTGCCGTCGGTGAATCTGCCGGACAAACCGGAGCCGGCGTTCACCTTCACCGGCCCGGCCGTGCGACGGCTGACGGCGGAACAGTTCCGCGATGCGCTGGGTTCGCTTACCGGCGTGTGGCAGGACAAACCCGAGGGCGGTCTCGACCGGTTGCTTCTGGATCGCGTCGAAGGCAAAGCGCCGGCGGCGGAGGCGTTCTGGGTGTGGGGCGACGCCCACGGCGCGTCTGCCGTGCCGCCGGGGACCAACGGCTTCCGGAAGGTGCTCGTGCTCGAGGCGGTTCCCGCCGAGGCGACGCTGATCGTCCACGCCGACAATTCGGCGCGGGTCTGGGTCAACGGCCAACGGGCGCGGGGCTCGGATTCGCCCGACTGGAGTCAGCCCGGGGTCTATGACGCCCGGTCGCTGTTCCGGGTCGGAACCAACGTCATCGCGGTCGAAGCCGTGAACGGCGGCGACGGACCGAATCCGGCGGGTGTGCTGGTTTATGCCAAGCTGCGCCAGCAATCCGGAGGCAAGGAGCGCGTGCTGGATTTCGCCACCGACGCTTCGTGGCGGGCGAGCACCTCTCCCACCGGCAAGTGGCGCGAAGCCGAATTCACCGGGACTTGGGCTGCGGCGCAGGTGCTCGGCGGTCCCAGACTGGCCCCGTGGAACGTGGCTGAAGCGCTGGCCTCTGCCGTCTCCGGCAAGACCGTTTATGGCAGCGTCCGCGCTTCGCTGACGGCCGCCGATCCACTGGCACTCGCGCTCGGCCGGCCCAACCGCGAACAGGTGACCACCGTGCGCCAGTCTACCGCGACCACCATCCAGGCGCTCGAACTCACCAACGGCGACACGCTGGCCAAGCTTTTGAAGCGCGGCGCCGAACAATTGGTCGCGACCAACACCGACGGCCGCACGCTCGCCGAACGCGTGTTCCGGCAGGCGCTGTCCCGCCCGCCCACCCGCAAGGAACTCACTCTTGCCGTCGAACTGGTCGGACCCAAACCGAAGGCCGATGGTGTGGAGGACCTGCTTTGGAGCGTGGCGATGCTGCCGGAGTTCCAACTGACCCACTAAGATGAAGCTGCCCCCGATACTGTTGGCACTAGGTCTCGCCTTGCTCGGCTTGCCCGTTCGGGGCGGCGAGTTGACCCGCGCCCAGTTTTCCAAGCCGCAGTTGGATTCATTCGGGTATCCCACGAACTCCGGGTTGGCTTTGGAACTGGGGCGCAGCGAGGCTCGCCGCGATTTGACCAACGGGGTGTTGCGATTGCCGATGTATGGGCTGCCCGCGCCTTGGTCGGTCGAGTTCGACCGGATCTTGGCGGTTAGATACCACGTCGACCGTTTCGGGCTGGCCGGCTGCCTCGTTTCCGATGGCTTGGTGGCCTATGCCAACGGTTATTCGGAAGTGAGCAAGCGCTTCATCGAGGAAAGACACGGCACCAACCTCTGGAAGGAAGTTCAGGCAGAGGCCGAGAAAGCCTTCGCCCTGCGGATGGAAACAGAGGCAAGATCAACGGCGGAGAAGCGGCAGGTCGCTTCCGAAACCTATCGCGTGAAGGCGGGCGACACGCTGAGCCGGATCGCCCAGCGGAACGGCCTCACCTGGAAGGCACTTCAGGCGGCGAACCCCGGCGTGGACCCGAAGCGCCTCCAGGTCCACCAAGCGTTGCGCCTGCCCTTACCCGGCAATCTTTCCCACAAGCCATGAAAACTCCTGACTTTACCCGCCGCGACTTCGTGAAGGGCCTGAGCGTTGCGACGCTCGGCGCGCTTGCCGCTGGTTATCCGCGCCAACTGCTCGGCGAGGAGCCTCCCGAAAAGCTCACGCCCACCGCCGACACGGTCATCGTGCTGTGGATGGGCGGCGGCATGGCGGCGACGGAGACGTTCGATCCGAAGCGCTACACGCCGTTCGAGAAGGGGATGAACCCCAACACGGTGCTGTCCACGTTCCCATCCATTCCCACGGCAGTGGACGGCATCCGCTTCAGCGAAGGGTTGGAGCGACTCGCGAAGGTGATGGACCGCGGAACGCTGATCCGCAGCTACACGGCGGGCGACCTCGGGTTCATCCTGCACTCGCGGCACCAGTTTCACTGGCACACCGGCTACGCGCCGCCTCAGACCGTGGCCTGCCCGCACATCGGCGCGACGATTGCCCGCACGCTCGGTCCGAAGAACCCGGCGGTGCCCGCCTTCATCAACATCGGTCAGCGGCTTGATGTGGGCGAAGGCGAGGAACTGAAGGCGTTCACCTCGGCGGGTTTCCTCGGCAGCGAATTCGGCCCGTTCAACGTCCCGTTTCCCGACGCGGCGAAGGATGTTGTCACGCCACCCGGCGGCATGAGCCCGGCCCGCTTCGAGAATCGCGA
>JAYUSF010000019.1:0-8218 GCA_043755815.1 Verrucomicrobiota bacterium
CCGCCGACTCCCGCCTCCTAGCTCCCCTCTTCCTTCGCCCCTTTCTGATTCAAACGCCTGCCATGAATGCCGAAATTGAACGCCTCCTCAAACTCGCCCGATCGAACCTCGACGACGGCGAACACGGCGCTGCCCTGCGCGATCTGATGACCGCCATCGGGCAGCTCGCCCGGCAGGTCGAGGACCAGGAACAACGGCTCCTTAAACTGGCCCACCAGACCCTCGCCAAAGCTCCCCGCGCCTAGCTCACCGCTCCGCGTCTTCCCTCCACTCCCAATCTCTCCACCGTCTTCGCCCCCACCATGAGTGAACTCCGTTCCGCCGTCGGCGCCGCCAGCGCCCAGGACCTCTTCGACTGCGCCAGCAACGCCGGCGCCAAAGGTCAAGCCCAGTATCACACCCCCGACCGCTTCGGCGAATTCGTCTCGCTCCTGCTCACCCCGGTCCGCCACACCCTCGCCGACCTCACCGCCGGCAACGGCTCCCTGCTGCGCGCCGCCCGGCTCCGGGATTCCCGCCTGTTCGCCGTCGAGCTGGATCCGCTGGCCGCCGGCGCCATCGCCGTGACCGACGGCTCCCGCTCGGCCAACGTGCTCACCGGCGACGTCACCCAGCTCGGCCCGCTGCTGCTCGAGGCCGGGTTCGAGGCCGACGTGTGGGTGCTCAACCCCCCGTGGGACCTCCACTTCTACCGCGACCGGCTGGCCGCCCTGGAAAACTCCACCGTCGCCGCCGTCCGCACCGCCTTTGCGGCGCACGACGGCCGCACCGCCCACGGCACGATCGACTCCACCGTGGCCACCCTCTGCCTCGCCCTGTCGCTGGCGAACCATCCCTACGGCGAGGGCCTGCTGATCGCGAACGAGTCCACGCTCCAGCGCCTCATCCTCGGACCCGGCGCCCCGCACGGCGACCTCGCCGCCCACGGCTGGGCCCACGCCGTCTTCCCCGGCAGCGTCTTTACCGCGGCCGGCCGGGAGGGCGGGTTTTCCAACCCGCCCGGCGGACTGGAAAGTCCGCCCTCCCAGGGTCTTTCCTGCGACGTCGGCGTGCTCTGGTGGGCCCGGGGTCACCGCTGCGGCCCGGCCGAGGTGACCGCCCGCCTCGCCCCGCTGTGGGAAGCGTTCGTGAACGGCGGCGCCAAGGCCGCCACGGCCCCCGACCTGGTGGCCGCCGTCCAGTCCATCCGCCTGTGCCGCGGCGGCAGCGAACCCCGCAGCTACCACGAGCACTCCGCCCAACAGCTGGCCGACTGGCAGGTGGCCGGGGAGGAATGGCGGCACCGCCAGGCCGAGGCCGCGGGCCGGGCCCGGCCGTGGCACCTGTGCCTGCTGCCCGACGGCACGATCGGCACCCGCCTCAACACCTTCGAGGGCCGGACCATCGAGGCCGCCAAGGTGCAACGGCTCCACTCGCTCAACGGCCGGACCCCGCTGCAGCTCGTCATCCAGCGCACCGAACGCACCCTGCTCCTGCAGGTGGCCCGCGAGGAGGGCTGGCGCGTGGAGCCGGCGCTGCTCACCGCCATCGAGGGTGCGCTCGCCGAATACCACCGGGTGCGCGCCCCGCTCGTGCCCCTCAACGCCGTGCAACGCATGGGCTACCTGGACGAGGAGGACAGCATCCAATGCACCCGCGATCTCGTCGTGCCGCTCAAGGGCCGGGAGCCCGCCGCCAAACCCGCTGCCCCCTCTCCCTTCGGCGGCCGAGGGGAGAGGGCCGGGGTGAGGGGTGCGTCTCCCCGCTCCGCGTCTGCTCCGCCCCCCACCGTCGCCGAGCTCACGTTCCGCGCCGGCCACCGCTACCGGCTGCGCACCGTCACGGCCGACGTCTCCCGCAAGACCCAGAAGTTCAACTTCGCCGGCGAGCTGGAAGACGTGCAACTCCACGGCAAACACCTGGCCATCTTCATCGCCGGCGACGCCACCGCGGAGCCGCCCGAAGCGTGCTTCATGGACCGCGGCCTGCTGGCCGAGGGCCACGAGTTCGGCCACGGCGCCCGGGTGGATGCCACCCTGCACGACCTCGCCGCCCACTTCGAGATCCCCGAGGTGCCCGACCTGGCCACCGTGCGGGTCGCCGACTACCGGGCGAACCTCGCCACCCTCGACCTCCTCGAGCAACACCTCGCCGCCTAGCCACGGGAGCGCGGCTCTCTGAGCCGCGTGTCCAACCCATCCAATCTGGAAAACAGGAAAACAGGAATATGAAGACCGCCATCCTCTATCCACCAGGCCGGCTCCGCACCAATCGCCTGGTAGCTGCCGCCCTGGGCCGGCTGAACGAGCTCATTACCTTCACGGAAAGAACACCCGACAGAACCCTGCGGCACTGGTGGGACTCCGACATTGATGCACTGCTGCTCCTGGCCCCACACACGCCGGACGAACTGGCCGCCCAGACCGAACGCCTGCAACGACTGGGCATCACCGGATTTGTTCACCTGCAACCCGTTTCAATGCCGCTCCCCGCTCCCCGCTCCCTGTTTCACCTTCGTCATTCGTAACTCGTAACCCGTCACTCAATGAAGCCCCTCGCCTTCAGCCGCCCCATGGTCCTCGCCCGGCGCGCCGGCCGGAAGACCCAGACCCGACGGCTCGTCCGCGGCCAAATTCCGAATTCCGAATTCCGAATTCCGAATTTGAGCGGGTGCCCCTACGGCCAGCCCGGCGACCCGCTCTGGGTGCGGGAGGATTTCCAGTTCCTCGCAACCCCGCTGGAACCGCTGACCGTCCGCTACCTGGCCGATGGCGCCACCGCCCAGGCTGCCCTGACCGAGCACGAGTTCGCCCTGTTCACGCAACGCCAGTTCCCCTACCGCCGCACGCCTGGCCGGTTCATGTATCAATCGCTGGCCCGGGATCGGCCCACGCTGCTCTCCGTCCGGATCGAACGCCTCCAGGACCTCACCGAGGCGGATGCCCTCGCCGAGGGATTGGAACCGGACAAACTTTGGGATCGCACCAGCACCGCCACGGGACGATGGACTGGGTTTGCCCACACCCACGACAGTCCGGTCGCCGCGTTCGCGGAACTTTGGACCCATCTTCACGGCCCCGAATCCTGGGCCGCCAACCCCTGGGTCTGGGTCCTGGAACTCACCCAGTTCCAGCCATGAATGACGCCGAGTTTGACCAACACCATGCCGTCCGGGCACTCCCGCATCTGCTCACCGAGCTGCCCGCCGAGCACATCGTCGAACTGGTGCGCGCCGAACGCCGCACCCCGCACACCGCCGAGAAGTGGATCGTTCAGACCTACACCCCGGCCACCCCCCTCCGTCAGTCCTGGCGCATCCTCATCCGCCACCTGGTGGACACCCCCGACCAACAATGGCCCGAACCCCTCCGCCCGCAGTAACCCAACCCACTTGAATCAGATAAACAGGAAAGCAGGAATGAAGCTGCTGCCCACTGCCTCACTGAACACTGACCACTGATTACTCCTCCCCCGCTACCCAATGAACCCCAACGCCGTCATTACCCTCGGTCGCCGCACCGTCGATGTCCTCGCCAAGGTCCAACGCCTCGGCGACCAGCTCCGGACCGAGGATTGGTTTGCCCTGAACCAGCTGGCCGCCGAAACCAATCGCCTGCTCAGCCCCATCGCCGACGATCCCTGCCTGCTGCCGTCCCTGAACCTGGCCGCTCGCGAGCTCAAGAAATTGCTGCTCCACGAGCAGCAGGTCACCAACGCCCACATCCCCGACGAATGGTTGATCGCCAAACTATGCTACCCATAGCTCCCCACTCCCTTCCTGCCTTCCTGCCTTCCTGATTAAATCTGCTTCGCCCCTTCGCGCCCTTCGCTGTTCAACCTCCCTGCTCCGCACCATGAAACTCCGCCAATTCCAGAAAGCCGACCTCGCCCGCGCCGCCCTCACCGACGGCCTCGTCATGGGTTGGGACACCGGCCTCGGCAAGACCTTCGCCATGTTCCTCTGGCCCCTGCTCAAGGTCGGTTACACCTTGGGGACAAGGACCAAGGACCAAGGACCAATGACCAAGGACAGCAGCCCGTTGGGGAATTGTGCATTGGGCCTTGGCTCATTGGCGCCGAAGGCGCCCGTGCTGCTCATCGCCCCCGGTGATCTCCACGCCAACATCCTCAGCGAGGCCGCCACCCACTTCCGCGCGCCCGTCACCCGCCTCACCTCGCAGGAGCACCTGCTCTCGCTCGTGCGCCGCGAGGCCGACGGCAAACCCTGCCTGCCGCCCGGCTTCTACCTCGCCAGCTACACCGAGGTCTGCAGCAACGGCATCGCCCCCTTCCCGGACATCGGCCCCGGCGGCGTGCGTGCCTTCATGGCCGAGTGGTGCCTGCCGCTGGCCTTCGGCATCGACTGGTATGCCCGCCGCGGCCACCACTTCTCCGCCTGTTACGAGGCGCTGGGGGGCAAGGCGAGCATGAGCCTGCCGCAACTGGAGCAGTGCGCCCGCCGGGCGATCGCCCAGGTGGACGAAGGCTACGCCACCGTCGAGATGAAGGCCGCCCTGCGCACCAAGATCCACACCGCGCTCGCCAGCGTCACCCTGCTCCACTGCGACCTGCCCGACGCCGCCTTCGCCCACCTGCCGCTGAAACAACAGGACTGGTGTTTGACGCAGTTCGTCACCCGCTGGCTGGCCACCTGCCGCGACGGCCTCGGCCAGACCGCCGCCGAGGCCGCCGCCAGCCAGGCCGACGCCGACGGCGCTTCCATTCCGAATTCCGAATTCCGAATTCCGAATTCCGAAATCAGATGCCTCCACTCCCCCGCCATGGCGGATCTCGCGGCCGAGCTCTTCGCCGTGGTGTCGCTCGACGAGGGCGTGCGCATGAAGGGCGACTCCACGCTCATCGGCGCCGGCATCCGCAAGCTGCGGCCGCGCTACCGGCTGGTGCTCACCGGCACCCCCATCAAGAACCGGCTGCCCGACGTCTTCTGGCTCATCACCTGGGCCACCGGCCTGCAGCCCGAGGGTTCGCCCCGCTGGCCGTTCCCCGCCACGCTCGACGCCAAGGAGGACTTCGGTGCCGAGTTCATGGTCACCGAGACCAACCTCACCCAGGCCGCCAAGGAGAAGGGCAAGAAGGCGCGGGACAAACGCTTCACCAAGGCCACGCCCGAGGTGTGCCAGCTCCACCGCCTCTACAAGCTGCTCGGCCCGAACCTGCTCCGCCGCCGCAAGGACGACATCGGCGAGGGCATCGTGAAGAAGGTTTACCGCAGCGTCTCCGTGCCCATGGGCACCGAGCAGAAGCAGGTCTATGCCCACCACCTCGCGGCCGAATACCTCACCGGCCCGCTCGGCCGGCAGTTCAAGAACCCCATGATGCAGCTCACCGCCCTGCGCCAGGCCGCCGCCGCCCCGCACTCGGAGAACCTGCTCACCCAGCCGGATTCCCGGGAGGGCCACGGCCGCAGCCGGCAGTTCTGGACCCCCAAGCTGGCCACCGCCCTGTCGCTCATCCGCGATGCCCTGGCGGCCGGCGACCAGATCGTGGTGTTCTCCGCCTTCCACGAGGCCACGTCCACGCTCTCCCGCCTGCTCGACGAGGCCGGGGTGCCGCACGCCCGGCTGGACGGCAACGTGACCCCGACCCGGCGCGGCCGGCTGAGCGAACGCTTCAAGGGCGGCACCACCCTGCCCGCCGCCGAGGCCCTGCCCGTGGCGCTGTGCGGCATCGAGGCCGCCGCCGAGGGCCACAACTGGTTCCGCGCCAGCCAGGTGATCCGCTACGACAAGTCGCTCGCCCTCGACAAGAACGAGCAGAGCATCAACCGGGCGCACCGGCTCACCTCCCCCAAGGATGTGACCGTGTGGGACCTCGAGGTCGAAGGCACCACCGACCTGAAGCTCACCCAGCTCTCCAAGGACAAGGGCGACGCCGCCGACCTGGTGCTCGACGGCCGCCTCATGGGTGAACGGCCCGAGGAAGTGAACCCGGCCGCCCTGCTCAACCTCGCCGGCGAACTCTTCCACGCCGGCGCCAAGACCATCGACGAGGCGGTGATCGCCGCCACCTGGCCCGACCTCCGCCGCGACCTCACCGCCGCCGCCCAGCACTGGCTCACCCAGTGCGAAACCCCCACCGTCTCCGCGTCTCCCCCAGTCCCCGTCCCCGCCCTCATTCCGAAATCGGCAATCGAAAATCCAAAATCCAACATGACCCTCCAGGAACGCCTCACCCGCCCCCTGCTCACCGTCCCGCCGCCCGTCACCCCCGGCCATGCTGCCGGCGGCTACACCATCACCGTCACCGCCGGCCGGCTGGCGTCCCCCGTCTCCGCGTCTCCCTTCTCCGCGTCTGCCCCGGCTGCCCCTGCCGGCTCCCCCCTCCCGTGGCTGGTCAGGCTCCGCGAACTCGGCCAAGGTCGCCGCAACTGAGCCCCGTAGCCGCCGAGGTAACGAGGCGGACCCGAAGACACTTCAATCAGGAAAACAGGAAGACAGGAACGGACCGGATGAACAGCGAAGACGCGAAGGCGCGAAGCCCGGAACTGACCCACTGAACACTGAACACTTCCTCTTCCTGATTTCCTGCCTTCCTGATTAACCTACCACTTCCCGCCCCCCACCGCGTTCCCCTCTCCGCGTCTCCGCGTCTCCCCGTCTCCGCGTCTTTCCTTGCCCCCGCCGGCCAGCTTCGGTCCGCCGCCCGCCTGCCTCCACGGCTCGTCATCGCACTGGCAGAACACCGGCATGTCGGCGATCACGCCCCGCTCCGGCGCCACGAAGAACAGGTCCTGCTGCGGCACCTGGTAGTCGAAGTTCATCACCGCCGAGTATTCGTCGAACCCCTTGCCGGTCCCGTTCACCCGGATCCCCCGGTAGGCGCCCCGCTGGTGCCAGTGGCCCAGGCACCACAGGTCGAACTCGAACTGCTTCTTCATCCGCGCGTAGGCGATCAGCTGCGGGCTCAGCATGCCGGCGATGCCGGAGCCGCCCTTGCACTCGTCGCCGTGGCTCAGCAGCAGCCGCGTGTCGAACACCGACACGGCCTGCTTGTGCGACTCGCCGATCAGGAAGCGGATGCGCCTGTCCCCCTCCAGTTGCCGGGCCAGGAACTTGCCGAACAGCCAGTCGAAGTTGTCGCGCACGCGCATCTTGGCGATGGGCTTGGGGGAGTTGCGCCCGTGGTTGCCCACCACCACCGGCACGAACACCTGCCCAAACTCGTCGGCCAGCAGCCGCAGGCCCGCCGCCACCGGCCCCAGCCAGTGATTCAACGAGCCCAGCGTGGTGTCGGCGTTGGTGCGAGCCAGCTCCTCGTGGATGTGCCCGCTGAAATTGTCGCCCAGCATCGGGAACACGATCCCCGGATAGTGGAACCCCTTCAGGTAATCCCGGCAGATGATGATGAGCTGGTCGAAGTAACGCCGCAGCCGGCGTTCCGCGATCGCCCGGTCGTAGCCGTTGCGCCCGTTCACCTGCTTCGGGTCCACCACCTCGTCCAGGTGCCAGTCGGAGAACAGCGCCACCGGGATCACGCTGCGCGCCTTGCCGGCGGGCGGCCGGGCGGTCCACGCCGGAATCTGCGCCGGCAGGTTCAGCGCCCGGTTCAGCAGCCCGGCGGACGCCTCGTCCCGCGCGTGCTGGTCCAGCGCGTCCGCGAGCTGCGCCCGCAGCGCGGCGTTCTCCCGCTTCAGCCGGTGCTCCTCCGCCGGCGGCAGCGTGGCCGCCGCCCGCGCGGCCTCGGCCGGCCGGTAAAGCGACCAGTCCGGCTCCAGCCCGTGCAGCGCGTGGATGCGCTCCAGCGTCTTCAGGCTCACGTTGTTGTCGGCGGTCCGCAGCGCCGCCGCCGCCTCGCGCAGCGCCCCCTTGCCGGGGCCCGTCTGCCCCGGCGGCCGGTGCCCGGCCCGCAGCGCGTCGTTGATGGCGTTGATCCGGCGGGTGGCCTCCTCCAGGGACAGCAGCGGTGTCGGCATACCTGCCGCACCAACATATCGCCAAGGATATGTCAAGCGATACCGTTATCGCCGAAGGACACCAAGAAGGACGGACCCTTTAATAAGGAAGGCAGGAAAGCAGGAACCGGCTCACTGAACACTGACCACTGAATACTGACTCACTGACCACTTCCCCTTACTCCCTCCGCCCCCTGCTTATCCCCCGCTCAGGTCGCGCACCTCGGCCAGCGCGGCCTGCAGGCGGTCCACGGTCTTGTCCGGGTCGGCGCAGCGGCCGTGGCCGGACGAACGGCAGCCCACGGCGAGCGTCTGGGCGGCGGCGGC
>JAYUSF010000020.1:0-8210 GCA_043755815.1 Verrucomicrobiota bacterium
ACAAACGACTCGCAACCATCCTTTCTCCGGCAACCACCGGACGGCCGGAAGATTGTCTCGCCGGGGTGGATTCCAATTTGGAGAGCTTGCGCCGTCAGCTTGGTGCCGACTTTCTTTTTCAACCATGAGTTCCGCAGAGAGCCCGGCGCTCAAAAGCAACAAACGCCACGCCACGCAGCAATCGCTGAACGGGGCCGTGAAGAGCATCTGTGACATCATGCGGCGCTCGAACTGCGCCGGGGCACTGCAATATGTGCCGGAGCTGACCTGGATTTTGTTCCTGCGGATTCTCGACGAACGCGAGACGCACGAGGCGGAGGCGGCCGAAGCGGTGGGGGCGGAGTTCACCCCGAGCCTGAACGCTCCCTTCCGCTGGCAGGATTGGGCCGCGCCGGGCGGGGCGAAACGCAAACAACTTCAGGATGGCAAGCTGGGCGACCTCTTCGCCTTCGTGAACGGGGAATTGCTCCCGAACCTCCGACAACTGCGGAACCAGCCGGGTGCGGCCCCGCGCCAGAAAGTCATCAGCGAGATGATGTCCGGCGTGGAGCGGAGCCGCATCGACACGGAGCGGAACTTCCTCGACGTGCTGGACAAGGTGCATGAAATCCGCGCGGAGGCGGTGGACACCACGCACGTCTTCACGCTGTCGCAGGTTTACGAGGGGCTGCTGCTGAAGATGGGTGAGCGGGGCAATGATGGCGGGCAGTTCTTCACGCCGCGCGAGGTCATCCGGGCGATGGTCCAGGTGGTCGAGCCGCGGATCGGCGAGACGGTTTACGACCCCGGTTGCGGCACGGGCGGCTTCCTCGCGCAGTCGTTCGAGCGCATGGCGGGACCGAACAACGCGCGCATCGAAACCGCGGAGCAACTGGAGACGCTGCGGCAGCGAACATTCTACGGGCGGGAGAAGGACAACGCGGTTTATCCCATCGCGCTGGCCAACCTCGTGTTGCACGGGATTGACGTGCCGCACGTCTGGCACGGGAACACGCTCACCGGCCAGGAAAGCTATGGCGGGCTGTTTGAAGAGAGCCCGGCGCTGTTTGACGTGGTGATGTCCAATCCGCCCTTTGGCGGGAAAGAGGGGCCGGAGGCGCAGACGCGCTTTTCCTACCAGACCGGGGCGACGCAGGTGCTTTTTCTCCAGCACATCCTGAACTCGCTGACCCCGACCGGCCGCTGTGGGCTGGTGATCGACGAAGGCGTGCTGTTCCGCACGAACGAACGGGCCTTCGTGGACACGAAGCGGAAGCTGCTCAACGAATGCGACCTGTGGTGCATCGTGAGCCTGCCGGGCGGCGTCTTCTCCGCCGCGGGTGCCGGCGTGAAGACGAACCTTCTGTTCTTCACGCGGGGCAAGTCCACGGAACGCATCTGGTATTACGATCTGTCCGACCAGAAGACGGGCAAGAAGACGCCGTTCACGCTGGAGAAGTTCGCGGACTTTTTCCGGCTGCTTCCCACCCACGGCGACAGCGAACGGAGCTGGACCGTGGACATCGCCGCCCGAAGGCAACAGGCCAAGGCCGACGCCGACGCGATCCGCGCACAGGCCACGAAGCCGGCCGCCGAACTGGCGACGCTGGAGGACGAACTCAAAGCGGCGAAGAAGGCCAAGCGGTCCGAGCCGGAGCTGGCGGCCCTGAAAGAACGGGCCAGCGTGCTCGCACGCGAGGTGAACGAGCTGAACGGGAAAGCACAGGCGGTGGAGGATGCCGCGTTTGACCTGAAGGCGGTGAACCCGAATGCCAAGAGCACGGCCGACACCCGCACGCCGGATGAGCTGTTGGAATTCGTCGCCAGCAAGAGCAAGGAAGTGGAGGTGGCACTGGCGGAATTGCGGGACGCTTCCGCCGGCCGGTCGCCGAATACGACCGCTTAAAAGGTGGAGGGTGAAAAGTTGGAACCACTTTAGCAGCGGCCGGCGGCGGAATCCTACCACCGCTTAAACCCGGGAGGGTGGCTGGCCGCCGGACTAGGGCGTTCCTCACGCTACGCCGGCATTTCAGAGCCTATTTGCTCGTTCGGTGTCGCGACACGTTAGCCGGTGATAGTTTCCGCCTCCGCACGGCCAGCCCCGGCAAGAGTGCGCCTGGCCAAGGCACCTGCCAACCCATTGGGCGGGGGAAACAAATCCACCAAAGGTCGCCCCGGAATGCGCGCGGGCGGACGATGACGCGCCAGCAAGGCGCTGGGGCACGGCGCGAGGGGTTCTGGTGCGAGGTCACGCGATTCGCCAACGGTTCAAGCTGAAGCGCCAAGGGGCAGGAGCCAGCGGTAGGTGGTCGCGCGGCCAGCCCGGCCGGCGGCGCGTTTGGTTCCCGGCACGGCCAGTTCCATGACCGGCAGGCTCCGCAGTTTGGCGAGATGGCGCTGGGCCTGCATGGGGTAAATCCCGAGCCGAAGGGCCAATTGATCGGCGCTGAGGAAGAACGTGCCCGGTTCGGCGGGTGGCTCCGGCCGGGCGGCGAGATCGCGACAGATGCGGTAGGTGTCGCGCTGATCTTCGGGGAGGCTCCGGTAGAGCGCGGCCTCGTCGGCCGGCAAGGAAGCCAGATACGTTTCGCGGACGGCGGCCAGCATTGTTTCAGCCTCTTCCCGATGCTGTGTGAGCGGATCACGGAACAGCGGGGCGTGGCGTTCGTGAAAATGGCAGACGAGCTGCACGACGAACTTCTCGGCGACGGCGCGGAACAGAAAGGGAACCGCCTCGACGATGGCGGCGTTGCGCTCATGCGGACGGGCCTCGTAGTGGTGGTCGAGCATTTGCGCGTTGAGACGGGCCAAGCCGGGCGACTCGCGCTCCAGCCGGGTGCGCGCAGCGCTCTCTGCCTGCTGGTGAGCCAACACCTGGGCCGCGGTCAGGCGAGGAGGCGCAGATTCAGGGGCAGCGGCAGGAGCAGGAACCCGGGGTGTTGAGCGGTTCCCCTCCTCCCCGGATACGTCGTCCATACTGTTGTGTAGAGGTGCAGAAATGCAGAGAGGCAGAGGTGCAGAGTTGCAGGCCGGCAGAGCGGCAGACGAATTTGAAGAAGGTTTGAGGGAAATCCTCGGTTTTGATCCTCCAAGACTCACGCCGTCAGGCCAAGTGATGTCCTTGAATTCGAGTTCAACCAGCTTCTCCTTGTTGCGGTGATACTCGCAGCCGGACGGGTGGTGCCCCGCGATGACCGTATAGCCGCCCCGGGAGCGCCATTCGCCAACGGCCTCGCCGTCGCAGCGCAGTTTCCGCAAAGTCGGATAGTCGCCGCGGAGGCGGACCCAGACGTTGCCGCCCCGGGCACCGCGGGAGATGAGGCTGGATCGGAGCCGGGGATTGGCCACCAGGAAGCGCTCCAGCCATTCATCAGAATCCAAATCAATCGAGCAGAGATGACCTGACGCCGGACCGAGCAGGACGCCGAGACTTGGGCATTGATCGGAGAAGCCTTGAAGGAAACTTGTGGTGCCGGTTTGTTCGCGGGTGAGCTTCTGCCAGCGCCGAACGGCCGCCTGCTTGTCGCGCCGAACGGGAAAAATCACGGCGTTGAGTTCGTCCGCGAGTTGCAAGGCCAGTGCTGCGGATGGATGCAGTGGCATGGGGCACTGAAGGCTTACCGCGGACCACCCTTGGCGGAGACGGCGAAGCGTTCGCGCAGGTGCGCGAGGACATCGGCGCGGTTGAAGCGGACCAGCTTCCGCGTGATGCGACAGAAGGGCAGCTTCCGGTCGCGCATGAGCTGGTCCACCGTGCGGGGCGAAATCGCCAGCAGGGCGGCCACGCCCTGCTTGTCGAGCAGGGGGCCGTCGGTGAAGGCCGGCGGAGCTGCCGGACTACCGACCGGAGGCGGGGAGTGGAGCGGAGCGTCTGTCGGACTGGCCGGAGACGCCGCCGGCTGTTCTGCGTTTTGATTCATCGTTATCCATGCGCGAGCAGCACGCTCGCGCTGAAATCACGAAGGATACCCAGCCAGCAATAGGGACGAGGAATTTCGGTCTGTGTCCGACAAGAAATTGAGGGGCGGAAACCAAAAGCATTGGTTTCCGAAGGAATTCAGGCTTCTGCGGAGGAAGTGTCCGATAACCCGCCGAAGAAAGGAAAGCCAAGGCTATTGCGCTTCAACCATTCACTCCGTTCCTTTTCCTTGGCGGCTTGGGCCTGCTCAAGCTGAACAGACACCTCCGCCAGCATGGTTTCAAAGGTATGGGGACTCCCAAGGCCGGCAGCTTCACGTAGGGCGGAACTGCCCTCGAAGAAGTCGAGCAAGTCACCCAACTGGTCGTCGGTTTGATCCGGCATCGAGAGCAGCGACAGTATCCATCCCCGCCTCTGCTGCGGCGTGAAATGCGCGAGCAGCATCCAGCGGGAAAGGATCTCACGATTCACCGGCCAGCGGTAATTCTTCTCGCGGCCCTTCCCCCGCTCCTTGGGCGGGGGCTCAACGTGGGAATCGCGGTCGGGAATCTCCCGCAGCCATTTCTTGATCTGAGTCGGTCCAAGGCGCGTGGCCCAGCAGTAGCCCCTCAAGTTCATCGGTTGAAGCCAATGTTTCCAGAGGTCAGGACGGCGACCGCGCTTGGCCCGCGGAGCCATTTTACTTAGAAAAGTTGGGTAGTCATTTCCGAAGTCCTTCAAGCGATGCTTCCAGTTCTCGTCCGCTTCCGCAGCCAGACGACGGCGCAGGATTTCACTCTGCAACGCCATGAGGAACACCAGCGGGCGGAGTTCTTTTTGTGCGGCCTCGACGGTGCGGGTTTCAGCCATCGCCGCGTTGCGCACTTCATCCTCACGCGGGAGCCAGATTTTAGCGTCGCGCGGCAGGACAGCCCGGCAGAAGTCAGAACGGAGACGGTTCTTGGCAATCTGCCTGCGCTCCAACTCCCATCGTTGAGCCTTGGTGAGCTTTGGCATCGGACCAGGGGCGGTTCAGCGGATTCACCACCACCGGCGCTGGTATCGCGGGGAGGCTCCCGCGGGTCAAGCGTTCGCGCCGGCTGCGGGCATCGGCACCACGTCGGCCCCGGCGGCGGCGGGCGCGGGGAGCAGGGCGAACCATGCCTTGCCCTCCGCCTCCGTCACGAGGGCGCGGTAGTGTTCGCTGATGATGGCGGGCGAGTTGCCCATTTCGGCGGCGACGCGGGCGAGATCGGCGGTGACGGCGTAGCGGTAGCTCCCGAAGGAATGCCGGAGGGCGTTGCGTTTCCAGGTGACCTTGGCCCGGACGGTGAGGCGCGCCCACCGGTTGATGAGGGCTTCGCCGACGCCCCGGGCTTCGCCCAGGGCCGGACTGACGGGGCCGAAGGGTTGGGCGTGCGGCGCGAGCCATGCGGCGAGGGCGTCGCAGATCGGCACGACGCGGCGGCTGGCGGTCTTGGCAATGCGGTCGCCGACGATGATGACACGCTCGGCGAGCTTCACGTCACGCCAGTCAAGGCGGCTGAGTTCGGCGACGCGCAGACCGGCAAAGCCGCCGAGGGCGAGCACGGGCCGCAGGTCGTCGTCCGCGGTTTCGAGCAGGCGGCGGAATTCGTCGGGGTGGTAAACCTCGACCTTGCCGTGGCGGAACTTGGGCACGGGCACGTCGGCAATCTCGTCGGCGTGTTCGCGGCTGACGTATTTCTGGAGGCGCGCGTAGTTGAAGAGGGAGATGATGAGGGCGCGGTAGTTGGCCCGGCTGCGGGGCGAGGCGGGACGCCCATTGAGGGCGTTGGTCAAAGTCTTGAGGAACTCGTTGACCATGCCGGCGGTGACGCTGGTGATCGGGACGTGGAAGGCGTCGCCGAAGCGGCCAAGGCGGATGCGGAGGTCGCGTTGGTGGATGTCGCTGACGCCGGCGGCGGTGCGGTCGGCGATGTATTCGGTGACGACTTCGGGGATGAGTTTGCGGGCGCCGGCCGAGGGGTGGCGTTCCACGAAATAGCGGACGGCCTCGGCGAGGGCAGTGTCGGGCGGGAGCTGCTTCACGGCCTCGACGTAGGCTCGGGCCGCGACGTGGATCTCGACGCCGAGCGGGCGGAGCAGTTCGCAGGCTTCGCCATAGCTGGCGGCGTCTTTGTTGGTGAGGGCGGCGGCGCTGGCCTGGCCGTTGGCGATCAGGCGGCAGCGTTCTTCGGCAAATTCCTTGGCGGCGCGGAGGCCGGCGAAGCGTTTGGTGGCCTGCCGGCCCGTGATGGGGTCCGGGTGGCGGACCAGAAAGCTGTCGTAAATGACGCCCTTGGCCCGGAGCGGGTTGGAATAGATGCGGGCCTCCACGCCGGCAACGCGGATGAGGATGGGTTTGCGGGCGGCCTTGCCGGGGGAGGAAGGGGAAGAAGCAAGCGCCTTCATGCGTTCAGACTATAATTAAACAGTAACTAAAACGCAAGAAATCAGCGCAACCCGTTGATAATGTTGGTGCCGGTGGAGGGACTCGAACCCCCACTCCCTTTCGGGAAACAGATTTTGAGTCTATCGCGTCTGCCATTTCGCCACACCGGCACCCAAGCGTCAGAAACGCGGCGGTTGGTATGCTTGAGCCGCCGCCGCCGCGCAACAGAAAGCTCACTCGGAATTGCTTGCCCGCAGGCGCCGGCCTCCCCAAACAGCGCGCACTTACGAAGGCGGCGAGGCCGATGCCCGGCGCAACCGATCGGCGACCCCGCTCCATTCCGGGGAGTCCGGCAATTCCTCGACCACAATCCACGCGGCTCCCAGATCGTCACAGCGGTGCAGTTCGGCATACAGGCCGCGGGCAAATGCCTCCGCGTCGTCCGGAATCACGAGCACATGGGGCAGCTTCCCGCTCAGCGGAATGCGCGTGTGCGCGAGCACAAAGGTCCGGTCGACCGCTGCGTCCAAGACGGCGAGTTGGGCCACCAGTTCGGCTTCATCGCGCCAGCGACTCACGACAACCCGCGCGCGCGGCGAATAATGCCGTTCCAATTGGCCCGGGCTGCGCAGGGGACCGTCGGCGTGCGAATTGGATCGGTGGTCCTCCGGCGCGGGTCCGGCAGCGGCAAGAAGGGCCGGGACGGTGATCATGCCCGGCCGTAACACCCGCGGCCCGGCTCCCGTCACGTCGACGACGGTGCTTTCAATTCCCACATTGGAATCGCCGCCATCGACAATCAGCGGCAGCCGATCACCGAGTTGCTTGGCGACGTGCGCGGCGTTGGTGGGGGAAACCTGGTTTGCGAGGTTGGCGCTCGGCGCGGCGAGGGGAAAGTCGCACTCCCGGATCAGCGCCTGCATGAACGGGTGTTGCGGCCAGCGGATTCCCACGGTCTTCCCGGCGGCCGTAACGATGTCGGGAATCGCGTCGGATTTGGGCACCACGAGGGTGAGCGGACCGGGCCAAAATGCGGTGGCCAGGCGTTCCGCCAGCGCAGGCCAGGCTGAGGCGCAGGCCCGGGCCATCGCGCGGGAAGCAACGTGGACGATGATGGGGTTGTGACTGGGACGGCCCTTCGTGGCGTAGATCTTGGCGACTGCGGCGGGATTCAGGGCGTTGGCGGCCAGACCATAGACCGTCTCGGTGGGCACGGCGACCACTTCACCGGCGCGCAGGAGCGTCGCGGCGCGTTGGACGGCGGCGGCCAGCAAGGCGGGAGTGTGGGTGGAAAGGATCTCGGCAGGCACGGCGGCGGGCTCTTTAGCGCGGATCTGCCCGGGAACCGAGTTTGAAAATGAACTCGCGTTCTCCGGTTCCACGGATCATCGCTGTGCCGGTGCCCCATCAGGGAATGAGGACAATATCCCGAATGCTGCTGCTGGCGACTCTGTCGGTGCTGATCGCCGCCGGCTGCCAGACCACACCGGCGCAGTCGGAAGCTCGACTCGAACGGCAATTGCGCCGGCTGGAAAGGGAACTCGAAATGCTCAGCGCTTCCTCGGACCTCTCCTCGGCTCGACAGCAGGAACGACTGGCCCGGCTGCAGGCCGAATTTCAGCGAACCCTGACGGCGCTGGGCAACCATTTGGAAACCATGGCCGCACAAGGCGCGCGCGAGGGGGCGAAAGCGATGGATTCGGACGCGAAACCGTGAGGCCATCGGCCCTCATCTTCGCAGACGCGCCGCGTGAATCCTGAAATAGGGTTTGCGGTTGAGCGGGCTGTCCCACAACGTCCCGGCCGGGTCGGGACGTGGCTCAGCTTGGTAGAGCGCTTGGTTTGGGACCAAGAGGTCGCAGGTTCAAATCCTGTCGCCCCGACCATTTCCCATTTTGGGAGTGGATTTACAGCGAGGGT
>JAYUSF010000021.1:0-27473 GCA_043755815.1 Verrucomicrobiota bacterium
CGTTCTTCACCACCGCTGCACTGCCACAATGCTGACACTTCATGCCCCAAGCCTGCCAAGCCCACCGCACTTATCAATACCTATTGAGCAATCCCCGCGGATCGCGATCTCACGGACGGCCTCGGGGGTGACGTCGCGTAGGGCTACGCCGGTGCCGCCGGTGGTGAGGACGAGGTTGCAGCCCTGGTTGATCATCTCGCGGATGGCGTGCTGGATGTCGCGTTCCGCGCCGGGAAAACCGTAGCGCTGCAACTCCAGCCCCCATTGCCAGCCGCCGTCTTTGGGCGCGGACACAAAGCCGCGTCCATCAAACTTGGTGGTCCATTGCTGGCCGGGAATGCGCGCATGCAACACACCGTCCTGGCCCGCGACGGGCTGGAACGCGTGCCGCCCCGCTTCATACGCGGCGCGGATGCCGGCCCAGTCGGACTTGGCCAGGCCCTGCGGCGTCTGGCCGGCCGGTGAAGCCGCGCGGACCTCAGATGTGGCATGGGGCTGCGGCGTAAAGGCGAGGAGCGACGAGAGCGCGAGCAGCGTGAACGTGAGGGTGCGGATTGTTTTCATACGGGTTGTTTTCTTTCGATTAACAAGTAGGCGCAGACTTCTTGGTGGCCGGGGTGAAAGGGAACGGCGCTCGCGTCGTCGCGGCAGTCGCCAGTGGCGCCCTGCAGGCAAAGGTTGGAAGGGTAGGTTTTGGATCAGCATCCGGACCTCTCAGCCGTCGCCGGGCGGCCGCGCAGCGCACCGGGCGTCGGATCGGTCCAAACCCAAGGCCCCTTCCCGACAGAACGCACACACCATGAAATTGTCCACCACACTCCGGCCCGCCGCGATGGCCCTGGCCCTCTTGCCTGCCCCGCTGGCTGTGGCCACCTTCGGCGTGTCGGCGAGCGACGCCGGCTTTTTCAACGCGGCCGGCCGTTCGTCGAAGAACGACGGCGTCGTGCTCGGGGCGTCGCCCGCCACGTTCAACTATTCGGCGGGCGCGATTGACGAGGCCGTTCCGCTCACTGGCGCCGACGTGCCCCGGAAGAACTACTTCACCTTCGATCTTGCGGGCGTGAGCGACCCGATCCTGGGCGCGAGCCTAGAACTGTTCCTTCCGCCCACCGGCTACGGCAGCCCCGACCCGTTTGAGATTTACTCGGTTTACGGCTCCCTCCTGCCCGGTGTGGCCGAGATGTCGGCCTTCGGCACCGACCTCACGGACGTTTACTCGATCCTCTCCCCGCCGGAACTGGCGCTGGCCATGGTCAACTACACGAAGCTGGGCGACACCAAGGGGACGTTCCCACCCTTCGCCCTCGCGGCCATCACGCCCGCCGACGCCGGCTCGATGCTGTCGCTGAGCCTGACACCGACGGGCGTCGCCTACCTGAAACTGTTCAAGGGCGGCCTGGTCGCGCTGGCCGGCGAACTCGACACGCTGGACGGCGTGCCGGGCGCGGACGAATTTGTCTTCGGTTTCACTGCGCCGCTGATACCCGGGGTAGTTTCGCCCGACCCGGTCTTCTCGCCCATCACGCCGACACCAATGCTGATGCTGGAAACCGAAGCCGCCGTCGTGGTGCCCGAGCCCAGCACCTCGGCCGCAGCCCTCGCGCTGCTGCTCGGAACCGGCGTGTGGCTCAGCCGCCGCTGCCGGCGCTGAGCCGGGTGAGAGGCAGGGCGGAGGCGACTCGCGGCGCCGATGGCGTGAAGTGAGCAGCCCTGTTCGCGGGAACGGGGCCCGCGCGGCAGAGCGGAAGAGTGCGGGCGGGCGCGCGAGCATTTCGGACTGCGCCGGCAGGAAGGCGCTTTCCCTTCACCGTGCGAAATCCGCACGCGCCGGTGGGCCGCGCCGGTGAAGGAAAAGCGGTGCCCTGTCCCCGCAGTCCAAAGCCGCGCCATGGCTGACGGTGCCGATGGCGGTCGGGAGGCTAGCCCAAGTTTCGCACTATTGAAGGCCGCATCTTGCAGCCACGGGGGCTGGCGGCTCGGTTGATGGCCCAGGTCGGCCACACACGGGCCACAGGTTCTCGGCAGGTCGGGGCCTGGGACTTGCGGGCGGCGGATGCGCGGGGGTGGTTGCTCGGGCAGCGTCCAGCCAAGTTGCAGCAGCAGCGCGGCTTGCTCTTTCTCCGGGATGGTGATCCTGGGCAGCGTGAGGCTGCGGCCGGCCGTGGTGTCGAACTCCACGTCCACCAGCGCGATTTTACGCAGGTGCTGCAGCACTTGCCAGGAGGTTAAACGGGGTGCCTTCTTCGCGGCGAGTTTCTTCAGGCACACATGCATGGCTTAGCCGAGGAACGCGACCCTGATGTGGGCTTCGACCCTTCTGCCGAGCTGGTGCCAGATGGGGCGCACTTTGATCTCGCTCTTCATCGTTCGGAAAGCAGCTTCGGCTTCGGTCAATTGCACGTAGGTTCGCCTCAGCTCGGCGGCGCTGTGATCGCCGGGCCAGTGCGCGCGCAGCAGATACGCGCCATCGCGCTTGACGGCGGCCTGCCACTTCTCGCGGTTCCATTCCCACTCGAGGCACTTTTTTGTTTCGTCGTGTCCAGAAGTAAATCCTTGCCCTTAGGTCGAATCCGGTCATTTTCCGGCTCCTGTTTGGCAACGAGCAGTTCCGTCTTGGTGAATCTTCAGGTGAACTTGGTTCAGTGACGATTTGAAACCCGGTGGTCGGGAACAGTCAGGAAGTAGCCGGAGTCGAAGCAGTTTATCACATGAACAACAAGTTGTTCGTCGGGAACCTCTCGTTCCAGACGTCCGAAATCGCCCTCGAAGATGCCTTCAAGGCCCACGGCGATGTTACCGAAGTCAACCTGATGGTTGACAAAATGACCGGCCGCTCACGCGGATTCGCGTTCGTCACCATGGCCACCGATGAAGCCGCTCAGGCTGCCATCGCGGCCCTCCACGGCGGCCAGCTTGATGGCCGTGCGCTCACCGTGAACGTTGCCCGTCCTCGTGAAGAGCGTCCGGGCGGCGGCGGCGGCGGTGGCTTCCGCGGCGGCGGCGGAGGCGGTGGCGGTTATCGTGGCGGTGGCGGTGGCGGTGGCGGTGGCGGTGGCGGTTATCGCGGCGGCGGCGGCGGCGGTGGCGGTCGCGGCGGAGACCGTGGCGGCTACAGCGGCGGCGGCGACCGTTACTGAGCGCTGATTTTTTTCAGACCGGTGCAGACAGCTTTACGCTTGTTTGCACCGGTTTTTTGTTTTTTCGTTTGGCCCGGCGTTTTGACCGGATCAATCGACTGGGAGACGCCGGCTGAGAATTTCACGCACTTGCATGGAAGAACCGATCAGGCTGGAGGGTAGGATCACCCAAGTTCTAGCGGGCACGATGTTTCGCGTCGAACTCGCCAACCAACACGTCGTCCTCGCGCACATTTCGGGCAAGATGCGCAAACGTTTCATCCGCCTGACTCC
Organism: Verrucomicrobiota bacterium; assembly: GCA_043755815.1. Taxonomy (GTDB): domain Bacteria; phylum Verrucomicrobiota; class Verrucomicrobiia; order Limisphaerales; family UBA9464; genus CAIWAH01. Next base: position 3,411 of record JAYUSF010000021.1, read on the forward strand.
GGGCGATCGCGTTGAGATCGAAATGTCGCCCTACGACCTCGACAAGGCGCGAATCACCTATCGGCTGGGCTGAGCGGCGGCTGACCCGCGTCGAATGCGGCTGAGGGCTAGCCGCCAAAACGGTTTCACACCCTGACCCACCTGGACGTCCTTGTCCGTCCGCAATCGCGGAGCCGCGATCTTTTGGGAGGCTGGAAACGCTTCCAGCGCAGCGCTCAACTCCGGTCACGGACCCAGCATGCGTCACGGCGAAACCGGCTCCACTTCCGCCCGGCCGAAGTCGTCGTAGAACAGGAGTTCCACGCCGTTGGAGCCCTGGCGGAGCGAGTAGTTGAATGGCGAATCTTCCTCGCGGATCGCCACTTTGGGCGGCCGGCTGAGTCCGTTGGTCAAGGCAAACGGCAGGCCGCGCTGAAGGGCGGCTCGCACGGCCTCAATCGTGATGGGAGCATTGGTGTCGAGTTCATCCGCCAGCGCGATACGCACGGCGAGCTGTTGCTTCCGCATTTCGCCCCAGCGGGCAAATCGCTTCTCCAACGTCACCGTCACAACCTCCAGCGACGCATACCCAATTCCAGTGGCGACCACCGCAACGGCCGCCGCTCCCCTGACGGATTTCGCGTAGCGCGTTGGCTCCACTCCGCGCCAACGGGCGACCACAGCCACCCCAACGAAGAAGAGGCACAAGCCGCTGCCGCTCCAGTTCAACACCGTGAAGAACGCCCCGCGCTGGCTGTAGCGCACGTCGCGCACCTCGCCGAAGCCATCCCACTGGATGACCGCATCCTGTCGCATCTGCTCCGGCGTCAGCGTGCCCTGCAGACGTGTGATCAAGGCGGCTCCACCGGCGGCGATGCGCAAACCTTCATGAGCTAACGGCAAGCCTTCTGACGAGGGCCGCCACACTTCCAAGCGGGCTGGCGTGGTCGGCGGATGCTGTGGCATACGGCAGTCGCGGACCTTGAAGCCCGCCGCCTTCGCCCGCTCCGGGCCGAAGACGAACAGGTCCACCTCCAGATTGCCGTTGCCGACGCCGGTGAGCCGCAGCGGATAGACCGGCTCCTTGGCGGCGAAGGTGAAGCTCAGCGGATGCAGCGAGCCCGCTTCGGTGGACGACGCGTCCCGGCGCACCTTGCTGGCGACAAACACCCAGCCGTCGCGCAGGTAGTCGGCGATGACTGGCTCCACGTCTTTCGGCAGTGCGTAGCCGTTCGTGCTGAGCCAATCCCGCAGGGCGCCGGGGTCGCGGGCGGTGAGCGTGGTGGTTTCAAAGACGCCGGCGAGTTGGCGGTCGAGAACTTCCACGGAATCGGAACCACCCTTCGCCTTGGCGGTGGCAAGCGCCGGAAGAAACAAGCCGGTCACGATAAACACGACGAGTAGCAACAACAGGATTACTGCCGGACTAGCCTCACCAATCCTGACCCGATAGGTTCCGAATGCGGCCGCACCAAAATACAGCACACCCATGATTGCGAGCAGCGGCTCCCCGGTTCCGGCCAAGCTTCCCCAGATAGCCAGCGAGGCCGCCCAGTCAGTCCACCGCATTTTTCCATCATGTCGCACCATGATGAACAGCCACAAAAGCCCTGCCCCAAACAAGACCGCCAAGAACCATCTCTCGGGCGCATGAATCACCCTTGGCCGCAGCAGATGCGTCAGCGTCGGGAACAGTCCACGGGACGCGGCCTCGACCTTGGGCGCGGACGGCAACGGCACGACCCAGGCGAAGTTGGTCCCGGGCCCCGTGAACCGCGTCTCGATGATTAGCCGCTCGACGCCGTTCGACCACGCCAGCATCGCCCGCTGATCCGGAATCCGCGCCTCAACCGCATAGGCCATTGGCGTGCGAAACACCTTGCCGTCCGCCAGCACCCGCCCGCCCAACATGGTCAGCAAAAACAGCAGAAACCCCAGCCAGCCCAACGATTGCCTGCCAACGTCAGGTAGCCGCCGAGGTGACGAGGCGGACCGGAGACACGGGCGAGCGGGGATCTCCGCCTCCTCGCGTCGGCGGCTACCAGTTTGCTCGGCTTCACAGGGCTTCATCGGCGGGACTCCGGCAATGGGCTGTCGATCACGGAGCTGAGTTAGCAGTTTCAGCGCCCAGGAGTCCATGCTGCTTGGACCGACCACGGGGATGCACCGCACGCGATGGCCCGGCCTACTTCGCCACGAACTCGACGGGCGCCGACCAGCGGCTGGCGGAGCCCTGGGCCGGCACGTTCCGAACGCGCACCCGGTAGGTGTGGCCGGCGGCCAGACCCGCGAGGGGAATCTCCACCCTGGGTTCGGTGGCGGTTTCGGCCTGCCAGACCGCTTCGACCTCATGGCGCCAGGGCTGCTTCGGCTGGAACCCTGGACTCTTGGGACCGGTCACTTCGGCCAGCCGCCACTCGAGTTTTCCGGCGCCGGCCGGATCCGCTGGCTTTGCCGCCAGGGCCAGCTTGCCCTCGGCCAGCGCGACCTCCGTCGGCCCCGTGAGTTGGGGCGCCGGGGACGGCGTGTAGCCCACCAGCAGTCGTTCCAGATGGCGCTGCCGTCGCTGAACGTAGTCCTTCATCAGCGCGGGCATGACGCCGAAGCGGTTGGCCGGCTGGCCGAAGTAGAACTGGCCCGGATCGCTTTTCCCCGACATCACGGCGCCGGACGACATGATCGGATGGTAATCCCACTTGGCCCGGTCCGCGTCGGCCAGCGACAGCTTGGCGTCACCGTTCCAGATCATCGCGGTGTGCTCGTCGATCAGCCGGCCCAGTTGGTCCGGGTTGAGCAGCAGGTCGCGCAATTCGGCGAGGCGTTGCTGGTAGGCTTCCCGAAACGGGCTCCGGCGGAGAATGCCCGAGAACGGTTCCCGGCCATCGCCGAACATGTGGTCGCCCCAGGTCAGGTCGACATCCCACGGCACCACCTGCCAGCGCTTGGCGGCGAGGTTGTGATAGAAGAAATAGTTTTTGCCGCCGCCGATGTCGTAGTGATGCGCGGCCTCGACGACGCTCCGGTAGCCGTAGTAACGGTCGAGATCCACGGTGTTGGACCACCAGGTGTCGGCTCCGCGCAGGCTCGGAATGCGGGTGCGCCCGCCACCCTGCATCAGGGCGCCGAGAAATTCCTGGGCATCGTCGGCCCTTTGCGGAACGCCTTTGGCAAAGTGCTGCGGATAGGGACCACCCTCGATCTTGTAGACATTGCCATCGGGCAGCCCGTGTTCCTTGAGGAAGTCGCCGTCGATTTCCTCGACGGCCAGATACAGGCCCCAGAAGTCGCCCCGGTATTGGTTGGCGGGGGTCTCCTCCGCATCGGTAACCACGCGGAGATGCACCCAGTGAGTCCGGGGCGCGTCCGAACCGGCGAGGTTGAAGAGGCGAAACGTCACCGCCTCGAACATGCCCTGCTCGCCGCGCATCTGGTAGTCGCCCTGCTGGATGCAGGCGCCGAGGTTCAGCTTGTCCCATTTGCTGGCGTAGGGCCGGCCGTAGAAGTCCTTCGCCGCGAGCCGGTGGCCGGCGTTGAAGTTGAACTTCCACATGTTCTTCCCCATCGCGTGCCGCCAGCCGCCACCGCGAGCCCGAAATTTCACATGGTCATACACCACCCCGTCATAGACGAACGTGCCCGTGTGGCTGTAGGCATGCCGGCCTTCACCCCAGTTGTTGCCATCGGGTTTCCACATGACCTCCTCCACGGCGGGATACGACGCGATGAGGTGGTAGACGGCGACGTTGGTCAGGACGGACGGCGGAAAGGTCTTCACTTCCTGGGCCGCGCCGTCGCCCTTGGGATTCACCGCACCGCGCCAGGCGGGCACGCCGTCATAGACGAAGTAGGCGAAGTTGCCCTGTTCGTCGTCCTTCGGCGGCAGCAATAGTTCCTTCGTTTTAGCGGACCGGACGCGGTAACGGATCAGGTTTCGGTTCTGCTGTAACGACGCGGGCAGCTCCGCCGTGAAGGCTCCGCCGTTGGTGGGAACCAACGCCAGTTGCAGCCAGTCCCGCTCAAATCGCTTGTCGGCCTTGGCGACGTATTTGCCCGGCGCGACGACCTGATATTCCAGCAGTGGTTCGCTTCCCGCGCTGAGCCCGGACCCGACGGAGACACGCACCGTCTGCCCGGACGTCGGCTGCGTCGGTTCATGCCGGACTCGAACCCTGTCGGCGGCCTGGACGGTCAGCGTCACGAGCGCAACGCAAACGAGCAGCCAACGACGGAATGAGTTAAGGCCGTTTCCCTGGGGAGGCACGAGGGCTGTGGTTGGCCAGGAGCGCATGGCAGCGGTTTACCGGCTTCCGACTTTCGGGACGAGGATTAGTTCGACCGCGCCGAAACTTTGCCCTCTATTCAAGCCGTGAGACATCCGTGGAATCAAACTTGGCTGGTCGTCGCCACCCTCGCAGTCCGGGCCTTGGTAGCGACCGCCGCCGAGCCCGGAGTCAAAGTGGAACGGGTTCCAGAGAGCGGCCTGCAACCGAGCGCTCTGGTGGATTCGACCGGCCGCGTTCACCTCGTCTACCTGACCGGCGATCCCAAGGCGGCCGACCTCCGCTACGTCACCCGCGCTGACGCCAAGGCCGAATGGTCCTCCCCCGTGACCGTCAATTCCCAACCCGGCTCAGCCATCGCCATTGGCACGGTGCGGGGCCCGCGGATGGCGCTGGGAAAGGACAACTCGGTCCACGTTCTCTGGAACGGTTCCGGCCAAGCCCTGCCCAAGGTCACCGAAAGCTCGCCCCTGCTCTACTCCCGCCTCACTTCCGACCGCTCGAAGTTCGAGGCGCAGCGCGCGCTCGGCGGCGCTACCCGGCATCTCGACGGTGGCGCCTCGGTGGCCGCCAACGGCGACGGTTCGGTGCTGGTGGTCTGGCACGCCGCGTTGCCTACGCCACCGCCGGGCGGTGACGACGAAACCAAACGCGCCATCTTCGTGGCCCAGTCCGATGATTCCGGGACGACCTTCACTGCGCCCCGCCGGATTGACGTTCCCGGCACCGGCGTCTGTGCCTGCTGCGGACTCGAAGCCGCTTTCAACCCAGACGGCACCGCCTTCGCCCTCTACCGCAGCGCCGAGGGCGGCTCTGAACGTGGCATGGTGCTGCTAACGTCGAAGGACCGCGGCCAGTCGTTCACCAGCCGTCGGCTCGACGAATGGAACCTGACCCAATGCCCGATGAGCACCGTCCGCATCGCCGCGGTCGGAACCGGATCTCTCGCCGCCTGGCAGACGAAGGGAGCCGTCGTGCTGGCGCGGTTGGGCGAAAACTCCGCGCTTCGCGAAGTCTCGGGTCCCGGGCACCGGGCCAATCACCCGGTCGTCGCTCCGGGCTCGGGCGGAAAGGTCCTGGTTGCGTGGACTGAAGGAACCGGCTGGCAAAAAGGCGGCGCCCTCGCGTGGCAAATCCTGGGTCCCGACCTCAAACCCGCCGGAGCCGTCGAGCGTTCCGCAGGGGTGCCGGTCTGGGGCTATTTGGCAGCCTGGTCGGAGCGCGACGGCGGCTTCACGGTCCTGTTCTGAGGTTTGCGCCGATTGGACGTTGCCAGGGTGGAGTCCGGATTCATCCGGACTGTTTCCCGAACCGCCGGTCAGACCGCACGGTCCTGACCTCGGCGGGCCCGAATAACCACCGGTGCGCTTGCTGCCGACGCCGGTTTTCGCACACTGGCGCGCATGGATCTCACGACGCTTGGCTGGCGTCCGCACTTTGCGGACGCACTGGCCGCCTTGGCCCAACCCGGATGGGTGGCGGGCCGCGTCGTGGGGGAAGACAAGCACGCGGTGACCGTGGTTGGCGCGGATGGCGACGTGACCGGGGTGATTCCCGGCCGCATGCTGCATCGCAGCGCAACTCACGCCGAGTTGCCGAAGGTCGGCGACTGGGTCGCGATGACCCCGCTGCAAGGCGAACGCAAGGCGGTCATCGAAGCGGTGCTGCCCCGTCGATCGAAGCTCGCCCGCAAGGTGACGGGACGTGAGGCCGAGGAACAGGTCGTGGCCGCTAACCTCGACACGGTGTTCGTCGTGCAGGCGCTGGATCAGACCTTCAGCCTGCGGCGGTTGGAGCGTTTCCTCGTCATGGTTCACGAAGGCGGCGCGCGGCCCGTCGTGATCCTGAACAAGTCCGACTTGTGCGCTGAGGCCGAATCCAATGCCAACGAGGCCCGAAAAGTCGTCGGGGGAGCGGAAGTGCTCATCGTTAGCGCCAAGACCCGGAAGGGCATTGGCCGGCTGCGTGAACACATGCGGGCGGGCGAGACGGTCTGCTTTGTCGGCACTTCTGGGGTCGGCAAGTCCACCCTTATCAACCGGCTCTACGGGGAAGCGCTTCAAGACACCATCGAAGTCCGGGAACGGGACGGTAAGGGCCGGCACGCGACGACCTGGCGGGAGATCATTCCGCTGCCCAACGGTGCGCTCGTGATCGACACGCCCGGCATGCGGGAGTTCCACCTGTGGCACGTCGGGGACGGGCTGCTCGAAGCGTTTCCGGACGTGGCCGAGCTCGCAGCCGGCTGTCATTTTCGGAACTGCACCCACGCCCACGAAACCGATTGCGCCGTCAAGCTGGCGGTCGAGGCCAGCAAGCTTCCCCGCGAGCGCCACGAGAGCTACCTCAAACTGCAGCAGGAACAGGCCGAGGTCCGGCGCGACGAAACGAAGCACGTCCGCAAGGTGGAACAGAAGAAGGCGCACCTCTCGCGCATCAAACACGGCTACGAGGACGACGACGGCGAGGAATGAGCCTTGGACGGCAGTCGCCTTGGCGTCGGATGCAAAGATTCGAAACACGCCGCGGAAATCCCTTTGGAAGGGACGACCTGCGGACACTCCGGGCAAGAGTCGCCGCGGAGCCTTGGACGCCTGTCTTCAAAGGTGAAGCAATCGGGGTCGCGGGCCGGCCCGACCGCGGCTGAAGAATGGCTCTACGGTCATCTCGGTCACCGCTGCCGGGTTGGCCGGATTGCCGGTCCGGCAAAGCGCCACCACAACCGCGCGAGGAGCCGTTACCGTCGTTGCCCGAAGAAAACCACCAGTCCCGCAAACGCGAGAATTGCCAGCACGAGGAGCAGTATCTTGATCCAACTCTTCGGATAACGTCCGGCGATGTCCCCCGTGTAGCCGTTGATGAGCACGTTGTAGGTCGTGCCGTGATGCTGGTAGGTCAGCAACCAGACCGGCAGCAGCACATGCTTGAAGGTTTGCCCGAACCAGTTGGCGGACACCGAAAGGTTGCGGTGCGTGTCGCCGGGAACCCGCCGGGCGCACAGCGTGTTCAGGGTGCCGCTCATTGTCTCACGGCTGTGCTTGGCGGCGGCGAGCAGGTCGAGCTGATAACGCTCGACCACCCAGCCCGCGAGGAACCCGGCCTGATACGGCACCAGCTCCTTCGTCGGGAACGAGCCGACTTCACGGATCAGGTCATGGTCCACGCCCTTGGAGGCGCAGACGAGTTCGTCGTCGAAGAAGTGGTCCACATGACCGGCGCTCCATTCCCAACGGGTGCGCTGCACCTGGCGGGACTGCCGGTTCCCGTTCGAGTCGGTGTAGTATTCGGTCTCGTAGTAGTGGTAGCCGGACTCGGCCTGCCAGTCGGCGCTGACGCTCGCGTCGAAGGTCCAGTAGGGCAGATAGACGCCGTGCAACTGGTCGGTCATGGCCTTCGTGCCGAGGGCGTTCGGGGCGAACCAACGGCTGCCATACCACTGGCGGATGGTCTCGCGCACCTGCACCTCGCTGACCTTGAAGGCGAGCAGGCTCTCCGGACTGAACGCCTCCTTGGCTTCCTGATACGGCACCAGTGCGGCCGAACCGCAAAAATCACATCGCTGGGCAATCCGGCTAGGCTCGAAGACCGAGATCGCGCGGCAGCTTTGGCAGAGCACCTGAACACGCTCGGTCTGCCAGCCGCGCTTGGCGTCATTGCTCCGGAGCGCGGTGACGAGATCGTGCTCCTTGATGACCGAATCGCCGCCGGGCGTGGTTTCGAGTTCCGCGGGCGACTCGGCACCGCAGTAACCGCAGACCAACGCATGCTTGGCGGGATTCCAGGTCGCCTCGGCGCCGCAGGCGGGGCAGTGGAATTTGCCCTGCGCGGTCGCGGTGGGCGTGGGCAGCGGCGGTGGGACGGCGTCACTCATGGCAGGGTAGCGATGGTGCTGGAAAGTCGCGTCAGCGTCTTGGAGTGCGGCTGCGGAGCGAAGCGAAGCTGCCGCTTTGACGGGCCGGACTGTGCGGGCGAACCGGCGCGCGGCTCCGATTCCAACGCGCAGGAAAAGCGGTGGCAAGCCACACGCACTCCAAAACGCGAAACGTGTTTGTCGCCAGAATGGGCTGGCTCCACGTAGTGGTATCCAACGTGGTTCATGAGAAACGAAACGCCTTCATCCGCGCGAACCACTCGGCGAGGCGGGGCAGAGGCGGGAAGGGGTTCCAGTCGTTGAAGGTCAGGTTCTCCAGCACGCCGTAGAGCGCGAAGTCGGTGTAAACGGGCTGCGGGCCGAGCAGGAACGGCTGCGCAGAGGCCATTTGCTCAAACGGTTGGAACAGCGCGGTAGCCTGCGCGTAAAGGGTTTCGCGGTTCGCGCGCCACTGGTCCACGCAACCGCGGCCGAAGCGGCGCTCCTTGTGACGGATGACCATCACGCGCTCGACCAGATCGGTGAGCGCGGGGACGTAGTGGATATCTGCCAGCTTGAAGGTGACGCCCTCGATCTCGCCCTCGAGGTGCGGAACCAGGATGGTTTGGAGTCCGGCCAAGGCAGCGGGAAAGAGACGTCCTTGCGCCCAGGTGCGGTCCACATAGCGCGCCACGTCGAGCCCATCGTAGCCGCCGACGTGAGGAGGCGGAGTTTCGCCGGAAGTGGTCCGCCTCGTGACCTCGGCGGCTACTTCGGAGCCGTCGAAGACGATTTGGCCATCATGCACGAGCACGGGCACCTGGTAGTGGGCGCCGTTCGTGAGCCGGATGATGACGCTGCGGTCGGCGTTGGAGACGTTCACCACGTCGAACGCGACACCCAGCGCCTCCAGCGCCCGCGTGATCGGCAGGCAGTAGGGGCTGTGGGGGAGTTGGTAGATTTGGACGCTCATCGGAGTTTAGAGAAAGATGACCTGTCCACGAAGGTCTTCCGGGGCTGCGGCTTGGCACAGAGATTCCAGGTCGGCGATGCATCGTCCGATGGATGTGTCCAACTGCTGGGCAAAAATGACGGTGGCAAACGGATCACACGACCGCTGTCGTCGGACGGCTTCCGCGACGAGGTCGATGTCCATGCTGAAAAGGAGCCGATCCAGCGCGGTGGCACGATCCAGCAGCGCCGGGTCCGGCATACGCGTGGCCCCGTCGTCCTGGGCGGTCAGGACATCCACCCCGCGCCGCCGGAGACCGCGGGCGATAGCGAGGGGAACCTGCACATCCATGTAGAGCCCCGCGCTCATGCCACGGCGCGGCGTGCCGTCAACCGGCGTTGCAGCGCCGACGGGGCGGCCACTTCGCGGAGGACCATTGCCTGATCTGCCTGACGGGAGATTTCGGAGTCCATCTCGGACTGGTGGTCGTAATACCAGGCCAACGCCGCGTAAGCTTGGGCGAGACTGAGGTGCGGGTAGTTTTCGTGGATGGCTTCCGCGCTCCATCCGTAGGCGACGTGGTCGAGCACGACCTCGATCACTTTGACGTTGGTGTCGTCAATCCAAGCACGCCCTTCGGCGTCCACGGCGATATGCGGGATGGCGGTCGTAGTTGTCATTTAGGAGAAGTAGATGATGACGGTTATCAACGTGGGAGGCAGCAGTCAGGGTTTTCGCTGGGTGCGTAGCCACCATTTGGCTAGGCGCGTCAGGAGTGACTTCAAATTGATGCTGAAACCACCTACTGAAGGTTTCATTTCCAAGAGCTCTTCTTCCTTCGCCTGTTCGGTGCTTCTGGGCATTTGGTGCTGGAGCGGCGAATACAAATCACATGTTGAGTAGTGCTCAGGTTGAATCCGCCACCAATCCCAGCGCCAATCCTCCATTTCCTCCTTACCAGATTGTGACAGCATCATCTGAGTTGTCTCTCTGTGTTCCGCGTCGGCGTAGGCGGTGAGTTGTGAGGCGAACAGCCTGAAACGAAGGTAAGCAATTTCAGGGCACAATTTTGTGAACGACTTGGGACCATCAACCGGCCCGTGAACGCTAGTCGATTGTTCGGCTGTCAACGGCCATAGCTCGGATGTCCTCCAGAAGGCTAGAAGTTTGGCATCCTGATCTTCGGGGATTTCTGTGGAGCCCGCGTTACCGAGAAGTGAAAGACTCTGGTAGAACCTTGGGCAGCGATTGGTCGTTGCGAACGGACATCGCGGCGTAAGACCAAGAGCTTTACTCTGAGCTGAATACCAACCGAGGTCTGGGGGTGGCTTGGCCATCTTGGTCAGCTCTTCAAAAACTCCTCCAGCGCCCCGCGCGTGATGCGCCACGCCGAGCCGATCTTCTTGCCCTTGAGCGAGCCGTCGGTGAGCGCGGCGAGCACGTCGGCTTCACCCACGCCGAGCGCCTTGGCGGCGTCGGCGGGCGAGAGGAGTTCCGGCAAGGCCGCCGCCGCGGCGGCCGGCGGGAGCGGCGGTGGAGCGGCCGCCGAGGTGGTCTGTTGGGCGGACAGCGCGGCGGCGATCTGCTGGCCCATCGCCAGACCGGCGCCGAGCTGGGCGGCCCCGGCCGCGGTGCCGCCGCCGTCGCCTTTTCCGAGAGCTTCGGCCATCTGGAACTTCACGTAGTCGTTCAGGTTGCCAACGGCGGCCATGCTGGAACGTTTATCAATGGCCTGCTCGACCTCGGGCGGGACGCTGACGTTCTCGATGATGAAGCTGCTGATCTCCAGGCCGTATTTCTGGAGCAGGATCGGGTTTAGGACCGGCAGCAGCGCATCACCGAGTTCGCTGTAACGCGTGGCCACATCAAGCACCGGCACGCGGGACGACGCGAGGGCGTCGGTGAACGCGCTGACGAGCCGCGAGCGCATGGTGTCGGCGAACTCATCCAGCCGGAACTGGTGGTCGGTGCCGGCGACCTCCTTAAGGAAGGTCTTCACGTCGGCGATCTTGAAGTCGTAGGTGCCGAAGGCCCGGGCGCGCACGATGCCGAAATCCGGGTCGCGCATCATGATGGGGTTCTGCGTGCCCCACTTGTTGCCGGTGAAGAGCCGGGTGTTGACGAAATAGACGTCGGCCTTGAAAGGGCTTTCGAAGCCGTATTTCCAGCCCTTGAGCGTGCTGAGGATGGGGATGTTATCCGTCGCCAGCGTGTGTTTGCCGGGGCCGAAGGTGTCGCCAAACTGGCCGAGGTAGATGAATTGGACCGTCTGCGATTCGCGGACGATGAGCTGCGCGCCGCGCTTGATTTCCTTGTCCTCATCCGGAAACCGCCAGCTCAGCGTGTCGCGGGAGTCGTCCTCCCACTGGATGATTTCGAGGAACTGCGTCTTGAGGTAATCCATCAGGCCCATAATTCGTGTTTGGTTAGCGGTGAACGTTGTCGCGAAGTGGCGGCATAATCACCCGGCAGCGGCGCGGAGGTAGCAGAATTTTGATCGGGTTATTCCAACGCTGGGAGAATTCGGGGGCCGCCCGAGCCGCTTACCGGGGCGGGTGACGCACCGGTGAAGCGGTCCAGAAACGGGTGGTCCCGATGACGGGGACAAAAAGAAACGGCAGGCGAGGTGTCGCCTGCCGTAAATGGCCCGAGACGTAAGTCAGGGCTTAATGCTGCTCCGCCGGAGCCTCGGCTTTCTTGGCAGAATCCTTCTTGGCGGACTTCTTGGGCTTCGCTTCGCCGGCGGGCTTCGGCTCACCCGCCGGAGCGGCGGCACCGATGATCAGGCGCACGACGTTTTCCCCTTCCGGGGTCTTGGCGTAGGATCCGCGGACATCATCGCCCGCTTTGATGTCGGCGAAGGTCGCCGGCTTGCCATCTTTCTCGAAACGGGTCTTGGAGGTGACGTTGAGGACGCGGTGCTTCTCCTTGCCGGCGAGCGTGACGGTCATCGCCTTGGCGTCTGCTGCATCTACTCTCCCGCGAAAAGGAAGCGTGGTGGCCGCGGGCTTCTTCTTGGGTTTCTTGGGGGCGTCGGCCGGAGGTTTGGGTTCCGTGACCGGCGGAGGCTCCAAGGCGGGCGCCGGCGCCGCGGGGGCGGGCAGGCCAGGTGCCGGAATGGGCTGGATGTTGGTCGGCGCCGGCGCCTGGGCGAGGATGGCCAAGCAACTCAACGTGCTGACCAGACAGAGTAGGATTCGATTCATAGGGGGTTAGGTTGCGTTGCAAAAAAAAGGGCTCAGGCAGGCGCAGTTGTTTCGGAAAAAGCGCCGTCGGAACGACCTTCACAAAAGTCGGGACCGGCCGCAACGGGGAGTTTTTTTGCCCCATGATCGATCATTGGGATTCGATGGGGAGGGCCGGATGCGGCGTGAAAGTCGCCTGGCCCTTGGCGCGGCCGGCCTCAACTTCGACGCGGTAAGGAACGCCGGCCAGAAGTGGAACCGGATGGGCCGTCGAAGGCGGTTTCATGCCGGGGATCTCGTCAGCGTAGGTGAAACCGCGAACGGGCTCCGATCCGGTCTTGCTGATAAGCGTCCAGACCGACTTCGGAACGGCGTTGGATACTTCGTTCAGAGGGATGACCCGCAGGACGGTCAGACGGCAGTCCCGATCCAACCCGAAGACGAGTGGCAGGATGTCTCCCGGAGCGGGGTTGGGCACGAACGGTCGTTCGACAACATTGATTTGAATTTGCGGTGTGCGCCCCAAGTCCGTGAACCGCAGCAGGGAGAGGGCGCCCAGCGCCACGGCGACCACCGGCATCGTCCAGGCTTGTTTCGTCATTCCAGTCCCGTAAGCGACGCAATCCCGCCCGGAAGATTCGAGCAAAGTGTTCCGGGAACGCGTGGAGGGATCAGACGATCGAAACAAGAATCACCAAACCGAAACCGTATGTTGACACGCCCGCTAAGCCACGCAGCGCCAAATGTGCCCCGCCGAAAAACCGGATTCACGCTGATCGAATTGCTCGTCGTCATCGCGATCATCGCGATTTTGGCGGGAATGCTCCTGCCCTCGCTGGGACGGGCAAAAGAGGCGGCCAAGCGCATCTCCTGCGTGAACCAAATCCGGCAGGTGGGCCTAGCCGCAACCATGTATGCCGGCGACAACCGGGGCGAATTTCCCGAACGGATCTACACCAACCGCTGGCCGGACCGGCTCCTTGCCTACTACAAGTCGGTGAAGCTGCTCACCTGTCCGAGCGATATGGGTCCTGACGGCAAGAACCGGCCCGCCACCGCCGACGGGGACACCAACCACGTCGCCGACGCCGCGCCGCGCACCTACATCATCAACGGGTGGAACGATCAGTTTGCCGCCGAGATGGGCGAGGCCTTCAACATGAACTCAATCGTCGGCCGGACGGTCAAGGACACCACCCTCCGGGAACCCTCGGAGACCATCGTGTTCGGCGAAAAGCTCTATTCGAGCGGCCATTACTTCATGGACTTCCTCGAGGGCAAGCTGGGGAACGACGTCGAGGCGCTCAACCACAGCGTCCACAATTCCACCACCCGGACCGCAGCGGGCGGGAAAGGTGGCGGTTCGGACTACGCGTTCGCTGACGGCAGCACCCGGTTCCTGAAACACGGCCGTTCGCTCGCCCCAATCAACCTTTGGGCGGTAACCGAACGCTGGCGGACGAACGCGATCATGGCGGGGCCCTGAGATTTGTGAGGAACGCAACGCGTTGCGTCCGCTTTGAGCCGCCTTTGCAGCGGAATGAGGGGACGGAAACATCTTCCGCACGCGCTACAAGTTCGGTCGAGCCCCGGCTTGCGCCCATTGATCCCCTCCCTACCTTCGAGGCCCGCGTCCGAACGCTGAAGCGGGCCGGCTCGGAAGTCCGGGTGTGCATTCAGTTTCCAGACCGGGTTAACCAACACTCCAGTGGCGGTTTTCCTCCCGTCGCCGGCACTCGCGCTGAACCAATTATCTAAAACGTGTATTCCGTAACCCGCTTGGATCATGGGCCTGCCGTCGTCTCGGCGAGAATGCCTCACATGGCCAGCGTATCCGTCGGCGTCTGGGTCGGCGTCGGGGGCCGCCACGAACCCGAGTCTCTGGGAGGGATTTCCCACTTCATCGAACACCTGCTGTTCAAGGGCACCCAGCGCCGTTCGGCGGCGCAGATTTCGCAGGCGGTGGAGGGCATCGGCGGTTACCTGAACGCCTTCACCGACGAGGAAAACACCTGCTTTTACGCCCGTTCCCAAGCCAGCCGGCTGGGCGATCTGGTGGACGTCCTGTTGGACATGTTTCTCGAATCCAGGCTCGCGCCCGCCGAGATCCGCCGGGAGCGCGACGTGATCCTCGAGGAGATGGCGATGTATCGCGACCAACCGGCTGAACTGATGCATGACCTGCTCAACGCCGCCCAATTTCCCGGGCACCCGCTCGGACGCGCCGTCATCGGCACGGAAAAGACCCTGGCGAACCTGCGACGACGCCATTTTGTCGATTACCTCGCGAGCCACTACGTCACCGAATCCACGGTGATCGCCGCCGCCGGCAACCTCGACCACGCCGAACTGGTGGATTTGGTTCGCCAGCGTTTGGGTCATTTCCGCCGCGGCCAACGACCGGGCGCCGGCGCGCCGGCGGAACGCTCGGGATCTCCCGCGGTGAAAACGCTCACCAAGAAGGTTGAACAGGCCAACGTCGGCCTTGGCTTCCGCACCTGCTCGCGACATGACCCGCGCCGTTTTGCGCTGCGCCTGCTCAACGTCGTTCTCGGCGAGAACATGAGTTCCCGCCTCTTTCAGGTGGTGCGCGAGGAAAACGGGCTGACCTACAACATCCACAGTTCGCTCTCGTTCTGGGGCGATTGCGGCGACGTCGTCATTTCAGCCGGCCTGGACGCGGGCGAACTGGAGAAGACCCTCCGGCTCGTCGTCGCCGAGCTGATCCGCCTGCGCAACCGGCCACCCGGCCCGGCCGAATTCGACCGGGCCCGGGACTACGTGCTGGGGCAGATGGACCTCCAGCTGGAGAACACCGAAAGCCACATGATGACGTTGGGCGAGCAATGGCTCGCCTACGGCCAACTGCTGGAACCCGCGGAAGCCCAGGCCCGAATTCGAGCCGTGAAGCCCGCAGAGCTGCGGGCTGCGGCCCAGGATTTTTTCCGGCCCGAACGACTGGCCGTCGCCCTCGTGACTCCCGCCCGCCGACAGCGGTCGTTGGATCGCCTGCTTGATTTCTGAGCATCTCCCACCCGGGCCGGTTCGGGGTTTCCATTGGGCGAAGTCCAGCCGCCGCCTTGCCGGGCCGGGCCTTCACACTTACGGTCCCGCCGCCTTATGGAGAATGTCGTCATCATCGGTTCCGGCTGCGCCGGACTCACCGCTGCCATTTACACCGCCCGCGCCAACCTCAAGCCCCTCCTGATCACCGGATCTACGCCGGGCGGGCTGCTGACAACCACCAGCATCGTTGAAAATTTTCCAGGCTTCCCCGAGGGCATCGACGGCACCGAACTGATGATGCGCATGCAGCAGCAGGCGGAAAAGTTCGGCGCCCAAGTCCGCTACGGCAGCACGGTCGAATCCGCCGACCTTTCCAGTCAGCCGATCAAGCTCGTCGTGGACGGCGAGTCCGTCGAAACGAAGACGCTCCTCATCGCCAGCGGTGCCGGCCACAAGCATCTCGACGTGCCCGGTGAACATGAGCTCGAAAAGAAGGGGGTGACCTACTGTGCGACCTGTGACGGCGCCCTGCCGATGTTCCGGAACCAACCCGTCGTCGTGGTGGGCGGCGGCGATTCGGCCTGCGAGGAAGCCAACTACCTGACGCGCTTTGCCTCGACCGTGTTTCTTGTGCACCGCCGCGACTCGCTGCGCGCCTCCAAGATCATGGCGGACCGCACGCTCGCGAATCCAAAGATCAAGCCGATTTGGGACAGCGTCGTCACCGAGGTGCAGGACGTCGCGGCAGGCAAGGTCACCGGCGTGAAATTGAAGAATCTCAAGAGCGGGACCGACAGCGTTCTCCCTTGCGCCGGACTGTTTGTGGCGGTCGGACATTTTCCGAACAGCCAGCTGTTCAAGGGCCAGCTCGCGCTGGATGACGCCGGTTACTTCGTCCTGACCAAAGGGGCCGCGACCAGCGTTCCGGGCGTCTTCGTGGCTGGCGATTGCGCCGACTCCGTTTACCGCCAGGCGATTACCGCCGCCGGCATGGGTTGTGCCGCCGCGATCGAGGCCGAGCGTTACCTTGCCGGCCTTTGCGGCTGAACCATCCCGGCCCCATGGCCAAGCCTCCTACCCTTGCCGCCAGCGTCCGGTCCGTCCGGATCGATCGCTGGCTGTCGGGGTCCGCTCTCAAGGCGGCGCTCGATGAGGTGGCCCGTGAAGAACCCCTGGAACTCCGGGTGGATACCCGTTCGGTCGCCGTGATCATGCGGACGCCCGGTCACGACGAGGAGCTGGCAGCCGGATTCCTGGTCAGCGAAGGGCTGATTCAGCAGCGCGACCAGATCGCCAAGCTTCGGCGGAATGCCCGAAGCCGCGACGGCAACGTTCTCGATGTGTTGCTCCGGCCCGACGTAACCGTCGACTTTTCCCGGCTAACGCGCCACGTCTTCGCCGGCTCGAGCTGTGGCTTGTGCGGCAAAGCCAGCATCAGCGCCGTGAAACAGCAGTTTCCCAAGCTGCGGCAGCGCTTCCGGATCAGTTCGGAGCTGCTGGGCGAACTCCCCGCAAAGATGGCGGCCGAACAAGCCTCGTTCAGCCGCACCGGAGGCTTGCATGCGGCCGCGATCTTTCACGCTGAGGGGCAATTGCTCTGCCTCCGTGAGGACGTGGGCCGGCACAATGCAGTGGATAAGCTGCTGGGCCGGGCGTTGCTCGACGCGCAGCTTCCGCTCGCGGAACGCATCCTGTTGGTCAGCGGCCGGACTTCGTTCGAGATCTTACAGAAAGCGCTCGCGGGCGGAATCGCCTTCGTGGCGGCGGTGGGGGCGCCCTCAAGCCTCGCGGTGGAGTTTGCGCGGGCCAACGGGCAAACCCTGGTGGGTTTCCTGCGCGACGGACGCTTCAACGTCTACGCCGGAGCCAGCCGCGTCGCAGCTCCTTGATCCCGCACGGACATCGGGGCATTCCGCGTCACGAAAAATTTCGGCCTTGGAGTCCGGAACCCGTTCCCTCAGGTTCCGCCCCTCCACCTCGGGAAGATCGGGCCACGGCCGCGCGTCTTCCCGGTGGCTTGAATTTTCAGATTTCGCCCGTGAGTGCGGGCGTGCCGGCGGGCTCGGGCGGTGTCAGCGTGTGTCATCCCCGAGCCCGCTTTTCTTGTGCCTGCAACAAGGCAGCGAAGGCTGGCTTGCTTACTCCACCTCCCGCCCGGCAATGTTTCCGGCACATCATGGCCACGTCACCCGCCCCGCTCCGCACCTACAAGGCTGACCAACTCTCGGTCGAAGTCTTCGCCAGCAACGACGAGCTCTCCACCAACGTCGCCCACCGCGTCCGCGATCTGCTGGCGGCGACCCTCACCCGGCAGGGTTCGGCCGCCGCCATCCTGGCCACGGGCAACTCCCAGATCCGTTTCCTGAAACAGCTCGTCGCCCTCGGCGGCGTGAACTGGTCGCAGGTCACCCTTTTCCACATGGACGAATACCTCGGCCTGCCGGGCGACCATACCGCCAGTTTCCGGCGCTACATGCGCGAACGGGTCGAGAGCCTCGTCCAACCCAAGGCCTTCCACTATGTGCTGGGGGACACGGAACTTCCGCTGGATGAATGCGCCCGTTACTCCGCGCTGCTGCAGGCGCAGCCCATCGACCTGTGCTGCATGGGCGTGGGCGAGAACGGCCACATCGCCTTTAACGATCCGCCCGTCGCCCGGTTCGACGACCCACACTGGGTCAAACTGGTGAAACTCGACGACGCCTGCAAAATGCAGCAGGTCAAGGAAGGTCATTTCCCCAGCCTCGAAGCCGTGCCGCCCTACGCCTTCACGCTCACCGTGCCCGCGCTGGTGGCCGCCAAGACCATCCTCTGTCTGGCACCGGAAAAGCGAAAGGCTATCCCGGTCAAGAACCTGCTCGAAGGTCCGGTCGCCACCAGTTGCCCCGCTTCCATTCTCCGTCGGCAGGCCCAGGCCACCTTGCTGCTCGACCTCGATTCATCCAGCCTGCTCAAGTCCTAAGCTCGCAATCCCGCTCCTCCATTCGCCCGCAGCTTCCCCGCGCCGCAATCGGGCGCCACCCGGAAAGATGCAGCACCAGCGGAGGGCGCCCGCGACCACCCTATGCGCATTCTCGCCCTCGACCACGGCACGGTCCGAATCGGCGTCGCCCTCAGCGACGAGATGAAGATGTTTGCCCAACCGCTGGAGTGCATCCAGGCCACCCCGTTCACCGAGTTCATCGCGCGGGTAAAGACGCTGGTGAAGGAAAAGGAGGTCGAACTTATCCTGGTTGGAATGCCGCGGAACATGGACGGCAGCTACGGTCCCGCCGCCCAGCGCGTCCGTGAATTTGTCATCGCGCTCAAGGAGGCGGTGCCCATGCCCATCCGCACCTGGGACGAACGGCTGACCTCCGTCACCGCCAACCGGCTGCTTTCCGAGGGCAACGTCCGCGGCCAGGACCGCAAGGACAAGGTGGACAAGGTCGCGGCCGCGGTGCTGCTCCAAAGCTACCTCGAATCGACGGCGATCGGGTGAGACCGGAACCCGCCATGAAGGACTCCGGCGAACGGCTCGCCCCGGGCCATCTCCGCCTTCGCCTCACGATTGCCTTCGACGGCACGAGCTACTTCGGGTGGCAATGGCAGCCGGCTGACATCTCGGTCCAACAGAAGGTCGAGGAAGCCCTCGCCCGCATTTTTCCCAGCAAGCCCCGGGTGAGCGGTTGCAGCCGCACCGACACCGGCGTCCATGCGCAGGCGCTCGTCGCCCACTTCGACGTGCCTCGGACCGAATTCCCAATGACGCCGGCCAAGCTCGTGCTCGCTGCCAATGCGCACCTGCCCGAGGACATCCGCGTGCTCGCCGCCGCCCGCGCGAGGCCGGATTTCCATGCCCGTTTCTCCACCCGCGGCAAACAATACCGCTACTTCGTCTGGAACCATGCGGCCCATTCGCCGCTCCTGCGACATCAGAGCTGGCAGGTGCCCCGGCCGTTGAACCTGACCGCCATGCGGACTGCCGCCGCGCAATTGGTCGGCCGACACGATTTCCGCGCGTTCAGTTCCACCCCCGGCTACGAGCGCCGCCATACGGTCCGCCAGGTCACCCGCTGCGAGGTGAAACGCAGCGGCCCCCTGGTCACCGTGGTCCTTGAGGCCGACGGATTTCTCTACAAGATGTGCCGCGGCATCGTGGGCACCCTGGTGCAAGTCGGCCTCGGCCGCTTTCAGCCGCAAGAAATTCTTCCGATGCTCGAAAGCCGGGACCGCCGCCTCGCCGGCATGACGGCGCCAGCCCACGGGCTGGTTTTGTGGAAGGTTTTTTACGGCAAGACAGCAAAGCCGGCGCCGATCAATGCCGACGACGCCACCTTGGAGTAGCCGGGGGCCTCGTTCATCACCATGCACGTAGTCCTGCTTGAACCGGAAATTCCGCCCAACACGGGCAACATCGCCCGGCTCTGCGCGGCCACCCGGACGACCCTGCACCTCATCGAACCGCTCGGTTTTCAGCTTGGCGACCGTGACCTCAAGCGCGCCGGCATGGATTACTGGCAGCAGCTCACCTGGCACCGGTGGTCCAACTGGGCCGCATTCTGCCAGGCCCTTCCGGCGCGAGCGAAACTCTGGTTCATCGAGTCAGACGGACCCCGCAACTACATCGACGCCGCGTTCGACAAGGAGGACTACCTTGTCTTCGGCCGCGAAACCAAGGGTCTGCCCAAGCTGTTGCTCGAACAGAACCGCGACGCCTGGCTGAACATCCCCATGCTCAACCCGGAAGCCCGGTCCCTGAACCTCTCCAACTGCGTCGCCATCGTGCTCTTCGAATCCTTGCGCCAGACCGGCTTTGGCGGCACGCCCCAACGCGACCTCGCCTGACCTCAGTCCCGGGACCCGGGCGGCGGCCAAAACGTGACCATCTGTTCCAGCTCAGCCACACAACGTTGCAGCGATCGCTTCGCCTTGGCTTCCACGGCTCTGCGCAGTCTGGCCAGACTGGCCCGTTTCGGATGCTCTGCGTGGATTTGGGCGAGCCTGCGGGCCCACAGATCTCCGTCGTTGAACTCACCCAGGTGTTCTTGAAACCGCCGCAATCGTTCGAGGTATGCGGACTCCGTGATGCCGAGTAGCGGCGCGAGAAAGGCGACCTGGTAACGAAACGCCTTGAAGGCCACCCGCACCGCATGAAGCGACGCCGGATCCGTCGCCACGACCCGCTTCTGCAACGAGCGAACCCGCGCAAACGAACGTTCGACGATCAGGATTAGCGACCGGGCTTCCTGCCTCTGCACCGCGGGATCTCGGCCATGTTCGCGAATCACCTTGGCCAGCGCCCGCACCGCTTCAACCCGTTCGGGACCGGAGAAGTCGCCCAGTTTGGCGTCGGCCTTTCGTCGGAGGCGGCGGGTCAAGCGCCGCAGTTCGCGTTCGAGCCAAGTGCGGTCGGCAAACTCAGCCTTCCAGGCTTTGAGCAACTCGCGATGGACCTGGGCGTCGCGAAGTTTGGAAAGCGATGTGAGCAGCCTCCGGATGGGCAGCCGGAGCGGAACGACGGCGGTTTCCAGACCCAAACCGGCGAGAAGTTCCAGTTCCGCCAGCAGACGCCGCGCCTCAACCCGCAGCGCATGCACCGCCGATTCCGAAGGCTTGGTCCGGCACTTCCGCCAACGGCGGCGGAACTCCTTCCACGCACCCAGCAACTCTTTGCCCAGAAACGGATGCAACGCATCCGGCGAGAGGACCGGCCGGCTGATCTTGGAACGCTTCATCGGAGGACCGCTCCAAGCTGCCGCCACGATCAGGTGTCGGGCAAGTTACGTTCTGATGTCGCTTCCCGACCGAACGCCGAACCCCGCGACCCAAGCCGGAATTTTGCCGGTCCGAGCGGGCGCACCAAACCCACCGCCCTTTCAATTGAACATTGGAAATCGGCCACCCCGTTCGGTCATCCTTCGGCCATGCAACTGACCGCCGCGGAACTGGCCCGCTACATTGACCACACGGTGTTGAAGGCCGACGCCACTGCCAAGGACATCGAGAAGCTCTGCGCCGAGGCCCGCACCCATGGCTTCGCCAGCGTCTGTGTGAACGGTTCCCGCGTCCTCCAGGCCGCCCATCTGCTCGAAGGGACCGACGTCAAGGTCGCCGCCGTGGTTGGTTTTCCGCTCGGCGCGATGGACTCCGACGCAAAACGCTTCGAGACGGAAAACGCGATCGACCTTGGCGCCCAGGAAATTGACCTCGTGCTGAATCTCGGCCGGCTCAAGGACGGCGACGACAAATACGTTTTCCGCGAACTCCGCGACGTGGTCGAAGCCGCGGCGGGCGCGCCGGTGAAGGTGATCCTCGAATGCTGCCTGCTCAGCGAGGAGGAGAAGCGCCGCGCCATCGCGCTGGTGGTCGAATCCGACGCCGCCTTTGTGAAGACCAGCACGGGTTTCAGCACGGGTGGAGCGACGCTTGCCGACGTGATGCTGATGCGCGCGCTGGTCGGCCCAAAGTTCGGCGTGAAGGCGGCCGGCGGCATTCGCGATACCGCGACCGCGCTCGCCATGATCGAGGCGGGCGCCAACCGCCTCGGCACGAGCGCGGGTGTCTCCATCGTCAAGTGCATGCCAGCCGAGAGCGGCGCCTACTGATCGATCCGCCCGGACACCCCGGCGGTCATCGGCTATTTTATCAGCCGGATCGTCATCGGGTATTGATAGTCTTCGCCGTTCCCCACCCTGATTGAGGCGATGACGACCAGGACGACTTGGGCCACGACCAACGCCAGCACCAGCGGAACCGTCAGGCCACAGGTGAAGAAGCTGATGACGAACAGCCCAAAGGTGTAGATCAGCACGGACAGTTGGAAATTTACCGACTCCCGGCCGTGCCGATCCACCGAGGGGTAGTCTGCCTTCTTCAGGAGCCAGACCGCCAATGGCCCAAGGATAAATCCGACCCCGGTGAACAGCCCGCTCAGCGCCGAGAGGTGGCAGGCCACATTCCAACTGCGGGCGGGATCGGGCGGCAACATCGGACCGCCTGCGAGGGGAGGGTTTTGTTCCGGCATTCCGGAACCTGCAGTGGAAGGGTTGGAATCACTCATTGCGTTGGCAGTCATGCCACGGACAGCACCCGCCACGGAACCGGAAAGTTGCGGCCGGAATTCCTCCGCCCCGGCCAAGTCCGGTTTCCAAGGATCGCCACCACGGAAGTCGTGATCGCCTCCTGGTGTCCCCAAAGCACTTCCCGCTTCCCCCCAACGCCCCGCCGCCTACCTTGCGCCGCGAAACCTATGGGTGATTCCCGTCCGCAGCTTTTCAACACGCTCACGCGCCGCGTCGAGCCCTTCGAACCGCTTTTCCCTGACGCCCGCGACGCCGCGGGCCGGCCCGTGATCGGGATGTATTGCTGCGGTCCCACGGTCTATGACTTCGGCCACATCGGGAACTTCCGCACATTCGTCTTCGCCGACTTGGTGCGGCGTTACCTCGGGTTCCGAGGCTTCGGCGTAAACCACGTCATGAACATCACGGACGTGGAGGACAAGATCATCCGCCGCGTCCGCGAAGCGGGCAAAACGCTCCAGGAGTTCACACGCCACTACGAGGCCGGGTTCCTGCACGACCTCGACGCTCTCGGCTGCCTCCGGCCGCATCACCTGCCGCGTGCGACCGAGTTCATGCCGCAGATCGTCGCGCTCATCCAGAAGCTCGAAACCCGCGGCATCGCCTACCGGGCGGCCGACGGCTCCGTCTATTTTAGCATCGAGAAATACCGCGGCTGCGGTTGCCGCTACGGCCAGTTGGTGAATCTGAACTTCGACGCCATGCGCGTCGGCGAGCGCGTGGCCAACGACGAATACGACAAGGAATCCCTCGCCGACTTCGCGCTCTGGAAGGCCCGCGTGCCCGACGACGGCGACGTGTTCTGGGAAAGCCCGTGGGGCCAGGGCCGGCCCGGCTGGCACATCGAGTGCAGCGCCATGAGCATGGCGATTCTCGGTCCCAGCTTCGACCTGCATCTGGGCGGCGAGGACCTCGTCTTCCCGCACCACGAGGACGAGATCGCCCAAAGCGAAGGCGCCGGCGTGCAAACGCCCGGACGGCCGTTCGTGAAGCACTGGCTCCACGGCGCGCACCTGCTCGTCGAGGGCAGGAAGATGAGCAAGTCGCTCGGGAACTTCTTCACCGTGCGCGACCTGTTCGCCAAAGGCCACACCGGCCGCGAAATCCGCACGCTGCTGCTCAGCGCACACTTCCGCGAGACGTTCAACTTCACCCTTGCCGGCCTTGACGGCGCCCGCGCGCAGCTCGCCCGCATCGACGAATGCCTCAGCAAGCTGCGCGACCTAGTGGCTCAGGCGCCCTCGCCTGAGTCCGTCGTTCAGGCGCCCTCGCCTGAACTGGTCGCCAACTTCACCGCGGCGATGGACGACGACCTCAACGTCTCGAAGGCGTGGGGCGTGGTGTTTGACTGGGTCCGCGACACCAACCGGGCCCTGGCAGAAGGCCAACTCACTCTCGCCCAGGCCAGAGCCGCGCTCGCCGACTGGGATCGGATTGACTCGGTTTTTGGCCTCGGTTCGAAGTCAACCGACGACGTGCCGGCCGAAATCGTCGCGCTCGCGGAAGAACGTGTCGCCGCCAAGAAGGCGAAGGACTTCGCCAGCGCCGACGCGATCCGCAACGAGTTGAAGGCGAAAGGCTGGCTCGTGGAAGACACGGCTAAAGGACCGAAATTCAAACGGGTATGAATCCGGAGTTGACCATCAGATATTCGGGATTGCTCAATAGGTATTGATTACGTTTTTTTGAGCAGGTAGAGGAGGATGCTGGCGGCGAGGTTGGCCAGCTTTTTGGTGTAGCAATGGGT
>JAYUSF010000022.1:0-8172 GCA_043755815.1 Verrucomicrobiota bacterium
CGAATCCATTCGGCCTCGCCCGCGGTCGCAAACGTGCGACCGATCAAGACCTCGACACCGCTGCCCACTTCTTTGTGCAAATGCTCGACGGAATCGGCGGCGGCCCGCAGTTGTTTCTCGGCATCTTCAGTACACCATTTCAGCAGGCTCCGCTCGAAGTCGGGATCTTCGGCCTTGGGCTCGGGGTGCGACGCATCCCAGACGGTCAGTTGGTCGCGCGTGAGTCGGTCATAATCGCTCTCGATGACCGGCTCCTTGAAGCCCAGCTTGAAGTGCCGGTTGAGCCAGGTATAGAACGCGGACCGGGTGACGGCGTTGTAGTTGTGCGGGAAGTGTTCTCCGCGCTGCAGCATGACGTTGTCCGGAGCGCCCAGCAGGGTGTAGAGCTGCTTGATCTCCGGGAAGCCCTTGGTGACCATCTCCTTGGTCCAGTCATTGGCGGTGGTCATGCCCTGCGGCTTGGGGGCAAACAGGCCGGCGAACTCGACGTTGCCCGTGCCCACGCGCAGCAGGCTCGCGTTTTCGCAGGTGCAGCCGCCCTGCATGGCGGTGCTGACCATCACGGCCGGGAACGAGAGCTTCACCCGGGGGTCAATCGCGGCGAGCAGCATCGTCTGGGTGCCGCCGCCGCTGGCGCCGGTCATGGCGATGCGCTCGGGGTCCACCTCGGGCAGGCTCAGCAGGAAGTCGAGCGACCGGACGGCATTCCACGTCTGGAGGCCCATCACGCTTTGCAGGTGCGCCTCCGCCTGCGGACTGAACAGGCCCCAGTTCTCCGCCGTGTTCATCTCCGGGCGCTGCTTCGCGAAGCCATGCACCAGTTCCCGCGAAAGCTGTTTCGAGTCGGAATCACCCAGCATGTCCCACTGCCACACCACGCAACCCATGCGGGCCAACTGCACGCACATGGACTGGAACCGGCTACGGCCGCCGTCCGTGAAGCGCTCCTGGCCCGACGCAATCTCGGCATAAAGCTCCTCGTTGCTCGCCAGGGAAAGCCGGGCGTCCTGCCAGTGGCCATGGGCGAACAGCACGCCGGGAGCCTTGCCCTCGAGCTTCATTTTCGGCCGATACAGGTTGCCCGTCACGAAGAACCCCGGGGCGCTCTCGAACGTGACCTTCTCCACGCTGTAGTCCACCCGGTCCACACGGCCGTAGATCTTGGCGTTGAGTTCGGCCTTTGTCGGCATCGGCCAGAGACCCTGCGACACCAAGATCTGCCGCCGGACCCGCTCAGCACGTGTGTCCCACGCCTCCTTCGAGGTCGGCGGGTTGAAGGGGAAATGGCCGTCGAGATCCTTGGGCGGCTGAAGCCGGCGGTCAGCGGGCAACTGGCCGGCCGGCAGGACGCGGGGACCGGCGCTGAAAGCCGTTGGAGCCAGGAACAGGGCGACAGCTACGGAGGCGAACCGGAAGGGAAACATGCCGTGATGCTATCGCGCACCCGCGCCACGGCCAGCGCGGATTCGCGGCGGAAGATGTGGTGGACGCATTTCGGCACTGACCCACTGAGCACTTCCCCTCCCCACCGGTTCGTGTTCAATGGCCGCACTTCTTCCGTATGCGCCAACTGCTTTCGCTCCTTCTGCTCGCCGGGTTCGCTGTCGTGATCGGTTGCAACAAGTCCGCCGACAGCGCCGCGACCACCCCGGCCGGAGGCAAAAAGATCACCGTCGCGCTCATGCCCAAGTCGAAGGGCAACGCCTACTTCGTCTCCTGCAAGCAGGGCGCCGAGCGGGCCGCCCAAGAACTGGGCGTGGAGCTGATCTTCGACGGCCCGGTCAGCCCCGATCCCGCCAAGCAAAATGAGATCGTCGAGAACTGGATCACGCTGGGCGTGGATGTCATCGCCGCCGCCTGCGAGAACAAGGACGGGATCTCCACCGCCCTGCGGAAGGCCCGCGCCAAGGGCATCAAGGTCGTCACCTACGATGCGGACGCCCAATCCGACGCCCGGGATTTTTTCGTGAACCAGGCCACGCCCGAGGGCATCGGCAACGCCCTCATGGACGAGGCGGCCCGCCTGTGCGGCAACGAGGGCGAGTTCGCGATCATCACCGCCTCCCTCACCGCGCAGAACATGATCGAGTGGCAGAAGTTCATCGAGCTGCGCCGCGCCGCGAAGTATCCCGGCCTGAAGATGGTCGCGCTGCGCCCCTGCGATGACCTCAAGGACAAGGCCCAGGCCGAGGCGATCACGCTCCTCAGCGCGTATCCGAACCTGAAGCTGCTCATGAACATCTGCTCGCCCGCGGTCCCCGGCGCCGCCGAGGCCGTGAAACAGTCCGGCAAGGCCGGCAAGGTGAAGGTCATCGGCCTAGGCCTGCCGAATGAGAACAAGCGCTACGTGAAGGACGGCACCACCGACACGGTGATTCTCTGGAAGACCCTGGATCTCGGCGCCCTGACCGTTCACGCGGCCACGGCCCTGGCCAAGGGCGAGCTAAAGGCCGGCGCCACCAGCTTCAAGGCCGGCGCGCTCGGCGAGTTCAAGGTCGAGGGCGACAACATCCTGCTTGGTGAACCGTTCAAGTTCACCAAGGACAACATCGACCAGTTCGACTTCTGAAAGCGGCGAACTCCAACCAAACTCCAGGCCGTTTCATCAATGTCGATCTGGACGTTGAATCCGTGCACGACCTCACGCCGTTGGCCGCTGAACTGGAACCGCGAACAACGGTGCTGCACCACGGCCAATTCAAGGCCTCCTTCATCGTTAGGGTTGAGACGCTGGATTGGTCTGGTGATGCCGATCAGCGGATTCACGAGCTTTGCCACGTCATCGAACGCCTGTCGCCGGCCGGCCGGGCGCTCTGGTATTCCGCGACGAAGCGCGAGTTCGACATCGGCTACGATGCCGGCCAGGGCAAGCACCTGTTGACCCGCTTCGCGCTCCGGAGTGACACCGTGGGACGCGTCGCGCGACTGGGTGCCACGCTGGCGGTTTCGGTCTATCGGCCCGACCCCGACGAAGCACCCGACTCATCGCCAAACTCCACGACCGCCCTTTGACGGACCCGGCGCTTCCGCCACCCTCGCGCCCGGATGAGCGGTGACTACGAGTTTCGGTTCGGCGGCATTGCCCGGCTGTATGGCCTGGCCGGCCTGCAACGCCTTCGCACCGCGCACGTCATGGTTGTGGGCGTCGGCGGCGTCGGCTCGTGGGTGGTCGAAGCCTTGGCCCGCAGCGGCGTGGGCGCGCTCACGCTGGTCGATCTCGACGAGGTCTGCGTGAGCAATGTGAACCGCCAGTTGCCCGCCCTCGACGGCACGATCGGCCGTCCCAAGGTGGAGGTCCTCGCGGAACGCGTTCGCGCCATCAACCCGGAATGCCGCGTGCAGGCATTGATGGAATTCTTCACCGAATCCAGCGCCGAACGACTGCTCGGTCAGACCGATCCGAAGCTCGATTTCGTCGTGGATGCCATCGACGCCATTACCAACAAGTGCCGGCTCATCGACCTGTGCCACGCCCGCCAGCTCCCGGTGATCGTCTGCGGCGGCGCCGGCGGCCGGCGTGACCCGACGCAGATCCGGGTCAACGATCTCGCGCGGGCCACGCACGACCGGCTGCTGAGTGAGGTCCGCAAACGGCTCCGGCAGGAACACGGCTTCCCGCGCGAGGGGAAGTTGTTCGGCGTCGACTGCGTCTGTTCGGCAGAAGTTCCCGTGTTTCCCCAGAAGGACGGAAGCGTCTGTCCGGCCGCGGACGCGCCCGCCGAACCCGGCGAATCACGCCGGTTGAACTGCGACTGGGGCTTCGGTTCCGCCACCCACGTCACCGGCGCCTTTGGCTTCGCGGCCGCCGCGACCGTGGTGGACCGCCTCACCCGCTGATGGTCCCTCGCGGCGGATCCACTCCCTCAACGGACGCCGGCCTCCATCTTCTCCAGCCGGACCGCATGTTCCGCTTTGATCTTCTCGCGGAGACCCGGGACCTGGTCCAGCAGCGAGATGAAGTGGCCCCGTGACAGGGAAAGCAGCGTGGTGGGCACCAGCGCCGTCACGGAAGCCGTGCGCGGTGTGTTTTCCAAGAGGGCAATTTCCCCAAAATGATCGCCGTCCTGCAGCACCGCCAGCCGGCGCTCCCCCTTGGGAAGTTTTTGGGACACGGCGACCGCGCCACGGACGACAAGGAAGAATTTGTCGCCCGGTTCGCCCTCCACGACGATTGCGCGGCCGGCAGGAACGGATTCGGAGACCAACCGTTCGGAAGCGAGCTTTTCGAGGACCGCTTCGTCGACGTTTGCCAGGAGCGGGATGGCCCGCAACCGTTCGGCGGCAACCCCCGCCTCGGTCCCGTCGCCCGACACCTGCAGACCGTCCTGCTTCTTCCAGAGGGAGGCATAGAGTCCCCCGTTGGCCAGCAGTTCGGCGTGCCGGCCAGATTCGGCGAGCCGGCCGCCGCTGAGAACGAATATCCGGTCGTAGTTGACCACGCTGGAAAGCCGGTGGGTCACGGAGATGACGGTTCGTCCCCGACCGACGCGGTTAATGATCTCGTTGATCGCTGCTTCAGTTCCGGGGTCGAGGGCGGAGGTGGCCTCATCGAGAAAGAGCACCCGCGGGTTGCGGATCAACGCCCGCGCGATGGCGATGCGTTGGCGCTGCCCGCCGGAAAGAAGGCCGCCCCGATCGCCGACCGCCGTGTCGTAGCCCTGTGGCAGCGTCCGGATGTAGTCATGGATCTCCGCCGCCCGGGCAGCGGCCTCAACCCCGGCGTCCGTGGCGTCGCCGCGTCCCAGCCGGATGTTGTCGCGGATGGAAAGGTTGAAGAGAAACGACTCCTGAAAGACGACCCCGATCTGGCCGGTGAAGTCAGCCCTTGACGCTTCGCGCAGCAGAACGCCGTCGTTGGAGATGCAGCCTTCCTGGGGATCATGGAAACGCAACAGGAGGCCCAGGAGCGTGCTCTTACCGGACCCCGAGGGGCCGATCAGGGCGACCGACTCCCCGTGACGGATCGTGAGACTGATCCCATCGAGGATGCGCCGGTCGGCCTCGTGGGCGAAGACCACCCGCTCGACCTCGATGTTCCCGGTGAGCGGCGGCAACGGACGGGGATTGGGAATCGCGGTCACCTGCGGCACTTCCTTGAAAATCTCGTCGAGGCGTTGCAGGCCGGCGGCGGACTGCGAGAGCGTGGGCAGATATTGGGCGAGGTAGAAGAGGGCGTAGCTCATGGCAACGAAGAGGCTCTGAAACGCCACCAGCGCCCCGAGGGTCAGGGAACCCCGGAAGACCAGCGTCCCGCCCACCCCCAGGACCACGACCTGAAGGACCATGATGCCGATGCCGGAAGAGCGTTCCAGCAACGCGGTGAGGAAGCTGGTGTGGATCCCGGTTCGCGCGAGCGTAGCAATGCGCCCCAGGAAGCCACGCTCCATGGACGGTTCCAAGCCAAAGGCCCGGATCACCGGCCGCCCGTTGACGCATTCCTGCACACAGGCGAGCACCTCACCCTCCTCCTGCCGATACCGAAAGGCTGAGGCGGTGGCACGCGGGGCGATCAACCGGGGGCCCAAGAGCGCCAGGGGCCAGATGAGTTGGGATATCAGCGCCAACCGCCAGTCGATCGTGAACAGGAGGAAGTTCATCAGAATCACGTCGAGCGCGGGCAGGGCGCCCCACGCGATGAAGGAATCGAGGGCCTGCTTGACCGAATTCAGGTCCCCCGAAAAGCGGGCGGCGATGTCCCCCGTGGACCTTTTGGCGTGGTAGGAAAGCGAAAGCCTTTGCAGGTGCTCAAACAGCCGGAGGCGGATGTCCCTTGTGACCCGGTTGCTCAGCTTTGCGTAGAGGTAGTCCCGCAGCAAACCGACGGCGCTGACCACCAGCGCCCCGACACCGAGAAAGATCAGCACGTTGACCCGCACGCCGTAGCGGTGCGGGACGATCGCCTGGTCGATCATGTGCTCGAAACTCTTCGGGACGATCGAGTTCCACGCCATGTCCGTCAGCAGGCCGAGGAAAATCAGGGCCGCCGGCCCCGGATACGGCTTCAGCCAGCCGAGCATCCGGCGGAGGAATCCGCCGATCGTCATCGTCGTGCCGGCATCCTGGTCGGGATCGGGTGACCGAACCTTTTCGTCAGTGGTGGGCAAGCGGGCGCCGGTAGTGGTGGAGAGTGGAGCGCTGGCAGTTCGGGTCGTTGAGTGCGGCCTCGACCAGCGGCCGGTCCGGCACCATCTCCCAGAGCGGTTGCGGAACCTTTCGGATTTGGAAGCGTCAGCCTGCGCGCCGAAATCGCGGAGGCGCTGGTTGAATCACGGGCACACGTCAGCGCGCATGCCGGGGTTGTTGTTGCCGCCGAGCGGTTCGGCGCCAAGCTCCGCAAGCAGCTCGCCAAAGAGGAAGCCGCCGCGGCTGCGCAATGAACGGAACCCACACAACCCCGCGGCCCGCTGTTTGGACACTCGGCACGAATCAAAACGCCGTGGCGAGGCTCTTAGAGCGTCGGAATCAGGACGCGGAGAGCAGGCTTGCGATTGTCGAATCGTCCAGAGCAATCAGCCGCCAGTCGTTGCCGCCCCAATCGAAGCACTTGGTCAAGGCGGCTTCTGGAAGGTCCAGTGTCACCGCGACGCGGACACGCTGCCCGGCCGGAGCTGGGTGGACTCGAACGACCGGTAGATGTTCCGGTTCGCATACGTGCCCTTGGACCTGGCCGCGAGAAATTCCAGAAACGTGACCTCGGGAACGCTGAGGTAGGAATAGACCCGCTCCCCCTTGAACTTGATGTAGAGCGTCTCGTTGGTCTGGTTGTAGCCCGTGGAGACGATGTGCGACGAACGGACGAACACTTCATGCACCGACGGGTCTGGAAGGCCCGTGGTGGAGGACCGCTCGGGTTCCGGGCCACCCTCAAGGTCGGCTTCCTCCGGTTCAGGCGGGGTGTTGGCGTTTGCCGCGACGGGTGAGTTGAGTTTCGCGTCCGTCCGGTCCAACAGCAGGTCGGGAGGCGCGTTGGTTCGCTCGGCGGGGGCAACCAACAGCGGCGTCACCCGGTGATCCAACCCTTCAGCAAAGGACCGGTTCGCGGTCAGGGGAGGTTGGGCTGATTCCTTCGCCGCAGTCGTCGTGACCGCCCGGTAGCTCAGAAACGCGAGGAAGGTGGCGACATACACCACCACGCCGATGCCAACCAATGTGACCACGTCGCGCTTGTTCATGATGGGGAACCATGCCGGACTTTTTTGGAATGCGCCACACCCGAGAACGGGAAGACCCCGGTCGGAAGTAAGCAAGAAATGCCGCTGTGTTGAACCTATGTCGAGCAACAAGTCGGACGACCAATGCGCGAGGATTGCCGTCCGTGGGCCGGAGGTAGAAGCCGGCGAAGAATACCGCAAGGTGAGGCGCTGGCGCGCCGGGACGGGGCCACTGGCTTGCCCGCTACTTCAAGGCTCCCGTTCGTTGATCCGGGCGAGGTATGCGTTGGTCAGTTCGACTTGGCCGACGATGTGCAGGCCGATGGAACACAGGCACACCGCGAGCCCGGAGGGGATTCCAACGACTGCACAGGCAA
The DNA here is from genome assembly GCA_043755815.1 of Verrucomicrobiota bacterium. Classification (GTDB taxonomy): domain Bacteria; phylum Verrucomicrobiota; class Verrucomicrobiia; order Limisphaerales; family UBA9464; genus CAIWAH01. The sequence goes on from JAYUSF010000022.1 coordinate 7,529, forward strand.
CGAGCCCAACGAAAAACAGGAAGATCGAAAAGACCCGCAGCAACCCGCCGGTGTGACGCGACACGGGTTTTGGCGTCGGTTTCGGAATCGACGGAGGAACTTCAACCTCAAGCGGAGTCTGGCATTGCGGGCATTCGATGTTCATTGGCAGCACCGTCGATGCTACCCCCGGCGGAACGGCTTCGGCACCGAAAAGTTTTAGGCACGCGCCAAAGAAAACCGGCGATGGCGACCCGCCGACCCGCCCACGCCAAGTTCCCGTCGGCAATTCGCAATTGTGAGCGGTTGCCAGCGGTTGCCACAATTCGGTCAATTGGTAGTCATTGGCCGAAATTGAAGGGAATTGCCAACTTCCACAGAAACCAGTCTTTCCATTAGGAAAAAGGCCATTTTAGAATGGTGCGCGGGGCGGGAATTGAACCCACAACCTTCGGCTTCGGAGACCGACGCTCTATCCAATTGAGCTACCCGCGCAGGGAAGGCGGCGAAACGCTAGTGAGCGACCGGCGGCCCGGCAACGAGTTTGTGCGACACGAGTTTGTGCGGCCGTGCCGTCCACCGGGCGCATCCACATACCGTGTGCGGCCGTGATTTGGACTGCGCCGGCATGACGGCGCTTTTCCTGCACCGGCGAGAATGCTTCG
>JAYUSF010000023.1:0-27460 GCA_043755815.1 Verrucomicrobiota bacterium
GGATTGGGAAACCGGGAAAATCTACCTCAGCCTCGTCCCCAAAACCCCACTCACCAACTGATGCTCACCGAATTTACAGAAAGAGCATTGCGCGGCCCGGAAAAAATCGGCCTTACCCCGGCGTATTACACTGATGCTGCCCATACCACAGTGTATCGGAGGGGCTCCGTGACTGTGAGAAACGACTGGGTAAAGTGGCAGAGCGGCTATCGCCTGCCAACCGAAGCGGAATGGGAGAAGGCTGCGCGAGGGGCATTGCATGGTAAGCGTTTCCCTTGGGGTGACACAATTCAGCACAGCCAAGCCAACTACTACAGTTGGGGCGGGGTTGACTTCGATTTGAGCCCGGCCCGGGGCTATCATCCATCCTATACGGGAGTCGGCATCAGTGACATGCCCTACACGAGTCCTGCGGGCTCGTTTGGAGCGAATGGGTTTGGATTACACGACATGGCAGGAAATGTCTGGGAATGGTGCTGGGATTGGTCGTCGATCAGCTACTACGCGGAATCTCTCGATAGCGATCCACGTGGGCCTGCCACAGGAACTTTCCGCGCATTGCGGGGCGGAGGGTGGTTCGATCGCGTTCCAGGGGATATAGTTACCTCCTACCGAGGACTTGGCCCGCCCGCTGGCCGAAGCGGTGGCAATGGCTTTCGTTTGGTGTTGGCGGAAGATTCTCCACGCCAGACCGGAACACCGTGATTTGGCTGGTGCGACATATGCCCTATGTCGGGGTTTCAACACAATTTCACGGAGCTCCCAGCAGCGTGTGCTTCAGCAACCGGTTCGCCCAGGCGATGAAGTGCTTCATGTTGGTGCGGTCCTCGTGGCCGCCGTCGTGCTGGCGCCAGGCGAGTTCGCCGTCGAGCAGGCCGACGTTCACCGCGGGCTTCTGGGCGGTGCGGTGGTCCTCCTTCACGCCGAGGTCGTGCGCGCCGAGCAGGCGGAACACCGGACCGGCGGCGACGGTGGCCATGTAGCTGCCCTGCTGGTCGAGCCAGTTCGCGTCGCCCTTTTCCGGAATGCCGTAGCTGATGAACGTGGGCCGCGGCGCGCAGAGCGCGATGAGCTGATGCGCATCCACCGGGAGGTCGCCGGCGGTCCTGCTGCCGAAGGCGGACTCGGCCGTGCCGTATTTGAGGAAGTTGCCGGCCATCCAATGGTATTCGCCGGAGCCGGTGAGGTTCTCCACGGCCTCGCCGAAGTTGCGGCGGTGCAGCTTCGCGCCGCCTTCGCCCGACGAACCGACCAGCGCGAGCGCGAAGCGCGGTTCAAACGCCAGCGTCACCAGCGCGGCCTTGCCGTAGCGTGACACGCCTTCGATGCCGACCTGCTTGGCGTTCACCGCAGGATCGGTTTCCAAATAGTCGAGGGCGCGCGCAGCACCCCAGGCCCAAGCGCGCAGCGAGCCCCAGTCGTCCGGCTTGCGCGGCTGGCCTTTGTTCACGAGGCCGATGATGCCCTTGGTCAACCCGGCGCCGTTGTCGGCTTGGATGCTGTTCGGGCTGATGGTTGCGTAGCCCCAACCGGCGGCGATCAACTGTTCGGTCGAAGGCGGATCGGTGAAGACCTGGTTGCCGAAGCCGCGAAACCGGTTCGTGGGCTCCGGATCGGTGGCCTTGCGTGGGAAACCGCCACCGCCAAATCCGCCGAACATCATCAGCACGGGCACCGGCTTCGTGGCGTCCTTGGGCGTGACCAGCGTCATCTGGAGGTTCACCTCGATGGCGGGACAGGCCGAGTTGTCCACCCGGCCGACGAGCTGCCGGGCATTGACCGGAATCTTGTCTACCACGCGGTCGGTCGCCTGATTGGTAATCGTCCAGGTCACCTTCGGAACATTCTTCGGCACGCGGCCGAACACCTCGCGTTCGAAGTCCTCGACGATTTCCGGCCGGCGCTGCTTCCACCACTGCTCGTCGGTGGTGACCTTGCGGCCGTCCTTGGTCACGAGCAGTTCGGGCAGGTCGGGAAACGGGTTGGCCTGGGCGGGATCGTAGTTGGCCGGGTTGTTGGTCGCGTTGGGATTGCCGTTGCGGCCCGGGCGCAGCTTGGTGATGCCGAGCTGGTCCTTCATGTTCTGGTGATCCTGCTGGGTGGTCCAGTTCTGCGGCTCCGGTTTCGCCGCGGCGGAATCTTGTCCGGGCAGTCGGCCCGGCGAAGTGAGCAGGGCGAATCCGACCAAGGCGGAACGGCCAAGGAAAGTCAGGGAGCACCGGGGAGATTTCATGGTGGTGAAGCTATGACTCGACGCCGGAAGGACGGTTACAAGGGGCGACGGCCGACGACGCTACTGCCGCCGCCCCGCCGGGAGGGCGGACTTTCCAGTCCGCCAGCGAGCGCCGCAGGCGCGAGCAGTGCGGCCGGTCTGCTACAACGATGCGGACAAGAATGTCCGCTCTCCCGGCTCGACCGACAGCGGCTTTGAATCGTCCTGCTTGAAGCAGCGTGACTCCGCGCCGCCTTTTTCCGAAGCTTGCGCCGCTTTCCATGAAAACTCCTTCGTTCGCCGGACTCGGGCTGTCGTTGACGCTCGCCCTCGCGCTCTTCGTCCCATCCGCGGCGGCCCAGACCAAGTCCACCCAGCATTCACCGCCGCTCAAGGAAGCCGCGCCGTCGCGGGTCGGCGTTTCGGCCGAGCGCCTCGCGCGCATCGATGCGATGTGTGAGGACGCGATCCGCGAGAACCGCATCCCCGGTGTGGTGGCGCTCGTCGCGCGCAACGGAAAGATCGTCTATCACAAGGCATTCGGGCTGGCCGACAACGAGGCCAACCGCCCGCTCAAGCGCGATGACATCTTCCGCATCGCCTCGCAGACCAAGGCCATAACCGCCACCGCCGTGATGATGCTCTGGGAGGAGGGCCGCTTTCGCCTCGACGATCCGGTGTCGAACTGGATTCCCGAGTTCAAGGGCGCGCAGGTGCTGACGAACTACAGCGAGCCCAACGGCACCTGGACCGGCGAACCGGTGAAGCGCGAGATCACCATCCGCCACCTGCTCACGCACACGTCAGGCCTCGGCTACGGCGTCATTGATGGTGACGAGCGCTTCAAGAAGCTCTACGCGAAGGCCGGCGTGACGGACCTGTTCACCACCGAACCGGTCACCATCGGCGACAGCGTGAAGCGGCTCGCGAAGCTCCCGTTGCACCATCATCCCGGCGACAAGTTCACCTACAGCGAGGGGCTCGACGTGCTGGGTTATTTCATCGAGGTCGTCAGCGGGATGCCCTTCGACGTGTTCCTGCAAAAGCGCCTGTTCGGCCCGCTGGGCATGAAGGACACCGGCTTCTACCTGCCGGCGGAAAAGGCCGCCCGCCTCGTGGCCGTGCAGAAACCCGACGGCAACAAGTGGGTCCGCTATCCGGTCACGTTCTACGACCCCGACTATCCGATCAAAGGCGCGAAGTCGTTCTTCTCCGGCGGCGCTGGCCTGTGCAGCACGGCGAAGGACTACGCCACGTTCCTCCAGATGTATCTCAACGGCGGCGAACTCGGTGGCGTGCGCGTCCTCAGCCGCACCACCGTGGACATCATCATGCGCGAACAGGTCGCCCGCGATCTGTTTGGCGGCGACGACAAGCACTATGGACTCGCGTTCGGCGTGGTGACCGAGAAGGGCCAGGGCAAGGGCGGCGAAGGCAGCGTCGGCACGTTCGACTGGGGCGGCTACTTCAACACGCAATACTTCGCCGACCCGCAGGAGAAGCTCATCGGCGTGCTGATGAAGCAGACCCAGGGCGGCAACGACAACACGGGCTGGAAGTTCCGCCAACTCGTCGGGCAGACGGTGGATGATTGAGCCTGCCCAGCGACCCCGACTAACTGTCTGCGAGAGAACGTCTGCTTGATCGTTGGAAGCTCTGGTTTGTCCAACTGGGGGGGCAAGTAAATGAATGGCTGCTTGAGAACGGGATTCGAGCGCAATACGGTCACGGTGATGCCGCTGCCCACACTGGTGGACAATCTCCGAACGCTCTTCGTATCCCACAAGGGGCACGACGAGTCAGGGTTTCGCCGTAGCGCAGAGGCCATCATCCGTGAGCTCAGCGTCGAGAATCGCCCGGGGGAAGCACGCACGCTGCGAGAGGCATTGGGTGCACCGAACGGGAACGGCGCAAAATCTGTTTTACCGAACGAGCTTTCGCTGATCTCCAAGCCCGCGAATGGCCTCGTCTCCATGCGGGAAGTGAAGACTTCTCCGACGCTTGTCTTCTCCGAGATCACGAACAGCGCCCTCCAGCGTATCCTTTTTGAAAACCGTGAAGCGTCCCGGCTTGCCGAGGCAGGGTTACGCCCGACTTCGCGCCTGCTCTTCTGGGGACCACCTGGCTGCGGAAAAACGGCAGCGGCGGCGTGGCTAGCGGCGGAGCTGGGATTGCCCCTGGGCGTTGTGCGCGTTGGCACGCTCATCACGAGCTACGTGGGCGAAACGGGTGCGAATCTCCAGCGGGTGCTCACCACCGCCGAGCAGACGCCGATGGTGCTGCTCATTGACGAGGCCGACGCCGTGGCGAAGTCGCGGGAGGATGCACAGGACGTTGGCGAGTTGCGGCGCATCGTGAACGCCCTGCTGCAAGGGCTAGACGCTTTCACCTCGCGCCGCAGCATCATCATCTTCGCCAGCAATCACTCGCACGTATTCGACGCAGCGGTTTGGCGGCGGTTCGATGACGTAATCTCCTTCCCGATGCCTGAAAAAGCGGAGCGTCTTCGCTTGCTCACGCAACTCACGGGTGGGTTGCGACTGGACGGCAGCCTCGCGATCGCTGCTTCGCAGCTAGCAAACGCCTCGTATGCGGATATTGAACGCGCCGTGCACGAGGTGGCCAAGGAAATGGTGTTGTCCCAGAGAAAGAGCGCGACCGTCGCGGACATCGTGAGCGCGGCGAAGGTTTGGCGTGGCAAGCTGGCATCCGCAAATGTCAGGGAACCGGGCAGGGTGCGGCCGTAATGAACCCGGATTTCCCCCCACTAGAGTTTGCGCCGTGGCTGATTCGGCCTCGCCGCAGGGAGCGGCGAGGCTTCACGGAGCCACCATTGCTGGCAGCGCAGCAGCGGCGCGAAATCCAGAGCCGCATTCGCTCAGACCGCGACCAGATTGACCGAAGGATTCAGCAACTCAACGCTGAGCAACGCCGAGCAATCTTTCTTCGGATAAAGCACGACCGACCGCTCACGCCGCACGACTTTGCCGGGACCGACCTCGCTTTCATGTCAGGCCCAGGGGAGAATGAAAGCCTCGTCATCACACGAAAGCCAGGCTTTGAGAAATTTGACCAGCGGATGGCGACTTTTGCCGAGGGCAATGAACCTAGCCGCCCCAAGGGAACCGAGTTGGCTACTGCGCTCCGCTCCCTTGAACTGGGAGAACCGAAAGACCGGCTCTCCGATGAAGTATTCGATGCCTACGACCAGTGGGTTGCACAGGACTGGCTGATCTACGAAATCGAGGTTGTAAGTTTCGCCATACTCTCGACCACGCAGAAGCGGGAGTTGGAGGCAATCCTTGGCGAAATCCGCGCCGCGCTCGGCCACATCCACGGTCACGTCTTCGAGCATGAGGGGTCTGGCCGCTCCGCCCATGTCGTGCTCCGTAGCACGGGGGCGAAGTTCCGAGAGTTCGTCGAGGACGCAAAGTGGTGGCGCAAGATTGTATTCTTTGATGCACGCCCACGCTTTGAAACATTCAGCCAAGCTTTCGAGAATCTCCGAGTCAGCGACGTAACCATCGAGCCTCCGCAGGACAACGCGGAAACCATTTGCGTCATTGATTCTGGGGTAGCCGCGCTGAATCCGTTTCTGGAGCCAGTTCTACGCCGGGACATTTCGCGTTCCTATGTCTATGGTTGTTCGCCCACCGAAGACGCTTACGGGCATGGCTCGGGCGTGGCTTCGCTCGCGGCGTTCTACGACATTGAGTATCAGTCGAGCGGCGTGAACCGCGCTGGCGCGTTCATTTGCAGCGCCCGCGTTATGACCGACGAAGGGCAATTCGATATTCCGCGCGTGGACGACACCCGCGAAGACATACAGAACCAAACGTGGCTGCTTTCTCGGATCCTGCGCGAAGTGGTGAGTCACTTTCATCCGCTCGGGGTGCGAATCTTCGTCCTTTCCCTAGAACTCAAAGGCCACATTTGGAGCCGTGTGCACCGCAGGCAGGTGGCGCGCAATGCATGGACAGCGCGAACGCTCGACCAGCTCAGCCGCGAGTTCGGTGTGGTGTTCGTCACGATCACTGGCAATGTCAGTCCTAGTAACGTGGCCGACTTGCTCGAAGTTCAAAGCTACCCGGCCCATCTGCTCTCCCCGCTCGCCAAGGTGCTTGATCCAGGTCACGCCGCACTGGCCGTCACGGCTGGCTCCGTTGCTCACTCCGCGAGAGTCGTGGTGGCTCCTCACACCGCGATTGCCGACCCAGGGCAGCCATCACCTTTCACCCGCTCCGGTCCGGGCTTTGGTGACAGCATCAAGCCGGATTTCATCGAGCGCGGCGGGAATCTTGTGCGTGATGCACTCCTCAACTCGGTGCGCGAAAATGCGGGGACAAACGTGGTCATGGCTAGCAGCAAGCTCACTCCCGCGCTCCAACACGGACACGGGACAAGCTTCGCCGCACCGCGCATCGCGCATCACCTTGCATTGATCCTACGCGACCTTCGTGCGCTCGGCGTAGATCCGTCTGCGCAACTGCTGCGCGCCATGCTTGGCGTATCGGCCCGCCGCGCTGAAGGTTCTGAGCTGCTTGATGATGATGGCAATCTCGCGCTGTTAGGTTTTGGACTCCCAGATGGCTTCCGTGCTTTGGATTGCGCTGGTCACTCCGCGCTCCTTTTCTGGCAAGGAACTGTGCAAGTGGATTACACGGCAATTTTCAAAATCCATGTGCCGGTGGAACTCACCGATCAGACAGGCAAAAAGCGTATCGTGGTATCGGTCGCCAGCGCACCACCCGTGCAGCCGTGGGGCACTGGCGAGTATCTCGGCGCCGAGATGAAGTTCCGCCTTTTTCGTGGGGACCGCGACCCAACTCAAATCGAGGCACTTATGCAGCGGGATGAAGGCGAAGAAAATTCCGCAGCAAAGGTTGGCGTGGACGACCTGAGCACTGAACTTGGCATCACTCGTCGCTCACATGGAACCCTGCAAGTAGACAGCCATATCTGGTCGCAACACGATCCACGCTACAGTGGAGACGACTACACCTTGGGCGTCTCGCTATCATCAGCGAGTTGGTGCAAGGAAGGCGAAGGCATTCCGATTGCGGTGGTTGTTCGCGTGGAAGATACAACCGGCAAGTGTGAAGTGCTCTACGCGCGGGTGCAGGCAAGGAATCAGGCCCGCATCCAGCAGCGAGTTCGTGCTAGTGGGACCGTTTGATTGAGCCACGCTTAGAGTGTCACCGACCAACCAGGTAGACAGCAGAAGACTTGTTGGGCGCCCCGGTTCTGCCTCCCAGCCACATAATCCTTCCGCACCTCGGCGAGGCGCGAGGTGGGTAGCGGCGCTTCGAGGCTCGCGCTTTGAATTACTTGTTGGAGGACGGCAACCGTCTCGAACGAGGATTTGAAGATTCCGGGGCGGAAACCCCCTGCGATCGGCGCCGGAGTCCAGCCCCACTTGTTCTTCCGTTTCTAAAGCCGGGTTTCGCACCCCCGGATGTGGGCAGTTTCACGACCTCGGCCTGAGGGTCCGCCAGCTCGTCGGGCAGACGGTGGATGATTGAAGGCGTCGGAACCGTTTTGGCCATTCCAATGGCCGAAATCACCTAGCTTGACGGAGCGTTGGTTCCCTATCCTGCGCGCGTGCGCTCCCCGGTTCGTCCTGCCTTCACCGACCCAGCCGTGGGCCGCAGGCGACTGCGACGCTGCTGGCGGTCGTTACTCGCGTTGATCGTGCTGGCCGATTCGCTGCTGGCCGCACCGAGCCCATCGGGCGAACGCCAGATCACGGAAAAGGACCGAAGCTATTGGGCCTTTCAGCCGCTGTCGGTGCGCTCCGCGCCGCGGTCGGGCGCCAATCCGGTGGATGCGTTCCTGTTCCCGGCACCGGACCGGACGCCCCGCGAAGCGCCGCGGCACGTCTTGATCCTCCGGCTTTATCTCGACCTGCTCGGCCTGCCGCCGACGCCGGAGCAGGTCGCGGCCTTTGAGCGGGATGCGGCACCCGATGCCTACGCACGCCTCGTGGACCAGGTGCTGGCCAGCCGGCATTACGGCGAACGCTGGGCGCGGCACTGGCTGGATGTGGCGCGTTACGCCGACAGCGACGGCTACGAGGGTGACTACGACCGCCGCGATGCCTGGCCGTATCGCGACTGGGTGATCCGCGCCCTGAACGACGACCTGCCGTTCGACACGTTCGTCCGCTGGCAGGTGGCCGGCGACGAATTCGAGCCCGCAAATCCCGACGCGGTGATCGCCACGGGTTTCCTGGCAGCCGGTCCGTGCCAGGAAACCACCCCGGCCGACACCGAGGAGAACAAGCTCAAGATCCGCTACGACGAGCTGGACGACATGGTTTCCACCACGGCTTCGGCGTTCCTCGGGCTGACGCTGGAGTGCGCGCGGTGCCACGACCACAAGTTCGACCCGCTTCCGACGCGTGACTACTACCGCATGGCCGCGGTGTTCTCGACGGCTGAACGGAAATCCGCCTTCCTCGCGAAGCCGCGCCGGGAATTCGAGGCGTGGAAGGACCGTCAGCGCGCCGCGCATCGCGAAGCCCGGATGACGGAACTGGGCCTCACCGACGGGCAGAAGTTCTGGCTGCGGCAGCCGGAACACTTCTTCGTGCCCGTGCAGGTGCAGCTCTACAAGGACCACGGCGCGCGCCTCAAGGTCGACGACGCGCAGTTACGCCAGTCACTCACCGCGGAGCAACGGGCGGTTTGGGACGCGCTTGAAACCGCCGCCAATGCCGCCGACTCCTCGGGTCAACCGGCGGAGAAGTCGCTGGTGATGCTGGACACTTCGGCCACGCCGAAGCCCCAGTATCTGCTGGGGCGCGGCAGCGTGCTCAACCAGAAGGAGGAGGTCCGCGCCGGGTTCCTCCAGGTGGTCAGCCGGGACAAGGCGCCCGAGACCTATTGGCACGAGGCAAGGGGCGGCTTCACCGACGCGCGTTCGGAACCACCGGCGGGGGATGCCCTCGGACTCGTCCAGCCCGTGACGACGTTTCAGCGCAAGGCGCTCGCGCTCTGGCTTACCGATGCCGACCGCGGCGCGGGGCCGCTGCTAGCGCGAGTCATCGTGAACCGGGTCTGGCAGCACCATTTCGGCGAAGGCTTCGTGAAGACGCCGAACGACTTCGGTTACCAGAGCGAAGCCCCGGCTCATCCGCAGCTCATCGAGTGGCTGGCGGCCGAACTGGTCCGGCAACAGTGGCGCTTGAAGCCGCTGCACCGGCTGATCGTGATGAGCGCCGCGTATCGCGCCGTCGCGGCCGGCGACCCGCGGTCCATCCGGCATCCGGTGCGCCTGGATGCCGACGCCCTGCGCGACAGCCTGCTGACCGTCAGCGGCCAGTTGAATCGCAAGATGTTTGGCCCGCCGTTCCGTCCGATCATTCCCAAGGAGGCGATGGCCACCCGGAGCAAGGATGCCTATCCCACCGATCTTCAGGACGGTCCGGAACTCTGGCGACGCAGCGTCTATGCCTTCGTGAAGCGCTCGGTGCCGAATCCGCTGACGGAGGTGTTCGACGCGCCACCGCCGTCCGCGAGCTGTGGCCGGCGGAACACGACGACGGTGCCGACGCAGGCGCTCACCCTGATGAACAACGAGCTGATCCGGAAATCGGCGGTGCAGTTTGCGCAGCGAGTCATCACGGAAGCCGGCCTCGATCCCGCGAAGCAGGTGGAACGCGCCTACCGGTTGGCCCTCGGCCGCGACCCAACTCCGGCGGAAAAGACCCGCGCCGCGGACTTCCTTTCCCATGCGCCCGACGCCCGCGGCGACGCCCTGCCGGTCGAGGGGCTCACCGACCTTTGCCACGTCCTGTTCACCCTGAACGAGTTCATCTATGCCGAGTGAATCCAGCCACGGAGGCGGCCGCTTTCCCTGCGGTCGTGTTGAAACGGGGCTGCGAAACCGGCGCGAGTTCCTGCGCCGGATGGGTGCCGGTTTCGGTTCGTTGGCGCTGCTCGATCTGCTCGCCAGCGACCGCCTGCTGGCGTCGGACGGGATGGCCTCCTCGCGGCGTCATCACCCCGCACGCGCGAAGTCGGTGATCTGGCTCTTCATGGAAGGGGGCCCGAGCGCCGTGGACACGTTTGATCCCAAGCCGGAACTGACCCGGCATGACGGTCAGCAGCCGTCGCTGCCCATTGATGTCTTCTTCGGCAGCCCGGGGCCGCTGATGAAGTCGCCATTCAGTTTCCGCCAACACGGCGCCAGCGGCACCTGGGTGTGCGACCGAATGCCGCACATCGCCCGGCAGGTCGATGACCTTGCGCTCGTGAAGTCCTGTTTTGCGGAGTCGCCGTCGCACGGGCCGGCGATGTATCAGATGAACACCGGGTTCATCCGCACGGGCTTTCCGAGCGCCGGCGCGTGGCTGACCTACGGGCTCGGCTCCGAGAACCGCAACCTGCCCGGCTTCGTGGTCCTCCAGAATTCCCACGGCAGCAAGGGCGGCGCGAACAACTGGGGTTCGGGATTCCTGCCGAGCGAATTCCAGGGCACGTCGTTCCGCGCCAAGGGCACGCCGATCCTCAATTTAAACCGCCCCGCCGGCATCACCGACGAACGCCAGCGCCGGATGCTCGACCTCGCCCGCGAGCTCAACCAGCACCACGCCGCGGCGCACCCCGGCGAGGCCGACCTGCTCGGGCGAATCCAGAGCTACGAACTGGCCTACCGGATGCAGAGCGAGGCGACCGAGGCAGTGAACCTCGCCGCCGAACCCGGACACATCCGCAAGCTCTATGGCCTGGACCAGGACGTCACGCGGCCCTACGGCGAAAAGTGCCTGCTCGCGCGCCGACTCGTGGAACGCGGCGTCCGCTTCGTTCAGGTGTATTGCGATGACGAGTGGGATTCACACAACGGCCTGAAGGACCAGCACTCCAAGCGCATGCTGGAAACCGACCAGCCGGTCGCCGCGCTGCTGGCCGACCTAAAACAGCGCGGCCTACTGGACGAGACGCTGGTGGTCTGGGGCGGCGAGTTTGGGCGGATGCCCGTGTCCGAAAAGGGCGACGGCCGCGACCACAATCCGCACGGCTTCCTCGTCTGGATGGCCGGCGGTGGCATCCGCGGTGGCGTCCATCATGGTGCGACCGACGAGATCGGCTGGAAGGCCGCGGAGAACCGGGTGAGCGTCCACGATCTGCACGCGACCATCCTCCATTGCCTCGGCCTGGATCACGAACGGCTCACCTATCTCCACAACGGCCGTCACTTCCGCCTCACCGACGTCGAAGGCGACGTGGTGAAAGCGCTGCTCGCGTGAGGGCGCGGTTCACTGGTCCGCCCCGCGCACGCGGAGGAACAGCGGCGTGCCGGGAAGCGTGACGCGCTGCGACGAATTCGGCGTGGCCGGCGACAGCTCGAACCACTCGCCGCCGTTCAGGCTCGTGCTGGCCTCGATCACATACGGCGGACGGCCGTTCATCCAGGTGAGCGTGGCTTCCGTTTCGTCGGCCGGAGTGAGGCCGGTCACGAACAGGGGAGCCTCGGGCAGCGCCAACTGGCCGACCCGGACACCGGCAGCCGCGTTGGCGTAGAAGCCCAGCCGGCCCGTGACACCGGCCAACTCCGGCAGTGACCAGGCGACCAGGTTGGTCGTGCCCGACCGCACTTCGAGTTCGAGACGATCCGGCAGCGTGCGGATCACGAGGTCGTAGTCCACGCCCGGCGCCCACGGCGTGTTGGTCGAGGCCAGCAAGGTCACGCGGGCGGAGTCCGGCGAGGACCAGAAGTCCGTGCCGGTCGGTTCTTCTCCGGGCGGAAGGTGAAACGACCGCAGCCGCATTCCGGCCAGGGCCGGACCGAAGTCCGGATGGTTGGTCGCCGCCCGGTTCCAGTCGAAGAGCAGGAAATTGCCGCGATCCTGCAGGCCGAAGACGAAGCCAAGGAACCCGCGGTCGCCGTCGGAGCGAAGGCGGGCCTGGATCACGTTGCCCGCCTCCGCATCTGGCGCGAGCAGGAAGGAAGGAGCCGACGCCACGGGCAGGGTGACTTCGCGCCGGGCGAGGTCAGGGTTCCAAAGCGCCTCCGGCAAACCGCCCGCGTCATAGTCAGTAGCCTCAGCCGTTGCCAAATCCAGGCTGCCCGGGGTGAAGAACGCCGGCTGGCCGGCGCGTTGCCGGAGGTATTCCTCGACCTCAAGCCGCTCCTCGACGCTCAGCACGCGGTCATACACGAGCCATTCCACCAGATCACCGGTGAAGCCGAAGGTGGCGGTGACGTATTTGCCGAGCACGACGTTGGTGGCCACGGCCGAGTAGGCACGGCCCACGGTGGTGCGAGACTCAATGACGGTTCGGCCATCTACCGCGAGCCGATGTCGATCCGGGCTTCCTTCGCCATAGACCTGCGAGAAGACGCGGAAGCCCTGGCCGGGAACCGCATTCTGTCCATTTCGTTGAGCCGCTCCATCGTAATGGAAGATGTCGTCGCCGCCCTCGCGGGCGAGAGTCATCATCAGGCCGGAGTAGTTGATCGTGCCAAAGGAGTAGATGTAACGGTCGCCGCTGGCGTTATTGAGATAGCGGGCGACGGTGAAGATGGTGGCGTTGGTCAGCGTGCGGCCGAGGTTGCCGTGGAGCCGCGGAGTGCTCGCACTGTTGAAACGGATCGCCGGCACGCCGGAAGTGGAATTGGCGACCCACGCGGGCTGCGTGGCCACCGTGGGGGCCGTGAAGACAAAATTGTTCCGGGACTGATCGGTCCAGGAAACCACGTTGGTCCCGTTGGTGAGGCTCAGCCCGGCATCTGCGCGCAGCCACACGAGCGGATCGGGGACGGGCAGGATGCCGTCGCGGTAGCCAAAAACCGTCACCTCCGTCTCGCTCGTCAATCCCCGCCAAGTCACGGAGACCGAGGCCTTCCCCGACGACAGGCAGCGCCACTCCAGGGGATTGTCCACGTTGACGACGAGCGGTTCCCGGGACGTGACGCTGATCTCGTTCGTCGCGACGTGGCGTTGAATCCACAGGCCGTCCTCGTGGCGGACCAGCAGTTGAATGGGCGCCACGTCGCCGACGGGCAGCGCAGTTCCCTGGGGCAGCACCCGCAGTTCCACGGCCGAAGTGGGAGGCTCGAAGGAAGCCACACGCAGCGGTTTGGAATACACCGTGCCGCCATTGGCCGAAGGATAGAGGGCGTAGGCCACCACGTCACCGAGCACACCCGCATCGACCTGCACGGTAGCCTGGGTTGGGTTCACCGCATCCGGCAACAGGGTCAATCCATCGAGGGACACGCCGTTGGTGCCAAACACCTCGGCGAACCACAGCACGCCCTGGCTTCCCACGGGCCGGGTGGTGGACGGCGTCAGCTTCAAGGCGAAGGTGCTCGGGCCGTTCCCTGCCCGACGCACGCGGCGGTTCGGGCCGTTGGCATCCGGGGAGTCAATCACCGCCAGCTCCTCCGTGTTGGACCGCAGGATCTCGGCACGGGCCGCCTCGTCAATCGCGTCGCGGATGACGAATGACAAGGGACGAGGCGGACGTATCGGTCCGAACACCCGGTGCTGGTCTGGAACGCCGACCTGGTCCAAGGCACCGATGGCGTGATTCGCCACGGCGACTGCATCAACCTGTCCTCCGTCCGTTCCACCGAAGATGTCAGAGATGCCGAGTGCGCCGATCGCGATGGTGGCGTGGGAGACGTTGATCACGTTGGGCAGGGTGAAGACGTTGGCTCCCGGAGCCTGGTCCGGAGCCGTGGCCGCCATCGCATCAAAATCCACCACGCCGTCGGAGCCGCGCGGAAGCACCGTCGAATTCAGGCCGAGCGCGTAGTCCGCCCAGGTCGCGTGGAGGAGCGACGGCGGCTGGCCGTCGTTTACCGTGGTCCTGATCAGATGAAAGCGTGCGTCTTCATCCGGATACCATGGGGCGTGGGCATGCTGGTTGTTCAGGTTGACGATTTGCGGACCCCAGGGATCGAACTTTCTCTGCGCCACCCGGCCCAAGACCATCACTGAGGAAACCGACCGCGGCACGAACGTAAAGACAGCGGACCCCTCCTCATCCAGTGTCAGCATATACCGCAGAATTCGCGTGCCGTTGTGCGGCGAGCCGACCGTGATCACCCGGTGAAACCAGCCCCGGTTGAAGTTCTCCTCGTTGCGGAACGGCTGCCTCATGATGTGATTGGGGTTCCGGGCGCACAACATGCGGGTGAGCAGCCCGCCCTGGCTGTGGGCCACGACATCGTGCCGGGTGAACGCCCACTCCGTCTTCATGGGCTTCATCGCGTTCTGGAACTGTTCATGCACCTGGAAAACCAAGTCCTCAAGCGGCCAGGTCGTATTGATTGACGCGCCCACCTTTCGGGAAACCAGATCCGTCTTGTCGATCCCCTGGCCGTAACGGATGATATGCACGAATGGGCCCGCCCGCGAGTCGTCGGGACGGGAAGCCTTGAAGATATCCAAGGACTTCCAGTTTCCTTCCGTGTTGTAGCCATGCACCAGGGCAATCGGCGGCTTGCGCAGTCCGAAATCCAACTGCTCCAGGTCGGTGTCTGAATCGGCATTCAGGACGGCCAGCTCCGCTACCAAAAACCCGATGCCCGCGGCAGGTTCGATCTCATCCGACGCAATGGGCATCAGATAGGCGTAAACCTTGGGTTCGGAACGCGTCATCTCCGCCGTGTCCGACGCGGTCCAGACCCCCTCCTTGAGGATCCGGAAGCGGTTTTGAAGGGAAGCTCCCACCAGCTTCCCGAGTCCCTTGATCCGGGCTTGCAGGCGAATCTTCAACGGATCGTCCTGCACCGACAGCGCCTTCGTGTCGCCTTCCAGGATGAAGAGCAGCGGGGTCACGCCGTCGCCGATCAATCCGCTGCCGATCTCCGGCTGAGTGTCCAAGTCGTCTCCCGAAGTCGCCGGCACCAGCGGCGCGTCCAGGTCTTTCCTGCCTATTTCGATGCTATCGCTGTCCAAGCCCGATTTCTCCAGCGCGTGCATGGTGATCTTCACCCCGGGATGGCGCACTTCCACGGGCGCACTGGCTCCGGTCTGAACCGGCAACTCACCCGCCTTGCCACGCACCACCGTGGAGGCGCTGGCATAGACGTAGTTGGTGGCGGTGTAGACGTTGGTGCGGAACACGGAGTTGGCCACGCCCGGCTGCACGCTGCCCAGATCGCCGGCGAAGAGGCCCACCGGCGTCAACGCCACCGGCACGCCCGCCAATCGGGTGACGAGGCTGATCGGCTCGGTGAGGTTGTCGGTGTGCAGTTCCGTGATCGCGACCTTGGCCACGTTGGTGACGCCGAGGATGAGTTCGATGCGCGCATCCGCCGCGTTGACCACGCCGTCGCCGTTGTTGTCCTCGCCCAGCACGACCCGCTTGGGCCGTTGCTCGATGCCCGCGAGCAGCGCCGTCACCGCGCCGAGCGCCGTGGCACGGGTTCCCGTCACGTTCCGGTTGATGGCGTCCTTGCCGGTGAGCGAGGCGGTCAGGAGGGTGAAATCTCCAATCCCGTCACCCCGCAGCACCCATTCGTAGACCTTGTTCGTTCCCGGCTGAAGTGTGCCGATGTCCGTGTTCACGGGGGCTTCCAACAGCGTGAGGTTCGTCGGGACCGTCAGCGCCGGACCGGTGAACGTGACGTTCGACAGGTCACCAACGCCGTCAGCGCTCGCGGACACGGTCGCCCGGACGCGAAACACCTCGTCCGGTTCGATGCGGTTGTTCTCATGCTTTGAAAAGAGGCGCAGGGATACGGCCAGCTTGGGCGCGGGCACGACGACGGTGGTTGAGGCACGATTGGTCGGCGTGTCCGAATCGGTCGCCGTGAGATAAAGGGTATAGGATCCCGGCAGGGCGTAACGATGGCTCACGCTGGTGCCGCTGGCCGTGCCGCCATCGCCAAACGCCCATTGCTCGGTCACCGGGTCACCTTCTGGGTCGGTGGAGCGGGACACGAAGCTCCAGCGCCCTGGCAGCGCGGGGTCTGCCTCGATGCTCTTGAACGCCGCGAAGGGCCCGCGGCGCTGGACCTCCACATACCAGTCCGGATGCTGTTCGCCGATCTTGTCCGGTCAGATTGAGTCGTTGCGCGGGGACGAGACCCCGTTGAAGTAGCAGTAGAAGCGGAAACGCCCGCCCCGCGGGACGGAGCTCTGCGGGCTTGGGATCGACTGAAGGCCGGGCGTGAAGATCCGGTAGGAGGTGCGGTTGGTGTAGTTCAGGTAAACCGGCCATTCGCCGTAGAGCCTGACCCCGCAGTTCTTGCCGGTCCCGTCCTCGTGCCAATTGAGGTAGTGCTCGCGCACCTTCTCGATGGGAATGGTGATGATCGGCCCGAACTGCTGGGCGAAGGCTGGTGCTCCCAGCAGGGCGGCCAGTCCGAGAAGCAGAAGAAAAAGTGAGGCGAACCGCGCGCGAACGCTTGGGAAGAATGTGGGGTGCATTGCGTCTCCAGTGCCGCCGGCCTGAGCAGTTCCTGCCTGAGTGGGTCCAGCGTGCAATGGAAGCTTTGGCCGAAACCGGACCATTCTGGAAGCCCGAACCTTCCCAGCCTGCCACATCAACGCCCTTGGAGTTCATGATCAAACGGTGACGTGGTGTTTTCGGCCAACTCTGCGCCCGGATATGCCTAGTCGGATGCCACACTCACCCGGTAGCCTTTCCGTGTGTGGTCGAGTTTCCTACCTGCGGGCATGGCGCGGTCGGCTGCCGGCGATCCGATCGCCAGCGCATCCGCCGGCAACGGCTCGCCTTGCCGGTTTGAATCCCCCGCCGTCCGGTTGCATCCGACACCACGCCCCTGATGCCATTGCCGAAATACATGACCGCCCTTCGACTGAGCGTGCTTTCGATGCTGCTGGCTTCAGCCGTCGCCGGTGCGGAGGCGACCTTCTTTCGCGCCATCAATCTCAACGGGCCGGCGCTCACCATTGATCGGCACGCGTGGGAAGCCGGCGACGCGACGAACGTCATCATCAACGGCAACGCGTTCGAGAACCAGGCCGTGCCGCTCAAGCCCGCGACCGATGCCGCGCGGGCGAAGATGATCCGCAGCAGCCGTTGGGGGAACAAGGTGGACGTGGAACTCACCGCAGTTCCGGCCGGCGACTACCAGGTGTTCCTCTACGTCTGGGAGGACAACCACGACGAGCAGTTCGACCTGCTCGTGAACGGGAAGACCGCGCTGGAGAAGTTCCACAGTGGCGACGCGGGCGCGTGGAAACGGCTCGGCCCGTGGCGCGCGGCGAGCGAGGACGGCAGACTCAAGGTTTCCGCCCGCGGCCCCAGTCACGGCGCGGCGAACCTGTCTGGCGTCGAAGTCTGGGCGGGAGCCGGGGCGACTCCGGAACCGAAGGCACCGGCGTTCGCGGCCGCGCCGACGCCGGAGCAGGCCGAGTTCTTCGAGAAGCGGATCCGCCCCGTGCTCGTCGAGCACTGCTACGGGTGCCACAGCGTCGGGGCCACGAAGCTCAAGGGCGGGCTCGTGCTCGACTCGCGTGCGGGCGTCATCAAGGGCGGCGACACGGGACCAGCCCTCACGCCGGGCGAACCCGACGCGAGCCTGCTGATCCAGGCGCTGCGGCACACCGATCCAAACCTCACGATGCCGCCCAAGACAAAGCTTCCCGCGGAGGTCATCGCGGACTTCGAACAATGGGTCCGCCTGGGCGGGCCCGATCCGCGCACCGAGGACACCGTGGCGGCGCTCAAGTCGAAGTCCGCCATCGATTGGAACAAGGCGCGGCAATGGTGGTCGTTCCGCCCAATTGCCTCGCCCACACCGCCCGCCGTGAAACGCCAGGAATGGCCGGCCAACGAACTCGATCACTTCATCCTCGCCCGGCTTGAAACCGCGGGCCTCGCTCCGGCGGAATCCGCCGAACCGCGCGCCCTCATTCGCCGCGCGACGTTTGACCTCACCGGCCTGCCGCCGACGCCCGAGGAGGTTGCGGCATTCCTGCGGGACTGCGAAGCGGAGCAGGCAGCCAATCTGGAAAACAAGAAGGCAGGAACACACGAGAACGGGAGCGCCACTGGCTCGTCGTCCCAGGCTCCTGTTTTCCCGTCTTCCGCCTACTCGCGCTTGGTCGATCGCCTCTTGGCATCCCCGGCCTACGGCGAGCGCTGGGGCCGCCACTGGCTCGACGTGGTGCGCTACGCGGACACGGCGGGCGACAACTCGGATTTCCCGATTCCCCAGATGCACCGCTACCGCAACTGGGTCATCGACGCCTTCAACCGCGACCTGCCCTACGACCAGTTCGTCCGCGAACAGCTTGCCGGTGATCTGCTGCCCACGGTGCCCGACGAGGCGGAACGTCAGCGCCGCATCATCGCCACCGGTTACATCGCCAACGCGCGGCGCTTCGGCTCGCGCGTGGACGACTACCCGCAGCACCTGACCATCGAGGACACGCTCGACAACCTCGGGAAATCCTTCCTCGGGCTCACCGTCAACTGCGCCCGTTGCCACGACCACAAGTTCGACCCGATCACCACGGAAGATTACTACGCGCTCTACGGCATCTTCCACAGCACGCGCTATCCGTGGCCGGGCATCGAACTCGAACAGAAGCAGCGCGACCTTGTGCCGCTGGTGGCACAGGCCGAACTGGCGAAGGCCGAAGCCGTGCGGAAGGAGTTCGACGCCGAGAAGAGCCGCCTGGAGCGCTCGCTCCAGAAGATGAAGGACCTGCTCAAGGACGTGCCGCTGGCGGAGAAGCCGGCCGCCGAACTGCGCATCAAGGAAACTGCCGAAGCAGTGAAGGCGCATGTGCAGCGGGGACTGCCCTTTGATCAGGCCTATGCCGTCGCCGAGTCGGGAAAGTTCGGGGATGCCGCCATCCAGCAGAAGGGCGATCCCGCGAAGCCCGGCCCCGTGGTCCGGCGTCATTTCCTCACCGTGCTCGGCGGGGCCGAAGTGCCGGCGGGTGCGGCCACCAGCGGACGCCTTCAACTGGCCCAGTGGCTCACCGACCCCGCCAATCCCCTCACCGCGCGCGTGATGGTGAACCGCCTCTGGCTTCACCACTTCGGCCGCGGACTGGTGCCCACGCCGAACGACTTCGGCAAGCAGGGCAAACCGCCCACGCACCCGGAACTGCTCGACTGGCTCGCGTCGCGCTTCCGTGAGTCCGGCTGGTCCGTGAAGGCGATGCACCGGCTGATCCTGCTTTCGAGCACGTATCGGCAGGGCACGGTGCGCAGCGCCGCCGCGCTGGAGCGCGATCCAAACAACGAGCTGCTCAGCGGCTTCCCACGCCATCGCCTCGACGCCGAAACCATCCGCGACTCGCTGCTGACGCTGGGTGGCACCCTGGACCGGACGCCGGGTGGCGAGCATCCGTTCCCGCCGCAGACCGACTGGAAGTTCACCCAGCACAACCCGTTCAAGGCGACCTACGACACACCACGCCGCAGCGTTTACCTGATGACGCAGCGCATCCAGCGGCACCCGTTCCTCGCGACGTTCGACGGGGCCGATCCCGCGGCCAGCACGCCCGTGCGGCTCACGAGCACGACGCCGGTGCAGGCGCTCTACCTGCTCAACGATCCGCTCGTGCACGAGCAGTCGCGGCGCTTCGCGGAACGGCTCGTTTCCGCCGGTGCC
Source organism: Verrucomicrobiota bacterium (assembly GCA_043755815.1). Lineage (GTDB taxonomy): Bacteria > Verrucomicrobiota > Verrucomicrobiia > Limisphaerales > UBA9464 > CAIWAH01. The sequence continues at coordinate 19,769 of JAYUSF010000023.1, forward strand.
AGCGACGAGGCCCGGCTCCGGCAAGCCTACGAGAGTGCCTTGGGCCGGCCGGCCACCGCGGAGGAAATCTCCGGGGGACAGACGTTCCTTGCCACCGCCACGGCCCAACTTCGCACCGCGGGAACTCCGGCCGAACGGCTTCCCGCCGAAGCGTGGCAGGCGATGGTCCGCGTGCTCTTCCGCCTCAACGAATTCGTCTATGTGGACTGATTGGGCCATCAGCGGAAATCCGGAGGGCAGGCCATGACGATCCCGAAGTTCTGGGCAGAAGCCCGGGCACAGCATCGGGAGCAGGGCCGTCAGGTTACCGTCCGCCGCTTGGGCTGGTCCACGCAGAGCCAGGCCGACGCACAGGCGATGGCTGAGGCCCGCGTCGCGGAAGCGCTTCAGCGCACGTTGGCCGGCGAGAGGCTCGTCAGCCGGGAACCTAAGGTGGCTTACAACGGTGCCGTAGGTGTGCCCATCCGCGAGGAGATCGTGGCGGAACATGGCGACTGCGTGATCACCCGGAACAGCTACGGCGCGCTGTGCCTGAACACGCCGGACGTGCTGTTCGCGGATGTGGATTTCTTTCCGATCCGAACCCCTGGCGAGTGGGAGGGAGGCAGCTTGTCCATGTGGCTTTTGTTGGTCGCGCTGGCGGTTGGCATGGGCATTGGGTTTCGCTCCTTCGGACTGGGAGCCGCAGTCCTGTTTCTCGGCGTCTTGGCCATGATCTGGATTTCAAAACAGGGTCCGAAACTTCAACCATCCGTCCCAGTCGAAGTCGAACGGCTGGCCCGGAAAGGCCTCGCTGACTTCGCGGAGGCAAATCGAAGTTGGAGACTGCGACTCTACCGAACACCCGCCGGCTTGCGGGTGCTGGCGATGCATCGGCCATTTTCGCCCAATGACCCGGAGGTGGCCGCCTTCTTCGAGGCACTGCACACAGATCCGCTCTATGTGAAGATGTGCAGGCATCAGCAGTGCTTCCGCGCCCGCGGCAGCCCGAAGCCCTGGCGCATCGGCATCAGCGACCACCTGCGCCCACGGCCTGGCATCTGGCCGGTGCGCGAGGAGTCGATGCCGGTTCGCCGAGCCTGGGTGGACGCTTACCACGCCAAAGCCGCCGGGTTTGCCGCGTGCCGCTTCGAGGTCGAACTGGGTCAGGGCGCCGTCCACGAAAAGGTCCGTGCCGTGCAACAGCTTCACGACCAACTCTGCCGCGCCGACAGCGGCCTGCCGATTGCCTGACACTTTCCACCACGCCATGAATCCGCTCCGTCTCCACTCCCGCCGCGACGTCATCCGGTCGCTCGTCGGCTCCTCGCTCCTGCTGCCCGGACTTGTCTCAAACCTGCTCGCCGAGGACGCCGCGCCCGATCCGCTGTCGCCGAAGCCCTCGCATTTCCCGGCCAAGGCCAAGCGCGTCATCTTCATCTTCTCTAACGGCGGCGTGTCGCACATGGACACGTTCGACCACAAGCCCAAGCTGTTCGCCGCCGACGGCAAGACGCTGGGCATTGGCGGCGGGCTCTCCAACCAGCAGCGCCGCCTGCTCAAACCCGGCTGGGAGTTCCGCCCCGGCGGCCAGTGCGGCACGATGGTCAGCGACCTGTTCCCTTATCTGCGCGAGTGCATGGACGACGTGTGCCTCATCCGCTCGATGAAGTCCGACGACAACGAGCACTATCAGGCGACGCTCGCCATCCACACCGGCTCGTTCTTCTTCTCGCGGCCGAGCATCGGCTCGTGGATCAGCTACGGCCTCGGCACGCTGAACCAGAACCTGCCCTCGTTTGTCGCCATCTCCGCCGGCTCGCCCTATGCGGGCACGCAGATCTTCAACAACGACTTCCTGCCCGCCTACCACCAAGGCGTCCGCGTCGTGCCGGGCCGGGAACCCATCGCGAACCTGGACCGCCGCACCCGGCAGGGCTCGTTGCAGGAACTCGAACTCGGCCTGGCCGATGCCCTCAACACGCGGCATCTCCAGGCGCACGGCAACGACAGCGAACTCGCGGCGCGCATCCGCACCTTCGAGACGGCGTTCCACATGCAGACCGAGGCACGCGACGTCTTCGACCTCTCCAAGGAATCCGACGACACGCTCGCGCTTTACGGCCTGAAACGTGACCAGACCGACGGCTTCGGCTGGCCGTGCCTCGTCGCGCGCCGGTTGGTCGAGCGCGGCGTGCGGTTCGTCGAGCTGGTGGATGGCAGTTCCAGCCACAACTGGGATCAGCACGGCGACATGGCCGAACACGCACAGCACGCCAAGGCCGTGGACCAGCCCATCGCCGGCCTGCTGCGCGACCTCAAGCGCCGCGGAATGCTCGACGACACGCTGGTCGTGTGGACCACGGAGTTCGGCCGCACGCCCGGCGTCGATGGTGAGAAGGGCCGCGGCCACCACAGCGCGTGTTATTCCTCCTGGCTGGCCGGCGGCGGCGCGCAGGGTGGCCTCACCTATGGCAGCACCGATGAACTCGGCGCCACGGTGGCGGAAAACAAGGTTCACGTTCACGACTTTCACGCCACGATCCTCCACCTGCTCGGCATGGATCACGAACGTCTTACCTTCCGTCACGGTGGCCGCGACTACCGCCTGACCGACGTCCACGGAAATGTCGTGAAAGCCCTGCTCGCCTAGCCAACTTTCCCGGAGAACACGTCATGAAACTCCCCTTCCTTCTGCTCACACTGCTTGGCACCGCAACCCTCCCGGCAGAAAACTGGCCCCAGTTCCGTGGCCCCGATGCGCAGGGCCATTCTGCCGAAACCGGCGTGCCACTGAAGTGGAGCGCCACCGAGAACGTGGCGTGGAAGACCGAGATTCCCGGCGAGGCGTGGTCGTCGCCCATTGTCTGGGGGAACCGCGTGTTCGTGACCACTGCCACGGAGAACGGTGAGTCCTGCCGCGTGCTCGCCCTGGACCGGAAAACCGGAGCCATCCTCTGGAACAAGGAGGTCTTTCGTCAGGAACCGCGCCGCAAAGAAGGCCGCAACAGCTACGCCACCCCAACGCCGGCTACGGATGGCAGGCGGGTCTATGCGTGCTTCGGCGACGGCAGTTTCGTGGCGCTGAACTTTGCCGGCGAAGTCCAGTGGGTGAACCGGGACTACAAGTTCTACAGCCAGCATGGCCTCGGCACCGCACCGATCTTGCAGGACGGGCTGATCATCATGGCCCGCGATGGCAGCAGCGACGGCGAAGACAAGAAGCTGGGCTGGCAGATTCCGTGGGATCAGTCCTACGTGATCGCGCTCGACTCCAAAACCGGCAAAGAGCGCTGGAAGGCCAAGCGCGGGCTTTCGCGAATTTCCCACGGCACCCCGGCGATCTGGACCGCACCCGGTGGAAAAGCCCAGGTCATTAGCGAGGCCGGCGACGTGGTGCAGGGCTTCGATCTCAAGTCGGGTGAACGGCTCTGGACCAGTCTCGTCGCCGGCGAGGGCAAGGTGCCATCCATGGTGTTGGCTGACGGTCTGGCCATCACGTCCGGTGGCTGGGGTGGCAAAGAGACGGTCAAGGCGTTCAAGCTCGGCGGCAGCGGTGACCTGAAGGAATCCAACCTCGTATGGGAACAGAAGAAGGGCATGCCCAAGGTTCCCTCGATGATCTATGTGAAGCCGCACCTCTTCGCGATCACGGACGGTGGCGTCGCCTCGTGCCTGAAAGCCGACACCGGCGAACAGGTCTGGCAGGAACGCATCGGGGGCAACTTCTCGGCGTCGCCCGTGGCGGCGGCCGGCCGCATCTACTTTGTGGGTGACAACGGCGACACCACGGTCATCGCCGCAGCGCCCGAGTTCAAGGTGCTTGCCCGAAATCCGCTCGGGGAAAAGGTTCAGGCTTCGCCCGCAATCTCGCAGGGAAACTTCTTCATCCGGACGGAGAAGAACCTGTTCTGCTTCGGCGGAAATTGAGCCGCGCATCCGGAAGGCGGTCAGGCTGCAGATTTTGATGAAGCTCCAATTCATGTCGGTGTTCCCCACCTCGCTGGCGCTGGCCTTTGCGCTGTTCGTCGTCTCGCTGACGGCGGCGGAGGTGCGGCCGCGGCCCGCGCTCGGCATCAACCTCTCCGGTCCGGCCGACTGGAACACCGAGCTGCCGTTCGTGGATGCGTTCCGGCTTTCGCGCTCGTGGATCAGCCAGAAGAAGGGTGCTGGCTGGGGCAAGGGACCGGCGCTTCAGCTCGACGAACACGGCTGGGTGCAGCGGCTCGAGGCGGATTGTTTTGCCGAGACGCCGCTCTGCACCATTGAGGGCGGGCATTATCCGCGCGGCGACTGGACTGTGCTCTGGGACGGCGACGGCAAACTCGAACTGTCCAAGGGCAAGGTGATCGAGAACGCGCCGGGTCGCATGATCGTGAACCTCGATTCCAAGGGCGGAGGCTTCTTCCTCCGACTGCGCGAGACGAACCCGGCCCATCCCGTGCGTAACATTCGCGTGCTGATGCCGGGCTTCACCGCCGAGGCCGCGCTGAAGAATCCTTGGCATCCAAACTTTCTCGCCCGCTGGCGCGGCACGGCCTGCGTGCGCTTCATGGATTTTCAGGAGACGAACAATTCGAAACAGCGGCACTGGAGTGACCGGCCGCGGCCCGAGGACGCCACGTTCACCCGGCGCGGCATTCCGGTGGAGTTGCTCTGCGATCTGGCCAACCGTCTCAAAGCGGACGCGTGGCTCTGTCTGCCGCACGAGGCCGATGACGATTACGTGCGGGAGTTCGCCAGCTTGGTGAAGGCGAAGCTCGATCCGGAGCGCAAGGTTTACGTCGAGTATTCCAACGAAGTCTGGAACGGGCAGTTCCAACAGAGCAAATACGCCGGCGAACAGGGGCAGAAGCTGGGACTCGCGGAGAAGAGCTGGGAAGCGGCGTGGCGCTACACCGCGCTGCGTTCGATGGAGATCTTCCGCATCTGGGATGAAGCCTGGGGCGGACGTGAGCGGCTGGTGCGGGTGCTGCCCACTCAGGCCGGCAACAGTTACGTGGCGAAACAGATTGTGGGTTGGAAGGACGCGGGCCGAAACGCCGATGCGCTGGCCATTGCGCCCTACATCTCGATGAACATTCCGAACGAAGGCAGGAAGCTGAACGCCGCCGACGTCTCCACCTGGAGCGTGGACCGCTTCCTCGACTACGTGGAGACGAACGCCTTGCCCGAGTGCATTCGCTGGATGGCGGAGCACCGCAAGATCGCCGACCAGCACGGCCTCAAGCTCGTTTGCTACGAAGCCGGCCAGCATTTCGTCGGCGTGGCCGGCGGAGAAAACGATGAAGCCCTCACCCGCCTGCTCCACGCCGTCAACGCGCATCCGCGCATGGTGGAGATCTACGGAAAATACTACGCCGCGTGGGAAGCCAACGGCGGCGATTTGCTCTGCCACTTTTCCAGCGTCGGCCAGTGGAGCAAGTGGGGCTGCTGGGGCTTGCTGCAATTTGCCGACGACGACCCGAAGCAGTCGCCCAAATTTGTGGCCTCGATGAAATGGGCGAAGAAGCTCAACCAACCCGTGACCGTCCCGTGAATCGCCGAGCCCAAGTCGCCCGGGCGATTTCGCCCCGAGCAATCGCTTCGATCGATCGCACACTGCGCAAATGCTGGTCGCCCTGCTAACCTTCTGTTCGGTTTCGGCCATTTTCGCCGCGGCCCGCTGGGGCTCCGTCGCGGTCTTATTGACGGGTCTCGGCAGCGCATTCGTAGCCGGAGCTGTTGGCTCAGCGTCAATTGACGTCCCACATGGAGCCGTCTCTTCCTGGTGGGTCGGGGGCGCTATCGGCGGAACAGTTCTGCTCGGCACCGGCGGAGGCGTAACGATCCGATTGCTCTGGAAGTGGCTGAGCCGCGCAAACTTCAAGTGAGTTTCGCCGCGCCGCCGAAACGGAGACCAAAACCCGAAGCCCTATTTGCCCACCGTCTGCGGGAAGATCTGATACAGCAGCAGGTAGATTAGCACTCCCGTCACGGACACGTAGAGCCAGAGCGGCCAAGTCCAGCGGGCAAGGCGTTTGTGCTGTTCGAACTTCCCCTTCGCCGCGAACACCACGGTGGTGACCACCATTGGCAGGTTGACGATCGCCCCCAGCAGATGCGTGGCGAGGAAGATCAGGTAGATGGGCCGGAACCACGCCGGATCACGGAAGCTGGTGTGCGCCTGTCCGTGCAGCTTCTGCATCTGGAAGTGGTAGTAGAGGTAGCAGGCGAGGAAGATCACCGACAGCAACACGGCAGAAAGCATGCAATTACGGTGGGCTGTCTTTTGGCCCCGCTTGATGTAGTTCCGGCCGACGATCAGCAGGACGGTCACAAGCGTGTTCAGCGTGGCGTTGAAGGCGGGAATGTCCGAAAGGGTCATGGTGAGTTCCGTTCGCGGCGCAGTTGCCTGACGAGGCCGACGATGCGTTCCACGGCGTTGGTCTCCTCACCGTAAACGACCGCCCGCAGCCGGCCCTGCTGGTCCAGGATCTTGAAGTCGCCGGAATGGATGAAGAGATCCTCCAGCTTGGCTCCCTCGGGTTCCGGATTCTCCATCACCGAAAACAGCAGGCTGTTCGTCGCCACGCCATACACCTCGGCTTTCGGTCCGGTCAAAAACCACCATTTCGCCGGATCGCAACCGTAGCGCTGTCCGTGCTTGGTCAGCACGGCCGGCGTGTCGTAGGCGGGATCCGCGGTCAGCGACACCAGCCGGACCCCGACGGGAACCTGCGCCTGGAGCATCGCCATCTGCTGGGAAAGCCGATGACACATCGTCGGGCACCGCGAAAAGATCACGTCCGCCACGACCACCTGCCCGCGCAACGAGGCGGGCGTCACCGGAGCGCCCAGTTGGTTGGTCAGGGTGAACGGCTTGAGCGAACCGATGACCGGCAAGTCCACCCGCCGCGACTCGGTGACCACATAGACCACCCCCACGCCCACCAGGGCGATGATGAGGATCGCCCACAGGGATTTTTGGAAACGGTCGGCAGCCATGCGCGAGAGCGACCATAGGCAACCCGCGCGGGAACGCCAGTGCGCCCCGTTGCCACCGGATTCGGCCCGCCGTGAAATTCATGTTCCCCCGCCCGGCCCCGCGGTTAGGCTGCCGCCCCGGAAATGAAGCAAAAAGCCTACGCCGCCGCCGGCGTCGACATCGACCTCGGCAACCAAGTCAAAAGCACGCTGCCCGCGCTGCTCTCCTCCACCCATCGCCGTGAAGTCCTCGGCAAGGTCGGCGGCTTCGGCGGCCTCTTCGCGCTCGACACGAAGAAATACAAGCAGCCCATCCTCGTCAGCTCCGTCGACGGCGTCGGCACCAAGCTCAAGATCGCCTTCGCCATGGACCGCCATGACACCATCGGCGAGGACCTGGTGAACCATTGCGTGAACGACATCGCGGTGCTCGGCGCGGAGCCGCTCTTCTTCCTCGACTACCTCGGCACCGGCAAGCTGGAGCCCCACGTCTTCAAGGAGATCATCCAGGGCTTCGTCCGCGGCTGCGCCAAGAACAACTGCGCGCTCATCGGCGGCGAAACCGCCCAGATGCCCGGCTTCTACCAGGCCGGCGAATACGACGTCAGCGGCACCATCGTCGGCGTCGTGGACAAGACGCGGATGCTCAACGGCCAGAAGACCGTCAAACGCGGCGACGTCATCATCGGCATCGAATCGAGCGGCCTCCACACCAACGGCTATTCGCTCGGCCGGAAGATTTTCTTC
>JAYUSF010000024.1:0-8164 GCA_043755815.1 Verrucomicrobiota bacterium
TTCTTCGTCTTGCCGAAGAGCAGCGGCGAAATGTCGCGGCCGTCGATCACGGGCCTGCGCGGAACTTTGCCACCGGCGAGGGCGACGGCGGTGGGGAGCAGGTCGATGGTTCCGGCGACCGTGTCGGTCAAGGTGCCCGGCGCGATCCTTCCCGGCCACCAGGCGATGGTCGGTTCCCGCACTCCGCCTTCCCAGGTGCTGCCCTTGGCTCCGCGCAACGGAAGGGCGCTTCCGCCGTCGCTCCCCTTGACCGCCCAGGGGCCGTTGTCGCTGGTGAAGATCACGAGCGTGCGCCGGTCGAGCTTGAGTTCACGCAGGGTGTCCAGCACGCGGCCGACGCTCCAGTCCACTTCCTCGACCCAGTCGCCGAACCTGCCGTTGGCCGACTTGCCGGCAAAGGCCGCGCCCGGATGGATGGGGGTGTGGACGGCGTTGTGCGCGAGGTAGAGGAGGAAGGGCCGGTCCCGGTTCTCCCGGATGAAGCCGACCGACTCGTCCGTGTAGCGCTCCACGATCCGGGACTGTTGCTGGTCCGTGAGCAACTCGGCCACCTTGTCGTCGCGAAGGAGGGGAACCACCTGCTGGCCGGTTTCCTTCGACCTCTTCTGCATGTCGTTCGAGTAGGGGATGCCGAAGTAGCGGTCGAATCCCTGGCGTGTCGGGAGGAACTCGGGCTGGTCCCCGACATGCCACTTGCCGACGCACTGGGTGGCATAGCCGCGTTCCTTCAAGCGTTCGGCGATGGTGAACTCGGCGGGATTCAGTCCGTTTGGCTGGCCGGGGAAAAACACGCCCGGAACGGAGACGCGGACCCCGTAGCAGCCGGTCAACAGCTGCGCCCGCGACACCGAGCAGACGGGAGCGGCGTAGAACGACGTGAGCTTCATGCCCTCGCGGGCCATCCGGTCGAGGTTGGGCGTCCGTTGTTTGGTCGCGCCGAACGGCCCGATGTCGGCATAGCCCAGGTCGTCGATGAAGATGATGACGATGTTGGGCTTGGCGGGTCCGGCTTCGGCGGCTTGCAACGCGGCCAGCGAACCGAGCAGCAGCGCTGTGAGAAGGGTGGGTAGTTTCATGGTGAAAGGCGTGGCGTGGCTCAGGGGATCGGGTTGGTGCGTTTCGCGGCGGTGATGACGAAGTCCACCTGCTCCCGGCTTTGGAAGAAGCCGGTCCACATGTTGTGGCCCTGGCCGGGTGGAACGACGAGCTGCATCGAACCGCCAGGGGCTTCGTAGCGTTTCTTCACTTCGCCCGAGTTTGTTTCGAGCGGGACGACTTTGTCGACGTCGCCGTGGATCGCGAAGAAAGGCACGCGCGCCTTCGCCAGCGCAGCGAGCCGGTCGATGGGATTGAACTCCGTCAGCCCGGTCGCAAGCGTTTCGGTCGTCAGATGGTAGGCGCCGCCGGCCTTGGCCAGTCCGGGATAACTGGCGAGATTGCAGACGGGGTAGATGCCGGCGAACCCGGCGACCTTGTCGGCGTTGTCCGCCGCCCAGGAGAGGGTCATCAGTCCACCGCGGCTCCGGCCAAGCAGCACGGCTTTGGGTGCGAAGCCGCGCTTCCGCGTGAGTTCGTTGTAGAACGCCGAGTAGAGGGCGCATCCATCCGGACTGCCGTAGGATTCACCGACGTCGATGCCCGCGAGGGCGCTGCCGGCCGTCACTTCGCGGATGCGCGTGCCCATCGCCTGATGCGCGGGCGGTGTGGCGGGCTGCGCCTGCGAGAAGAACTCGGGCAGCGCCGCGCCGAGGGCGAGGGCGCCGGTCGAGCGCGCCACGAACGCGCGGCTGACCAGATGGTAAGGCGGTGTTCTCCGCATCATTTTGTTAGGTCCGCCCGCGGCGGCCCGATTTCCTTCCTGACGGGAACGATTCAAAAGCTCAACCACTGATCACCTCCATGAAAGACATGTCAAAATCACTGCTCCTCAGCCTGCTCGCAGGCGCGCTCATCACCGAAGCCAAGGCGGACACTTGGGACACGAAGGATCAGTTCCAACTGGTGCCTGGTCTCTCCGCCATTGCCGCGGATATCGGGACCGCCGCAGATGGGACCACGCTCTACAGTGTGGGCTCTTCCACGGCCAGCAGCGCGGGATACCTGGCCGGAGTGATCCGCAAAAGCACCGACTCCGGGGCGACCTGGTCAACGGTGGACGTTTATCAGGAACCGGGATGGCCGCAGGCGACCTACCGGGGCTTTGGCTCGGGATCGGACGGCACCCTGTTCGTCTGTGGTCAAGTGGGGGACGGAGTGCCCGACATCGGGACCCAAATCTGGACCGTGCGGCAGAGCGTGGATGGCGGTGCCACCTGGGCTTTGGTGGATGCGTTCTACCAAGGGCCGACCGGCAAGCCGTCATGCGGCGACGTCAAGATGAACCCCTACACTGGCGACGTCTTCGCAGTGGGCGTCGGCAATGCCGGCAGCAGCGCCGGCTTCTTCTGGGCCGTGCGGAAGCGCGCCGCGAACGCTGCGGCCTTCGATACGGTGGACATCGTGGGAGCGCCCCCGAGCAACGAGGCTCGGGCGGTAGGATTTCACCGCACGGCCGGCGTCTTCGTGGTCGGCCAGATTGGCGATTCCGAAGGCAGATATCGCTGGACGGTGCGCCGGAGCGCGGATCGCGGAGTAACTTGGACCACGGTGGATTCGTTCATCGACTCGGCGAAAACCTCTTCACACGCGATGGGCATCGCGGTGGATGCAACGTCTGGGGCAATCTACGTGTCCGGACAAGCCGGACAGGTGGTCAAAGGCAAGATGGTGACCAACTGGGTGGTGCGGAGGAGTCGAGACGGGGGAGCGACCTGGACCACAGTGGATCGATTTGGGGCAGAACCCACGCCGACCTATTATGGCCTCGGTGTCGGCAGGGCCGCGGGCATCACGCTGGCTCCCTCCGGCAAGGTGTTTGTCACCGGCAATTCATCGGACCCGAAAAAGCTCCTCGTGCGCAAGGGGACCACGGCCTCGAATGGCGCGATGTCCTGGGTGTTGAGCGATGCCTTCCAACTGGTGCCAGGCGAGGCGTCCTCCGGCCTGGGCATCGCCAGCGACGCTTTGGGCAACATCTTCGTCGCCGGTCAGGGACAGATCGACAGCACCGGCCTAGGTTATTTTCTCACGAGGAAGCTGACCGTGCCGCAGTGAGCAAGGGCCGGGATTGAATCGGAGCGACACAGGCGGCTTGCCGGCAACGGCAAGCCGCCTTCGCCATGGGTAGGGATGAAGAAGGAGGCCAACGCCACGTCCCTCCAGCGGCGTGCGCCGCGGGAGGAGCGCCGGTTTGCCATGCAGTTGAAAAGGGGACCGCGCCCGCCCCGGGCGCTGCCGGCCGCGCCCTCGCGGCCGGCGTGGGCCGTGCGAAGGGCCGCACCGTCCGGTGGGTCCGACGCGCCCGGGTTCGGCACGAGGGCGTGCCGAACAGCGCCCGGGGCGGGCGCGCTCCCCAGCAACTCCAACTGCATGGTGTTGGAAACCGGCGCTCCGCAGGCCGAGGCACCAGTGCCGGGGTCGGCCGCCGGAATGTGCGCCACTTCTGATCGCACTTGCGGCCCGATCCATTGCCGGATTCGGGTTTCAGACACCGGTGTCCCAACCGGGTTCCGCACTTGGCGCGCGCGCCCACCTTCCCCCCGTCACTCGCCCGTCGCCGCCAGTTTGGCCATCACCTCTTCGCGCAGCCTCTCAAAAATCGCCCGTTCCAGAGGGTTGGCCACGCCATCGGGAATCGTCTTTCCACGGGCGAGGCGGTCGGCCAAATCTTCATCCGCCAGTTTCAGGTGGCGCCGGGCCTCCGCAATCTCGCCTGCCCCCAAATGAGCCAGCGCGAGCACGGTCAGGTCGCTGAAGTTCAACGGTGATTTCTTGTCCGCACCCTGGAGCCGAGAAATGGCTTCGGCATGACGGCCGGCTCGGAGGAAAACGGAGGCATGCCAAATGTTGAAGGCATTCGCCGGCGACTCGGCTTCCGAGATCGCCACAAGACGGAGGGCCTGCGCGAGGTTGTCCGGTGTGTTTGGGCCGACCGCGCAAAGCCCGGCGACGAATATCCGGATGCCGGTGAACGTGAACGGTTCCGCATCATCAAGCCACCGGAACTGTCGCAACATCTCGGCACTGGCAGACTGATAGCGCGAAGTTTGACCGCTCCCCGCCAGTGCAATCAGCCAATGATGCCACGCTAAATGGTGGTCCGGGATGAGCCGGACATTGCGTTCGAATCCCTCGATTGCTTCAGGCCAGTGGCCGAGTTCCGCCTGGGCCCAGGCTCGGTCGTAGACGATTTCATTGCCCGTGGGTTCATCGGCCAGTTCCGGATGGAGGGCGAGGGCACGATCCAGATGCCAAGCCACCGCGCCCCAACGTCGGGCGTGTTCCGCGACCAGGCCCATCTCATCGTGCCAGCGGGCTTGCTCGCGCGGCGTGGCCGGCTGGAACCAGTGCGGCAGCCGGGCGCGCAGCCGATCAAAGCGCGTGACGCTCTCATCCAAGGTCAGCGGGGTGTCCGCGCCGCTGGCCAGCAGGCGCTTGCCGAAGAGCAGCTCGCCCAGCGCCGCGGCATCCGCCGCCTCGCCGGCATAGCGGTCGAACTTCCACAAACGGGCGGTGCCGTCGTGCCCGGCCGTGAGCACGCAGTCCCCGGCGGGGTTGAAGTGGGCGCTGTAAACACCCCCGGCGTGAAGCATGGGCAGGGCCAGCGGCTCGCCGGATGCCGCGTCCCAGATGCGCGCCGTCCCGTCGGCGCTGTGCGACACGATGAAGCGGCCATCCCGGCTGAAGGCCGCCCCTGCGACGGAACCACCGTGTCCCCGCAGGAACGTGGCCGGGTGATCGGTCCCGCTGAGGTTCCAGACCCCCACATGCGGTGCCGGTCCGTAAGTGAGAAACACCTGCCCATCCGGGCTGAAGGCCGCGCCGAACACCGATCCGTAGTGCCAGACCGGTGACAGCACGGGCGATCCGGTCGCCGCGTCCCACACTTGGGCGACCTGATGCCCACCGCCCGCGAGCACCTGCCGTCCGTCGGGGCTGAACTGCACCTGCCACCATCGCTTGGTCGGCTCGATCTCGCGGAGGAGCGCGCCTGAGTTCGCGTCCCAAAGGCGGACCCCTTGATCCCCGGCGGTGGCGATGCGGCCTCCGTCGGGACTGAAAGTCGCATGTCTCACCGGGAAACCATGCCGGAGCGGTGCACCATTCGGTTCGCGGGTCCGGGCCATCCAGACTTGCGCGATGCCGTCGATCCCGGCGGTGACCAGGCGCCCCGAGTCCGGACTGAATTCGGCGTGGACGACCTGGCAATTGGTGTGGATTCCCGTCAAATGGACGTCGGGATTCTCCGCATCTTGGACATAGGCACCCACCGCGCGACGACCGCCCATGGCCCCGTAGTGGCTGCCGGCGAAGGTCACCAGGTGCCTTCCATCGGGACTGAACTGCAGTCCAACCACACCCTCACCCCCGTAACCCGGCCGGTTGAGTGGTTGCCCGGTCTTTGCGTCCCGGAGGCGTCTCCCGTTCGATTCAAGCGTCGCGATTCTCCGGCCATCGGGGGAGAATCTCGCTTCATGAAAAGGGCCCTGGGACCGGAGGACAAGCTCCGCTTGGCGGGTCGTCGCCAGATCCCACACCCGCAGAGTATTATCCTGGCTACAACTCGCGAGCAGATGCCCATCCGGGTGGAAGGCGACACCATAGGCCCATTGGGCATGGGCCAGCGGAGGGGAGAGCGGTTTGCCCGTGGCCACGTTATACACCTGCGCCGCGGCATTGTCGCTGGCGATGGCGAGCATGAGCCGGTCGGGGCTCAGCGCCACCTGTCGGATGGCTCCGACGAAATTGAGCGTCAGCGTTTCCCCGGTGTCCGGGTTCCAGAGGCGCGTCTGGCCTTCCCCGAAGGGTGCCACGAGCCATTGCGAGTCCGGGTTGATGACCCAGGCGGCGATTTTGTCATCCAATTCGGGCGTGGTGGCGATCGGGGTTCCGGTGGCGGAATCGTAGAGGCGAAACTTGAAATTCCGGTTTCCTCGCGGAGCGTGGGTCACGAGGCGTGCACCATCGCGGGTGACGAGGAAGTGCCCTTGCTGATAGACGGACACAACCGGCCCAATCGGACGCCCGGAACCCAACTCCCAGACCTGCACACCGGAACGTGGTCGTAACGTCGACCCTTCCGCAAGGTCATCGGGTGTTCCGGTTAGCAGGGCGACGTGGCGGCCTCCGGCGGCGAACCGGCCGGTCAGGATATTGGTCAACGCTGTCATCGGCGGGGAGAGTGGTTCGCCCGTATCCAGATCAAGGACCTGCGCGGTCGTGTCACCCTCGGCCACGAGCACAGCTTTCCCATCCAGGCTGTCGAGCACTCGGTAGCCGCGACGAGCCGCCTCCGGGAGCTCCATGAGCCGGCCATCCGTCAGGTCGCGGATCTCGGTCATCTGGCCCAGATCTAGACCACGCAGGACGAGCCGTCGGCCGTCGCCGCTGATTATCGGGGCGGGCGCGTAGGTGCTTCCACGCGGGACGAAAGAGTTGCTGGCGCCGGTGACGCTGAACAGCAGGCGGTCTGACTTCAGGTCGAACACGCTCACCCGGTTGCTCAGCGTCTGGGAGATGAGCCGCAATCCGTCGGGCGTGAACTGGCAGCGCGCCACCGCGGAATCGTGGACGAACTGATGCAGCATCCGCGGATGGCTCTCCACCACGGAGGCGATCCGCATCCGGTGGACCTGATCACGGGCCGGATCATCCGTGACGTTGGGCAACGCCTTCGCGAACCACGCCAACGCCCGTGCTGGATCCCCCTCGTTCATGTGGCGCACGCCGTTGGCGACCTGGAGCTGCACCAGCTGGTCGCGGTTGCGGCCGGCCAAAGTCCGGTTCTCCTCGGAGAGCCGGCGGGCTTCGCGGGTCTGGCCGACCTGCCAGAGCCAAGCCCCCAACGCCACCAAGGTCGCGACCGCCGCCACGGCCCCGACGCGGGTGGCCAGCCGGAGGCGCTGCTCGACGGCGTGCTTGCGGCGCACCGAGCGCCCGCTTTGCAACAACGCCAGATCGGCGTTCATGTCCTCGGCCGTCGCATAGCGCTCGCGCGGATCGGGCGCGCAGGCTTTGAGGATCACGGCGTTCAGCTCCAGCAGTTCCTCCGCATCGGCCGCTACCTCCATCCGGGTGAACGGCTCCGGGAACTCGTGGCGATCCTTCCCCATGCTCGCCTCGTAGAGCAGCTTGCCCAGGGCATAGATGTCGGCCTGCGGCGAATTGGGCCCCTCGGGCGGGATGAAGCCCTCGGTGCCGACGAAGGTGTTCGCCCCCGCGATGTCCGCCACCAGGCCGATGTCGGCCAGCTTGGGCACGCCGCCCACGAAGATGATGTTCGCGGGCTTCACGTCCCGATGGATCAGGCCGTGCCGGTGCAGATGGCCCAGCGCGAGGTTCAGGTTGATCCCCAGCCCGACGCATTCCGGCACCGGCAGCCGGTGATGCTGCGACAGGACCGTGGAGAGGGTCCGGGGGGCGTAGGTGGCGGCGTCGAAGACAGTGTTGAGCGGCTGCCGGGACTCGGTGGCTCCGGATTGATCACTGATGACCGGACACTGGTCACCTTCTCCCGCCTTGGTCGCATCGTCCGCCAGCTCCATGACGTAATAGAAGAACCCCTCCGCGTCCTTGCGGCCGAGCTGGAGGATGTCCACGAAGCCTTCGTTCGAGCGCGAGAGCGGCTCGAAGCGCAACATGCCGGCATACTCCCGCTCATACGGCCGGGCATCGTGGAAGTGATCGCGATAGACCACCTTGATGGCCCGATGGGTGCCCGCCACGCTGCGCGCCAGCCAGACCTCGCCGTAGCTGCCCTGGCCGATACGCCGGAGCAACTCGTGGTCCGGCACCACCGGGTCCGCGGCCGGGATGGCGCGCAACGGCGGGCCGCTCAACCCCAGCATGGCTTCAATGCGTTCCTTGGACATAAGTCGGGGCGGGCGGGAGTCGCTGGTGCAACCGGCCCAGCAGCCGGCGTTCAACCCGGGCCGACCCAAGGCGCGACGCGACGCGATAATTCCCATACCGCAACGGCTGGAACCACCCGGTCACGGTCTCGGCAAGGATTGCCCGGAGTTGAGCCACCGCGGCCTTCATCGGATACCTTTCTCCAAGGCGCGCA
>JAYUSF010000025.1:0-8132 GCA_043755815.1 Verrucomicrobiota bacterium
GGCCGAGTTCCATCGCCATGATGCCGGCGGTGAAGCCCCGGGCGAAGGGTTCGGTCTTCACCACGGAGTTGTCCACGGGATTGACTGTGGCGAAGCGAAGCCACTTCCGCACCCAGTCGGCGTAGAACATGCCGCCGTGGTAAGCCGCGGGAAAATCCTGGCCCTTGCCGACCGGACGATAAATGGGTCCGCCGGTGGCGTTCGCGCCCGCGTCGTGAATCCACGAGATCCACGGCTCAACGGCGTCCGGCAGGGGGCAGGGGGCGGAAACCTGATTGGTCGGTGCGTAGGTGGCGTAGTTGGTGCCCATGCAGCGCGGCCAGCCGTAGTTCTTGCCGGGTCGCAGCCAGTTCACTTCCTCCCAGTCTTCCTTCCGGTCGAAGCCGACTTCACCCACGTAAACGAAGCCGGTCTTGGCGTCGATGTTCAGCGAATAGGGATTGCGGTGGCCGTAAGTGTAAACCGCCGGATTCGCGTCGGAGCGGCCCACGAACGGATTGTCCTTGGGGATCGAGCCATCGAGGTTCAGTCGGAAAGTCTTCCCCTGAAGGGCCGACAACACCTGCGGTGGGTTGTTCGGGTCGTTCCAAAACTTCGCGGTGTCACCGGAAACGTTGTTGTCGCCGGACGTGACGTAGAGTTTGCCGTCGCGTGGGTTGATGCCCAGCGCACCGCCCTGGTGAAAGCCCTTCAGGCTTGGCACGGTGAGGAGGATCTTTTCGGAACCTTCAACCAATCCGGTCGCGCGGGCCGGGATGTTGACCGTGAAGCGGGAGACGCGGTTGCTCCACGCCGTTGCGTTGGTCGGCGCCCACGGGGCGTAATGAAGGTAGAGGTGGCCGTTGCGGAGGAAGTCCGGATTGAAGGCGATTCCGTGGAGGCCGCGCTCGTTGGACTCGCGGCCGGGCATGGGCTCCCAGCAGACATTGAGTGTGGCAACCTGCTCGTGCTTCTTGGCGGCGAAGTCGTAGGCCCAGAGGTCGCCGCGCCGGCCGGTAAACCAGAGGCGGCCGTCGGGGGAAAACTGGAGGGCGACCGGTTCGGTCATGTTGCCTTGGACGAGCACCTCGTAGCGGAAGCCCTTGGGCAGCCGGACTGCCTGTTCCGCCTTTTCGACGTCGTTGGTCAGCGACTGGGCGTATCCGGGACTGACGGCACCCAGCCACGCGGCCAGGAAAAACAGCAGGCGAATCATGTGAAGCGCGATGAACGCATGGCGGGCCCGGTTTGATCAGCAAAATTTCTAGCGTCAGGAGGGCGGAGGGGAGAGCCTGACGGGAACTTCGATGGAACGCATGTCCCGCTTCCCGCTATACCTCGTTTCGGCCGCCGTGATCGCCCTCGCCGGCTGTAAACCCAAGCCTGCAGCCGCCGGTCCGGGCGGTGCCGGCGGCATGGCGGTGCAGGTCATCGCCGTGCCCGCGCGGCAGCAGCCGGTCGTCGAAAGCATTTCCCTCGTTGGAACCGTCACCCCAAACGAGATGGTGGAGCTCAAGGCGGAAAGCGACGGCATCGTCCGCGAGATCAACTTCAGCGAGGGACAGAAGGTGAAGAAAGGCGAGCTGCTGGTGGCGCTGGATGACACCCGGTCCGCGGCGCTGCTGGCCCAGTCCGAGGCGAACCTGCAGTTGGCGAAGACGTCCTTCGACCGGGTCAAGCAGCTGTTTCAGGACAAGCTGATCTCCCAGCAGGAATACGATCAGGCCGACG
The DNA here is from genome assembly GCA_043755815.1 of Verrucomicrobiota bacterium. Classification (GTDB taxonomy): domain Bacteria; phylum Verrucomicrobiota; class Verrucomicrobiia; order Limisphaerales; family UBA9464; genus CAIWAH01. The sequence continues at coordinate 1,711 of JAYUSF010000025.1, forward strand.
CCAACTTCTCGGCGAGCGAGGCCGGCGTGAACGTCATGCGGCGGCAACTGAAGGATTCTCGCGTGGTGGCGCCGTTTGCCGGCTACACCAGCGCCCGCCAGATCAGCCCCGGACAGGTCATCAGCAAGTCCACGCTGCTCACGGCGCTGGTGGATCTGGACGTCGTGAAGGTCGAGGTCGGCGTGCCGGAGCGCTATCTGGGCGAACTGCGGATCGGACAGCAGGTGGAGTTCAAGGTCGCGGCGTATCCCAAGGACTCGTTCAAGGGCGAAATCTATTTCATCTCACCGCAACTCGAAGCCGGCACCCGCACGGCCTTGGTCAAGGCGCGCATTGCCAACCCCGACGGCAAGCTCAAGGGCGGCATGTTCGCCGGGCTGAACCTGACGCTAAGCCTGCGTGAGTCGGCGCTGGTCATCCCTGAACCGGCGATCATCAACAACGGCGACGTGACGATGGTGTTCGCCCTGACTCCGACCAACACCGCCTTCATGAAGCCGATCAAGACGGGCCTCCGCCTGGCGGGAAAAGTCGAGGTGTTGAGCGGCTTGACGTCTGGGGAAATGGTGGTCGTCGAAGGCATCCAGAAACTGCGGCCCGGTGCGCCGGTGCGGCTCTCGACCAACGTTCCGGCCGCTTACCTCAACTAGGCCCACGCCATGATCCTCTCCCGCGTTTCCATCCAGCGGCCGATCCTCGCGACGATGCTGAATCTCGCGCTGATCCTGTTTGGCGTGATCGGCCTCACCCGCCTGCCGGTCCGCGAACTGCCCGACATTGATCCGCCGGTCATCAGCGTCTCGACTGTCTATCCGGGCGCCAATGCCCAGGTGGTCGAGACCGAGGTGACGGAGCGACTGGAGGAGGCGATCAACAACATCGAGGGCATCAAGACGCTGCGGTCCGAGAGCCGGGAAAACGTGTCGAACATCACGATCGAGTTCGACCTATCGAGGAGCATCGACGTCGCCGCGCAGGATGTCCGTGACCGTGTGTCCCGGGTCCGTGGCGCCCTGCCGCTGGACATCCGCGAACCCATCGTCGCCAAGCAGGATTCCGACGCCCAGCCGATCATCTGGATCGCGGTGAACAGCGACCGCTATTCGCCGCTGGAACTCACCACGCTGGCCGAACGCCAGATCAAGCCGCGCTTTCAGGGCGTGCCTGGCGTCTCCTCGATCACCATCGGCGGCGAAAAGCGCTTCGCCATGCGCCTCTGGCTGGATTCCGAGAAGATGGCCGCCCGCCAGGTGACCGTGCTCGACGTGCAACGCGCCCTCCGTCAGCAGAACATCGAGCTGCCGAGCGGCCGGGTGGAGAACCTGGACCGCGAAATGACGATCCAGACCCGTGGCGAACTGAAGACGGCGGACGAGTTCAACAACCTCGTGGTCCGGGCGGAGGGCGCGACGCTGGTGCGGCTCCGGGACATTGGCCGGGCTGAAATCGGCGCAGAGGATTACCGGACCATCGCCCGGGCGCGCGGCAAGCCGTGCATCTTCCTCGGCATCGTGAAGCAGGCGAAGGCCAACACGGTCGCGGTCGCCCAATCCATCAAGGCGGAGATGGAGGCCATCCGGCCGACGCTGCCGCAGGGCTGCGACATCTGGGTGGGCTACGACAGCTCGATCTTCGTCGAGAAGTCCATCAGCGAGGTCTGGGAAACGCTGGCGATGGCGTTCGTGCTGGTCGTCCTGATCATACTGCTGTTCCTCCACAATTTCCGTTCGACGCTCATTCCGATCGTCGCCATCCCGGTCTCGCTCATCGGCACGTTTGCCGTGCTCTACGCCTTTGGCTATTCGGTGAACATCCTCACGATGCTCGCGCTCGTGCTGGTCATCGGCATCGTGGTGGATGACGCCATCGTCGTGCTGGAGGCGATCTACCGGCACATCGAGGAGGGCATGGAGCCGATGAAAGCGGCCTTCAAGGCGATGGAGGAGATCAGTTTTGCGGTCATCGCGATCACGATTTCGCTCGTGGCGGTGTTCGTTCCCCTGGCCTTCCAGAAGAGCACCACGGGCCGCCTCTTCGTCGAGTTCGCCGTGGCGATTGCCGGCTCGGTCATCATCTCGGCGTTTGTCGCGCTCACGCTTTCGCCGGCCATCGCCGCGCGGGTGCTGAGGCCGATCCATGACGAGAAGCTGACCGGCATCTTCGGCCTGTTCGAACGGATCCTGAACTGGTTCACCCGCAACTATCTGGCGTCGCTGCGCTGGTCGTTGCGCCACCGGGTGGTCGCCCTCGTGGGCACGGTGGGCACGGTGCTGGCCATGATCTATGCCTACCGGCAGTTGGAGCAGGACTTCCTGCCGATGGAGGACAAGGCCCGCATGTTTGCGATGGTCATCACCCCGAACGGCTCCACGAGCGAGTTCACGGACCGCCAGCTCTACAAGGCCGAGGAGATCATCAAGTCGGTGCCCGAGGTGACCAGCTACGGCGCGATGGTCGCACCGGGATTCAGCGGTCCGGGGCAGGCGAGCTTCGGCATCGTGTTCGTCACGTTTTCCGACCGCAGCGAGCGCGATCGTTCCGTGCAGGAGATCGTCAACGGTCCGGGCGGAATCGCCGGCCGCATGTTCGCCGAGGTCGAGGGCGGGATGGCCATCGCCAACCTGCCCAAGGCGATTGAAGTCAGCTTCAACAGCTCGCCTTTCGAGCTCGTGCTTCAGAACCAGGACCTCGATGCCCTGAGCGTGACGGCCAACGGCTTCGCAAACCGGTTGCGCGGTCTGACGAACGCCGCCGGCCAGCCGCTCCTGACCAACGTCCGGGTCAGCTACGAGGTCAACAAGCCGGAGCTGCGCGTAGGCATCGACCGCAACCGGGCCGCCGCGCTCGGCGTCAGCATCGAGGACATCTCGCGCACGATGCAGATCCTCTTCGGCGGGCTCGACCTCAGCCGCATCAAGGTCGAGGGCAAGGAATACCTCGTCATGGGCCAGTTGGAGCGCGCCTCGCGCCTGACGCCTGCCGACCTCGACCGCATCTTCGTCCGCAGCAGCAAGGGCGACCTCATCCAGCTCAGCTCCCTCGTGACCCGCAGCGAAGGCGCCGCCCCGAACTCGATCAGCCACTACAGCCGGCTTCGGTCGGCGAGCATCACCGCCTCGCCGGGCGCGGTGCCCATTGGGACGGTGGTGAAGCAGGTCGAACCGCTCCTCGCCTCCGAGCTTCCGGTCGGCTTCCTGCACGCCTGGGAAGGCGACGCCAAGAACCTCGCCGACGCCTCGACCGAAATCTGGTGGGTGCTCGGCCTGGCGGCGATCGTGGTTTACATGACGCTCGCGGCGCAGTTCGAGAGCCTGGTGCATCCCTTCACGGTCATCCTCGCCGTGCCGCTGGCGGGTGTCGGTGCGTTCGGCGCGCTCTGGTTGCTCGACCTGGGCGGTCGGTCGGGCATCTACACGCCCATCCCGGCGATGAACATCAACCTGTTCAGCCAGATCGGGCTCGTCCTGCTGATCGGACTGGTGACCAAGAACTCGATCCTGCTGGTGGAATACGCCAACCAGCGGACGCGCGCCGGCACCGATTCTCACACCGCGATGGAAGAGGCCGGCCGCGTGCGGTTGCGCCCGATCCTGATGACCGCCTTTTCGACCATCGCCGGCATCCTGCCCATCGCGATCGGTTTCGGCGCCGGGGCGGAAAGCCGGCGTCCCATGGGCGTCGCCGTCGTCGGCGGCATGCTGAGTTCCACCTTCCTGACGCTCTATGTCATCCCCGTGGTTTACACGCTGCTCGACGACTTCGCGCTGAAGTTCAAAGGCAAGAAGACGGCTCCACCGGCACCCGCCCTCACCGACGAACCGCTGCCGGTGAAGTAACCACGTTCGCCGCCCTCATTGGTCATTGGACCTTGGTCATTCTTCCCGTGCTTCCCGACATCCGTTCCCAAACCCGCGACGCGCTCGCCGTGCAGTTCGCGGCCTGGAGTGAGCCGGCGTATCGCCTCGACCAGTTGTTGAACTGGCTCTACGCGCGCCGCGCCGCCGGCTGGGACGAGATGACCAACCTGCCGAAGGCGCTCCGCGAAAAGCTCGCCGGTTCCTTCAGCCTGAGCCTGCCCGCGATCATGAAGGTGCAGGGCGCGCGCGATACCACGCGGAAATTCCTCTGGCGCCTCGACGATGGCAGCCTGGTTGAGAGCGTGCTGATTCCGGCGAATCCAGCGCTCTACGGCGACCGCAGCGACCGCCACACGCTCTGCATCTCTACCCAGGTCGGCTGCGCCTACGGCTGCCGGTTCTGCGCCAGCGGCCTCGACGGCTGGAAGCGCAACCTGGAACCCCACGAAATCGCCGGCCAGATCCTGGCGGTGGAACGTTGGAACGACGGCCTGCCCGCCGCCGAGCGCGTCGAGGCCGACCGCGTGGTGAACAACATCGTCGTCATGGGCATGGGTGAACCCATGGCCAACTACGACCACCTGATGACCGCGCTGCGTTCGCTCAACGCCCCGTGGGGCGCGGGCATCGGCGCCCGCAAGATCACCATCTCGACCAGCGGCGTCGTGCCGCGCATCCGCAGCCTGGCCGACGAACCGGAGCAGTTCCGCCTCGCCATCTCGCTGCACGGCGCGACCGACGACGTTCGCGTCCAGATCATGCCCATCAACCGCAAGTATCCGCTCCGCGACCTCACCGACGCCTGCGAATACTACGTCGCGAAGAAGGGCAAGATGATCACCCTCGAATACATCCTGATCGACGGCGTGAACGCCGGCCGGGAACAGGTGGTCCCACTCGCGACGCTCGCACGCCGACTGCACGCCAAGGTGAACCTGATCCCCTACAACACCGTCGAAGGACTCGCCTGGAAGCGCCCCGAGGAAGGCGCCTGCCGTGCCTTCGCCGCCGCCGTAGAAGCCCAAGGTGTCACCACGACGCTTCGCCTGGAAAAGGGCCACGACATCGACGCCGCGTGTGGGCAGCTTCGGCTGAAGACGGAGCGGGAGCTGGCGGATGGGAAGTGACCGCCAACGTGCATGGCTCTGGGCGCTCGGCGTCTGCATCGGGGTTGCGGTGTATGTCGCCGGAACCTGGTGTTTGGCCACCGGCGATCAGACTTGGCGGGCGGTTGTCAGAGTGAAGATTGATCAGTCACCGGCAGATTCGACCAACCGCGCTTTCTCTCCCTTCCTTCTCCAAGACCAGATCCAATCGGCATCTAACACCTTCTCTGACTCGGTGTTCCGGCGAGAATTGGAGGCGAATTCTGGAACTTCTGTGGATGGATTCCGCCTTCTCTATGGCCGCCAATACCGCGGCACTGCAATCATTGAGTTAAAGTTTGTTGGTCCAACCGAGGCTGAGGTGAAAACGTTGGCCGAGAAGGCGGTGCAGCTTTGGCGGGAACGGTTGGCGACTAACGCGCCAGCGTTCACCAGTGAGTTTTTCGAGACCTACACGCTCACAAGCGCACGGGATCAGTGGTATTCAGTCCGCCAATGGCGGTGGAGGCATCTCGGCTTCTGATGAGGTCTCCGTGGAAACAATTCGTCTGGTGGATTGCGGCATTGGTCATCGCACTGATCGCCGGTGCCCTCGCTGAAAGGATCTTCACCCTACCAGCTCCGCCGTGGCGTGGTCTGGTCCGGGTGCAGTTCGGCCCGATGCCGATCTACTTGACGCATCCGCTTCCGGAGATGATTGAGTCGGCGTCGAACACCTTCCGGAATCCGCGGTTTCCCATCGAGTTGGGCTTGGCAGGTGAACTGCCCGACGGTGAGTTCGCTTTTGTCGCCGCGCGGCCTTACCGCGATACGACGATGTTGGAATTGGAATTCGCCGGTTCATCACAACACGAAGTCGAGTCGCTCGGCCGGGCGGCCACCCGGGTCTGGGCTCAGCATCTCGCAACCAACCAGCCGCCCATCCAGCTCGAAGTTGTGGCGGTCAATTCGGTTGATGACCGACCGGCCATGGGCAGCATCTTTCGCTCAAGGCGCTGGCGCAGTCGCAGGTCGGATTCGCCGTAATCGTGGCGGTCCTTGAAGTCCGCTTCATCAGCCCGATTGCTCCATCTTCCTGTAGCCGGTAGGTTGCGCGGGTGGCCGATGAAAAACCTCGCCCCAAAAAACGTCCCGCTGCCCGTCCGCGCCGCCCGTCTCCTCAAGCGGCTCCGCCACGTCCGCGGACTGGACGAGGGGGAAAAGTCACTGCACGCCCTCGGGCTGGCCGCCAGCCCGGAAGAGCGCTGGGAACTGTGGGCCAAGCAGATGCGTTCGAACGGTTGCTGGCAGCCCTCGAAGCCGACGGCCTCCGGTGCATGATCATCGGCAGGTCGGCGGCCATCGCCCTGGGATGCACACGCCCTAGTCTGCTGTCCGTGAAGTGACTGCCATTATTTCTTCGAGTTTGGCGCGGGCGCGGGTGATTTTTTCCAGGATGGCGGCACCCTCGGCACGCCAA